>JBAXLU010000010.1:0-15114 GCA_037134695.1 Candidatus Nomurabacteria bacterium
TATATGATGAAGAAAAAAGTGGTGAAGCCATTAAAGACTGTTGGAGTAAGAGAGGTGACTGATAAAGGAAACCGATCAGGAAATTCTGATGCCTTACTTCGTGAAATACAAAATAAATTTGGTGAAGGAGCCATGATGAAATTAGGCAGTGCACCAAAAGTTGATGTTGGCGTTGTTCCAACTGGTTCTATTGGACTTGATGCCGCACTTGGAGTCGGAGGACTTCCCCGTGGACGTATAGTTGAAATATTTGGACCAGAATCTTCTGGAAAGACAACGCTGACCTTGCATGTAATTGCTGAGGCTCAAAAAATGGGAGGTATATGTGCTTTTATAGATGCAGAGCATGCAATGGATCCAGAATATGCAAAAAAACTTGGTGTAAATATAAATGAACTTTTAATTTCTCAACCAGATAATGGTGAGCAAGCTCTTGAAATTACAGAATCAATAGTTAGAAGTGGAAAAGTAGATGTAGTTGTTATTGACTCAGTTGCCGCACTTACTCCAAAAGATGAAATCGAGGGAGATATGGGGGCACAACACGTAGGTAAGCAAGCACGTTTAATGTCTCAAGCACTTCGAAAGTTAACAGCTATCGCTCATAAATCACAAACAGTTATTGTATTTATTAACCAAATTCGTATGCAAATTGGTGTTATGTTTGGAAACCCAGAAACAACCCCTGGTGGAAAGGCTTTAAAGTTTTATTCTTCTGTCCGTATAGATATTCGTAAAATTGCTCAAATTAAAAAAGGAGAAGATGTGGTCGGTGCTCGCACAAAAGTAAAAATTGTAAAAAATAAAGTTGCGGCCCCTTTCAAGACAACAGAGTTCGATATTATGTATAACGAAGGTATTTCTCGTGAGGGAGAATTACTCGCACTTGGTGAGAAATTTAAATTAGTTACAAAGTCTGGCACAAGTTATTTATACGGTGAAGAAAAACTTGGCCGTGGTTATGATGCTGCAAGAACATATTTACGTGAAAATAAAAAAGTTGGTAACGCTCTTGAAAAAGCAATACGTAAAGAATTAGAATCTGGTGCAAACTCATATTCAGGCGCAGTTGATCCAGAAGAGAATGAAACTCCTGCTGAATAATATGCAAGTTAGTAAAACTAATGATATTGTTGATTTAACTGCTGAAGAAATAGAGCAATTGTTTCAAAATAAAACAAAAAATATTCTTTTTTCATTTGAAGATGAAATGGCACTTCTCGAGAAAGAAATATTAGAGAAGAAAAAACAAACTCTATGAATTTAGAAAAAACACCAAATCCGAATGAACAACAAGAAGTGGGGCCAACTAGTCCTGTGGCTTTAGTTGAAAGAATGACTTCACGTGAGCAAGAAGTAGAAAATAAAATAGAAGCTAGAGCGGATGGAGTAGAAAAACTAATAGAAACACTTCCAGAAAATGAAAGAGCTTCTTTTGTGAAAAAATTAGCTACTATGAAAGATAGGGCGAATGGTGCTTTAAAGTTAGCATTGGCTGGCGGTGCTTTTCTGATGGCAATGAACTCCCCTGCTTTTGCACAAGAAAATATTACAGAAAATGTAGCTCCTGATACGCAAATTTCTACTTCTATAGAAACACCTACTAAAAATACAACTGAAAGTACCGTAGGGCGTTCAACTTTAGCACTTTATACTGATGTTGCAAAAACCGTAATAGAAGCAAGTATAGAAAATAAAATAAATACCATTGAAAAAGATGCAAAAACTGTTAATAGTGATAATGCTAAACCACAAGAAAAAATAGACGCCACACTTGGATTAGCTTCAAATATACCATCAAAACTATTAGGCAATGCAGGATCATTGCTTTCAGGTCTTAATACAATTAACGATCTTCAAAAAGATATACAAGATCCAAAAGTCAGTACATCTGATATTTTAAAAAAACTGGGACGAGTAATCCTCGATATGAAAACTTTAGGCTTCGGAACTAGAATATTAGATTTCTTATCTGAAAAAGCTTAAGATGGTCGACAATATTTTTCTTTTCATAACTTTTGTAAAAAAAGGGTTTTTTTGGTATGATAGTAGCTATATGTATCTTGTATTTTTCTACAACCTACAACCTATAAACTAACACCTATCTTTTATGGCAACACTTGATTATGATGAAATAAAACCTCGCAAGTTCATACTTGTTGATGATGTCCCCTATGAAGTACTAGAGTCCCACGTAGCCCGTACTCAAAAACGTAAACCACAAAATCAAGTGCGTATGCGTAACGTTTTAAATGGAAAAGTTATTCCAGGAACATTCCATGCATCTGATACTGCTGAAGAGGCTGACATTTCAAAGCGTGAAGCCCTTTTCCTTTTTGCAAATAAGGGTGAATACTGGTTCTGTGATCCAGACGATAGAGCTAAACGTTTTGAAATATCAGCTGATGTTATTGGTGAACAGACAAAATATTTAAAAGATAATACTCTTGTTGATGTAAAAATATTTACATTAGATGAAGAAGAAAAATATGTTGGTGTTACTCTTCCAATCAAAATGACTTTCGTCATCAAAGACGCTCCACCTGCGATCAAAGGAAATACTGCTTCTGGTGGTGGGAAACTTGTTACATTAGAAACAGGAGCGCAAGTTACGACACCTTTGTTTATTGAAGCTGGGGAGACAATAGTAGTGAATACTGATACTGGTGAGTACGTAGAACGCCTTAAGAAATAGAATAACTTACTTCAGTCTACTCTCGTTACGGAGCCTCTCATTTTTAATCAACGTACTATTAAGTACGTTTCCTCGCTCGTTTCTCCGTGCCTTGTATCTAAAGCAATTTATTCTATTTCAAATATCACATATCGATTGTTGAGTGAAATTAGACGGTGTTGTACTATATGTACATCTTCCTCCAAAAACTTTCACTCGCCTAGCATCTGGAGTAATTTCTTATTTTTTAAATAAAAGATAGTCTTGTTTTAAAACACAAAAGCGACACCTAACGGTGTCGCTTTTGTTTATCTACATTCTACAAACTACTAGCCACTGGCTGTCCTTGCCCCTTCCCCTGCGCTTTGTCTCTTAATTCCATAATTCTATGAGCACAACCTTCGACATCACATACATCTTCAATAATAAACTCTTGTTCTGTACCGGCACTTTGTACTCTTAACTTACCATAACCCAAAAAAGTTGCCAGGAAAGTATTTTGTTCAAAAAATACATCTTGTATACGAACTAATTCCATAAAAGCTTCATCTCTATCAAAAATATCTTTTTGATTAACTGCAATTACATGCTGATCAGTAACATACCAAACATCAAAATAATTTTTTGTCCAAGCAAAAAAGAAACTCGTCCAAAATAAAAGTACAAAAGAAACCAAAATCATAGCTCCATAATCTCCGTAAAAAAGACCATTAACATTACCTTTTGATGCTAAAAAATTTGCTATTGTAATAAAAAATAGACAGCCAAAAGTGTGCAAGAAAAAATCAGAAACATAAACAACCCAATGCTTACGTATTTTTTCAATAATCTCCTCCCCTTCATCCAATAAATTTTCTTGTTCTAATATCATATAATTATCATTAACCAAAAAAGAAATAAAGAACCGAAAAGAAAAATAATCCTTGCAATTGAAACTTTAATTTCCCCTTTGCTGTATTTCCACCAAACATATAAAAGAGAGCCGGCCAGTGGCAGATAAATGACCATTGCTATTGAAAAAATAATTGTAGGAATCATAAATATAGTATACAGTGGGTAGAAGGTAGTGGGTAGTGGGTAGTAATATACACACAGGGAATCATTAATTTACAATTTTAATGAGATATGAGATAATTTTCAATTTTCAAAAGATACTAACCACAGTATGTTGTCTTCCCAGGCTTTACCTGGGATCCAGTGTTCGTATTTTATTAAGACACTGGATTCCAAATTAAATTTGGAATGACACAAATTAGAGTTACATAATTAAAAATAATCTAATGTCTAATGTCTACCAATTATAATTGATATTTCCTTAATATTTCTGCATTAACCTCCTCCGCATCTCTTCCATAAGTCTGATAACTCAACTCTTTAAGTGAATCAATTACTGAAGCATCTCCATGTTCTGTTGTTAATGTAACAATATCAAAAGGTTTTTTCGGCTCACCATTTACGAGCATTTTCAAATAGGCGTGACGATTTTCTATTTTTATAATATCACTAGCTGTAAAAGTCGGAGTAAATTGTGATTCTAGATATTTAGCATCGTCTGCTCCTACACGGAATATTGCCATGGACCCAACGTTTCCAAAAACCGCATTTTTAATATCCTCATCTAATTGTGATATATATTGATGAGCAATAGTGAGTGACAAACGATATTTTCTAGCCTCAGAAAGTATCGTTCCAATAGCCGGAGTAGTTATATTTTGGAATTCATCTATGTAAAGGAAAAAGTCTGGTCTAACTTTTGTATCAACTCTCGCAAGAGCTGCTTGTAAAAACTTTCCAACGATAATAAGACCCAGTAAGTTTGAGTTAATATCCCCAAGTCGCCCTTTTGAAAGATTTACTAAAAATATTTTCTTAGAATCCATAATGTCACGGAAATTAAAAGCGGACTTTTCTTGTACAATGATTGGACGCATGACATCATTTGTCATGAAAATATCAAATTTACTTGTAACATACTGTGTCCAGTTTTGTAGACCTTGATCCCCTGATGTTTTTTCAGCATTCTGCCAAAATTGAATTAAAAGTGGATTCTTGGTTTTAGACAATTTATAGTCACGAAAATCTTTATCAGAAAAGACACGACCAATTTCCATTAAAGTATTTCCACTTTCTGGATGTTCCATCACAAGAGCTGTAGCATTACGGAAATATTGTTCAAAACCTGGGCCCCCAGTTGCTTTCATGTCAAACAATTTATTAAAAATACCCAAAAGCTCGTTAATAACGAAGGTCTTTTGCTCTGGGTGATCTTTATCATATTCGAGCATATTTAAGCCCATTGGGCGCGCCACATAGCTTGGATCGAAATAAATGACGTCTTGCGCGCGCTCAGGTGGGATATTGGCTAATATGTCCTCAATGTCACTTCCGTGGGGGTCTATAAAGCAACAGCCGTCCCCATTTTTAATATCTTGAATTATTAAATTTTTCAAAATACCAGTCTTTCCTGTACCAGTCTGACCAATAACATAAAGATGGCGCATTCTATCTTCTTTACTAAAATGTATCATTTGCTCTTGATCCCTGAAACGATTAGCTCCAAGAATTACACCTTCTTTTGGTAAATCAAGAGGTGCTTGGGCAGAAGCCGCTTTTGCATCTTTTACATTAGCAACATCTTTACTTTGCATTGGGAAATGAAAAATAGTTGCAAGCTCGCTAATATTTAATGGATAATTTTCATCATCATTCCACAAACGATATGAAAATCTGTGAAGCATAGCTTTTTGTTTTCTACCTTCAACTTCTTGCCAAGAAAAACTATTTCCACCCACTTCTGAAAATTGCATAAAGGCTGATTCCAATTCTTTTCTAATAGCTTGCACACGAGGTAGAGTTTCAGCAGAGGCAATAATACGTATGTTTGCCTCAACAATAGTTTTTTCTAATTTAGATTGAACATGTTTCATAGCTATTTCATCAACATGAGTTTTATTTTTTTCTCTTTCTTCAGGAGTTTTTGAACTAAAACTATCTCCAATAAACATAAATATTTCTTTTAGAGCATTTTGTTTAGCTATGGCGCGCTTCATAGTATCACCTCTTCGTAAATCATCTAACATTTGACCGTAACTCTTTGCAAAATATTCTCCGGCAGGACGAACAAGTACTTGTAATGCTAAACCTTCATTATCTTTTGCTATTTTTGTAAAAGAAGATAGTAAAAGTGCCATCGGATCAGCTTCCATATCTTTATAAGTCTTTATAGGGAGGGCTGGGGATGTGGTCGACACTGCATAAGATGCCGCAGAAATAGCGTGAGTATGAAATATATTATAATCTTCTTTTTGTTCACGAACTTGAGCTGTCGGGAATACTCCAAGAACTACTTTTTCAAACATGGCAGCATAGTCAATGTGAACAGCACAGAAAAATGATACAGCTGTCGTACCATTAGAAACTGCCAATTCAAGAGAATAATAATTCTTTTCTTTATTAGTTGCGTCGCTCGCCAATGCCTGCATAGATGTATACCACTGCTCCATCAAGCCCATCATTTCTTTGAGTTGTTTAGCTTGTCCCTCACCTGCATCAGGCAGAATTATTTCAAATAATTTCATGTGAAGAGCTCTCCATATATCTTTATTGAAAGTATTTTTTATTTCATGATTAGATAAAAGGTATTGCACCAGAAAGCGCTCAAAATCATCTTCTACTTCTGGGTCATTTAATTTTTCAGACATAGAAAGTGCATTTTTTATGCCTTTATCTGCCATAACTTGAGCAAGCATTTGCACTTTTTCATCAGTCTCTCTAGGAGAAAGCCACTCAATTAATCTATGAGCCTCGACACTCGTCACTTGTGCATGTTCTGGGACCACCTCTTCGATTGGCTTTTGTCTGTATTCACGAATAGCTTCGCGGGCATGATCTTCTGGTTTAAAGTGGGTTTCAAAACCTTTGGATTCAATTTTTTTCTTTTCTATTTGTGCACGCAAATATTTAGCTTCTTCTTCTGGTGTTATAAACTGTTCAGTCATTTACATAGTATACAGCGAGTGGCTGTAAGCCACAATTTTTAATTTACAATTTTTAATGAGATGCGATACAAAAAGTGGTCGCGGAGCGACCACTTTTTGTATCATCTAATGTTTGATGTCTATAATCTTTTATAAGTCTTATCACTTCTTTTATCTATGTCTATCAAACTAATAACTTCACCATCTACAGAAAAAATAATTCTTATTTCTCCTTTTCGTACACGAAAAATATTAGTATTTCCTTGTAATTTTTTAATATCCAAATTTTCCCACTCTTTACTTCTTATTGAAATAACTAAATTTTCAATAATATTTCTATCTTTTCCTGATAACTTTTTTAAAAACTTTACTATTTTAGTGACCATAAAGCATTTAAGACTTTAAGTGAATCAACAGAACCGTTCTTACTCACATCTTTAAAAGATATAACCGTTTCCCAAATACCATCATCCCCCCAAACATCTGCTGGAACGATTTTAAAAACTGGATTATTTTTCTTTAATACAGTAAAACTCTTTCCTTTTTTGACTTCTTTTATATATTTATCTGTTTCTTCGCGAAAATTACGAAGACCTATAATATTTGACATTGTTTTCATATATTAAGTTAATCATAAGATTAACATTAAAGCAAGCAGGAATAGTATTTAGCCACTAGCCATTAGGGTTTAGGGATACAAAATGCGGTTCGCGAAGCGAACCGCATTTTGTATCCCACTAGTGGCTATACCCTATTGGCTAACTTCTAGTTAGTATCTCCGCTTCTCCTTCTGTAATTAAAATAGTGTGTTCAAAGTGCGCAGAATTTTTATGGTCTGCTGTAGTAAATGTATATCCATCATCTTCTAAGATTACATCATCAGTTCCAATATTTACCATTGGTTCAAGTGCTAAAACCATACCTGGAACTAATTTAGGGCCTTTAATGCCATCATCAAAGTTAGGAACATAT
Organism: Candidatus Nomurabacteria bacterium; assembly: GCA_037134695.1. Lineage (GTDB taxonomy): Bacteria > Patescibacteriota > Minisyncoccia > Phycocordibacterales > UBA5272 > UBA11704. Next base: position 7,624 of record JBAXLU010000010.1, read on the forward strand.
GGTTCTTCATGAACTTTATAACCAACGCCATGACCTGAAAGAATTTTTACAATACCATATTTTTTAGGAATAGATTTTTCAATAGCTTTTGAAATATCATTTACATAAGCACCACATTTTGCAGCTTTTATACCAGCAAATAATGAAGCTTTAGTAACTTCAAGTAACTTTTTATTTTCGTCCGATATTTTTCCAACTGCAACTGTGCGTGCAGAATCTGAAATCATTCCTTTATGATTAATCCCTCCGTCAATTCCAACTATATCCCCTTCTTGTAAAACTCTACCTCCTGCTATACCGTGTACCACTTCATTATTTACAGAAATACAAATGTTTCCAGGGTAAGCGTAAGCTGCACCAAATGGTTGATAATCAAGAAATGCAGATTTATCACCTCCTTCTGTAATTTTTTTATAAACAAAATCATCAATATCTTTTGTGGTAATCCCTGGCTTAATCATTTTTTCTGTCTCATCTAAAACACGAGCAAGTCTCTTACATGATTCACGTAAGTTTTCTAAATCTTTTCCTTTTTTTAGTTTAATATCGTATCTCATAGTTTCAAGTTTCCAGTTTCAAGTTTTTAGTTTCAAAAAATACAGATAGTTATTTATAGAAGCGGCTAACATCATATAACCAGTCATGTGAGCCACATGTTAGTAAAACTACAATATTATTTTTGTCATACTTATAAAGTATTCTATATTTTTGATCTATTCTTATACTCCACAATCCATTATCTTTTGGTTCTAATTTTTCATTATTTAAAGATGGATAAAACGGATATTCTTTAAAAATATTTATTTGTTTAATAGCTTTTTTCTGAACTATTTTAGGTAATAGGCGTAATCTTTTTTCAAATTCTTCTGTAGAAAAGACAGTTAGCATGGTTAGGCGAGTAAATCATTCGCATCATTTATAACCCTAGCTTTACCAGATTTATATTGTCGCCAAGAAATACCAGCACTTTTTTGTGCTTCTTTACTTATCATTCCCATAGCATTCATAAAACGCAAAAAAGAATTTTTATTAAAAGAAACCCTTATTTCTTCATTATTTTGTAGAGATATTTTTGATACCATACCTATACTATACAGAATTAAACAGTTAAATCAAGTTTTCTAATTTAGAAATTAATTCAGCGTGAACTTGTTCTATTGTTTGTTCACCATTAACACGAATGAAATTATATGTCTTATCTTTTTCAAAAGCTTCAACACAAGGATAAACATGGTCAATAAACCAAGCAAGTCTTCGTTTTACTGATTCTATGTCTTTGTCATCTTCACGTCCACGAGAGGCCAATCTTTCTAGAGACCACTCCTCTCCAACATCAAGATAAATAACTGTCGCCTTTTTATATCCCAAAAAAGGAATTGCTGATTTTAAAGCAGAAACTTCAATCAACATTCTGGGAGCTCCATCTAAAATAACTGTGTCATTTCCTTTTAGGGTTTTAATAAAAGTATTTGTCCAGTTCCAAATAGCTAAAAATTCTGGCTGAAGACCACCTATACTTTCAACCTCGCGAGATTTACCAGCTACAAAACTATCGGTCTCTATAAAAGCACGAAATCCACCACCTGTTGTAACATGAAGTACATTCTCTACACCTTTTCCTTCTAAATATTCCTTTAAAAGGTCAGCTTGAGTACCTTTGCCACAACCAGATCTTCCTATTACAATATACATTTGTTTTTCCATTGGCTAATACTAACACGAAAGACAGTTGGTAGAAAGTAGTTTATAGTTGGTAGTAAATATCAACACAAAACAGCGCGACCGAATGTCTCATTATCTAGTAAACATCGTTATGATTACCTATATCAATAAGATAAATATAGTTATCATCAAAGTAAAATAATATTCTTATATCAAAAGTAACTTTGGCCGAATAATATTTCTTAAGTTCGCCTGATAATTTATGTGTCGCTAATTTAGAATAAAAAACGTTTTCTTTTAGAATCTCTAAAACTTTTATAGATTTCTCCTCTAATTCCTTATTATTTTTAATAATCTTTTTGAATTGCCTATGAAAAGAATTATCATAGATAACTTCTCTTTTCTTCATATCTTTATTTTAAAAGACTTTTAATATTCTTAAGTACTTTAAAATTTCCTGTTGCAAAATTCTTTTCTGCCTCTCCTATACGCAATAAAAGCAATTGTTTTTTAGCAATTTTTATCAGAGATTCTAAATCTTTAGTTGTAGTTTTTATTTCTTTCAAAGTTGTCGTGTTCATATTAATATTGTATCAGAATTTCCTAAAATTTAGCAAGAAGAGTATTAGTAAATTGCTAAAACGATTATATGACCCAAGATACGCGAAGAGCGCATATTTTTGGAGGAAGTCGTACTTAGGTGTACGGCGACCGACAAAAATATGCGCTCGACAAAGTAGATTGGGTTATAGAATCGTTTTAGTACTCGCGCATAGAAAGCTGAGCGTCAACCTTCTTGATAAGATCTAGTACCACCGATATCGCAATCAAAAGAGAAGTTCCACCAACTTGAACCGCTGTTAAACCAGTAACCGCTTGAACTATAACTGGAAGTACTGCTACTAATCCAAGAAATACAGCACCAAAAAGTGTAATACGCGCTAGCACATAACCAATATATTCAGCAGTTGCTAATCCCGGACGGAATCCTGGAATGAAAGCACTATTCTTCTGTAGATTATCTGCTGTCTTTTCTGGATCAAACATCACCGCTGTATAGAAATAAGTAAACATTACAACAAGAAGGAAATAAAGACCGCCATAAATCCAGTGATTAGCTAATGCTGAGTTAACGCTTCGTGCAACTGATTGTAAAGCTGTATAAGATGATGTTGCAAATAACTGACCAAGTAATTGTGGGAAAAGTAAAATTGAAATAGCGAAAATAATTGGCACGACCCCTGCTTGGTTAAGACGAAGTGGAAGATAAGTAGAACTTGTCATTGAAGCTGATGCTCCCATACGTGATTGACGAGCATAAGTTACTGGAACTGGACGTTCTGCTTCTGTTACATAAACAATTCCAGCAATAACAACCAAAGTAAGAGCAGTTAAAGCTACAAGCATTGGGATTTGTGATACATCAAATGTTAAGAAGAATTGTCCTAAATGTTGAGGAAGAGCTGCAACGATACCTGCGAAAATAATAAGTGAAACTCCATTTCCAATACCGTGCTCATTGATTTGTTCGCCTAACCACATCATTAACATTGTTCCAGCTGTTACTATTGCAATATTTCCAAGAAGTTCTGGTGTAGTCAATTGTGAAATAGCGTTCTGACGTTCAAGTAATGTAATAAGAGCGAACCCTTGAAGAATAGCTAAAGGTAAAGTAAGCATGCGACCATATTGTACGAATTTTCTACGACCGACATCCCCTTCTTCTTGATACATTTCCTTAAGACGTGGTGAAAGCACTGTCATAAGTTGCATTATAATAGAACCTGTAATGTATGGACCAACTCCAAGCATCACTATAGAAAAAGCAGACAATCCTCCTCCAGCGAAAATGTTTAATAATCCGAAGAAATTATTATTCTGTAGGAATTGTGCGAGGTTTGCTGTACTTACTCCTGGGATTGGAATAGAGGCAAGTAAACGAGTAATAATAAGAACAAAGAATACGAACAAAATACGATTACGTATTGCTCTGTCAGAGAAAATAGCCTTTATTGTTTTCATAATTTGACTATTATACCATAGGAAACAGCTGTTAGCCATCAGCTTGTGGCTGGTATAAAATGCAAAAAGTGGCCGCTTCGCGGCCACTTTTTGCATTTATATTATCCTACTATAATCCAGTAAAATGGAAATTTTAGATGAAATACGAGGAGCTTAGTAATTTTTAAGAGAAGGCGTACCTCTGTACGACGACTCTTAAAAATTACGTAGCTGAATCAGCAGATTCATACCTGGTAAAAAGTAGTTCGCTAAAATTTACTTTTTACTTACAACTATCTGCTTTAATAGCTAATCTGGTAAAGTCATAAACCATACCAGTTTGAGGAAGACCCTTCATTGCTTGATAGTCTTTCACTGCTTCTACTGTCTTATCTCCATAGAATCCAGTAGGTGTATCTGATAATAGTCCTTTACTTACTAAGAAGCTTTGTAGGTTTTTAACTGAGTTAGATTCTGCTCCACGGTGGAGATTGCGGGGGATATCAGTGCAGGAGATGGAGGTGGAGGCACCGAGGACTTCTGATTCTTGTCTTAAATTAGTATTAGCAGAAAGTGGAGCTGTAGTAGCTAACCCAGCATCCATCTTTAAATACATAATAGAATCTAACATATCTACTTTTCCATCACTATTAATATCATATTTAAGATCTACTGGAAGGGTGCCAACAATCATTCTCGTAACAAGATATGCTTTATCTTTATTGGTTATAAAATCAGGTATTGAAGTCGCATTGAGATAAGCCTGGGAATCTAACATATCTACTTTTCCGTCTTTATTAACATCATATTTAAGATCAGTAGGAATAAAACCTACTATTATTTTCAAAACTATTCTAGCGGTATCTTCAAATGAGTAGCTATAAGTTTGTGTAGAAGGTGATGATGACGGACTAGACGCAACGATAGTAGCTGGGCTTACGTTAAATGTTGTTGTCTGGCTAGCGGCTGCCCCTGCTTTATCCCAACAATAAAGTACAAGCTTATGAGAACCTGTAGCAAGAGAACTAGTTGTAACTAATTTCGAAGAAAAATATCCTTCTGTTAACGTCATTTCAGGTGCATTTGGTGGTGTCATATACAAATGACAATAATTTGTATTTTCTGAAGAGAAATTAATATCTGCTGTATCCCCCTCTTTAAGCATTCCAGATAACACTGAGAGTGAAGTTATCTTTGGAGTTAAGACAATAGGCTGATTAACAGTAATCGTGGCACTCTTACTTACACTTCCATTAAAACCATTACAAGATAATGAGATATTTTTATTAGATGTTACTTGTCCTAAATCAAATGTCCCACTTGTAGGTGCTGAGCCTGGTCCATAATCATTCATTGATCCTGTTGTTAGAGTACAGTAACTAACATTCTGAGCTGACCATGTTACTGTAGCTGATCCACCAGAGTTTAATGTTGTAGCAGATACAGACAAGGTGGCAGTCGCTGGAGTGGAGACAACTGGGGCTACAGGTGTCACAGGAATAATAAGACTCTGACGGGCTGTTGTTCCATTTTTACCAGGACAAGTAAGTGTAACTGTACTAGTTGATGTAAGTGGACCGACTACTTTAGAGCCATTAAATGGAGCGGAGCCTGGTCCGTAATCATCAAATGAGCCTGTTGTTAAAGTACAATAATTAACATTAGATGATGTCCAAGTTACTGTTGATGATTGGCCAGCTGTAATAGATGTTGGAGATGCAGACAAAGAAACTGATGGAGCTGAAACTACTGGTGTTACTGGTGCTTGTGTAATATTAACTATCACTGAATCATTCACAATCCCTGCTGTATTTGAAACAGCGTAGTTAACAGTTACAGTACATCCTGCATAAGTAGGATTTGCATAAAATGAATCAGATCCGCTGGATGAAGAAATTGGTCCATTTATTAGATTTTGTGGACAAGATGCACCGCTAAATTTATATGTTGAACTCCAAGAACTTCCCCCTGTTGAAGACCACACTCTTGTCTTTATTTCTCCAGAAACCATTGATAAACTGTGTTTCCCGTCTATTGTAATATTGGACGTAGGTAGTGATATTTGTACAGGTGTTGTTACATTAACGGTAGCTGTTCCTCTTACACTTTTACCAGCACCACTACATAAAATCTCATAAGTAGAAGTTACTTTTGGAGTAACAGTTACACAGCCACTGGTTAGTCCAGTGCTGCCAGACTTACAGTTTGGATTTCCCATCCAATCAAGATCACCACCATTTACAGAATTAGCATAACAAGAAGTTGCGCCTGTCGCCTGCCAAGAAAGACTAGATGACTGACCTAAAGTAATAGATGTCGGTGATGCAGAAATAGAAACTGTTGGAGTATCAACTGGCGCCCCACTTCCAGATGTCGTATAAGAACTCGTTGGGAAATTATAAATACCACTTCCTGAATATTGTGTATTGCCTCCTATAACATCATTCCAAAATAATGAGTTAGCGTCTAACCTAGTACTAACAGAAGGAATTCCTTGTGGTGATGCCAGTGTTCCACCTACTGTTGCATAAACAGAAAATGTTACTGACTGTCCAGCAGCAATTTCATAAGGATTGTTAAATTTTATAATTCTTGTATTTCCAGCAGAAACACTTCCACTTGCTCCTATTATTGGAGTATTTCCGTTAGCAAGTCGGAACTGATCAAAGGAGACATTCGTGATTCCTGTGGAAGCCAAACTAAATCCTATGCTTGATAATGCCATCTTTCCATTTGCATCAGCCATAACTGTGAACTCCCCTATTTTATTTTCTGCACCCAATACAAGCGGACTAGAACCAGCACCAGATGCCATAGTCACTGTTGGTTTTGAAGCAACAAGGGTCATTTTATTAGAAGATACTGGATTTGTATTTGTTATAGATTTCCCAGAATTATCTGAGGCTGTTATTGAAGTAAGCGTTACGCCTACGTTTGGAATTCCTTGTATTAAGTTACCCCCTGTCATTGAATATTGGAATCCTGCAAATTTAACTAACACAGGCACGTCTGTTCCATTTGAATTAATGGGTATATTAAGTCCAGGAATAGTATTAACACCTGGGTACATAGCCCCTCGTGTTACACCTCCCACAGTAATACTTTCGATTGCATACTGTCCTGTTGTTGTAAAATTAAGTTCTCGTACTGTCGCATTTGTCCCTGCTTGTGCAGTTGCTAGTCTAAATGTTGCAATACCCATTGTCGTTCCACCAATTACAAATTGACTAACTGGAGAGCTTGATGAAAGAGTTGGATTTGCAAGAGAAGAATTTGATAATCCGTAAGAAGTTATATTTACTCCATCTGTAGATGTCATTGTTATAGAATGGGTCTTGTCATTCCCTAAAAAGTAACCGATCGTCATATTAGCCTTGACTGATCCTGTTTGAGCATTTCCTATGTCTGCATAAATATCAAATGTAACTGGTTTATTAGGGAACACATCAAGTCCAGGTAAAGTATATGTATTTGAATTAGTAGTATTACCAAATGGTATACCTACATTAGTATCTCCATTTAATTTCAGACTTAAATTTGATAGATTTGTTAAACCATAACCAGCAGTCTCCAGACCAGTACTCACAGAAGAAATCTCTACATAATCTGAACCAATTGCTCCTGCTTGTACAGTAAAAGATCCTATTTTTACACTTGCGGAATTAGGAGAGACTGTTGATGCTGTAAATCCTGCTGTCCTTGCAAAAGAAACTCCTGTTTTTACATTTTTAGAGTAATCAATAGTAGTCGTAGCTATTGGCATTGTTGTATAAACATCTCCATTACAACTCACACTACTTATCGCCTTTCTTGTGAGTGTTCCAACAT
>JBAXLU010000011.1:0-14440 GCA_037134695.1 Candidatus Nomurabacteria bacterium
CATGCGCGATACATTGTGGCTCACAATTACAGATAGTCTGTATGTCTTCTTGACGGTTTCTTTGTTCCAATAATATTTCAATACGTGGATCTCTATTATGCCCGAAGCCTTCTATTGTAGTATTAACTTCATACAAAAAGAGTAAGTCCTCTTGAGTGAAAACAGCTCCTTTCTCTTGTTTTTGAATAAGTGTAAGAAGTTGTTTCATATCTCTCGCCTTCTTTTCATATTCTTCTTTGCCATCTAGGGGTTCTTCACCTTTCTCTTTATCTCCTTCGTACTTTGCTCTTGCGATTTCTAGCATCTCCGGCTCAAGGTCTTGCTCTTTACCACCAACGATTCCACGTAACTCATTAATTCTTCCATTATACATCTTGATAGCAATACGAGGCATGGTACATACATCTCTTTGTTCTTCTCCTGTCATGTCTTCAAGTGATATTCCATACGTATCTTTATCGACGTCTTCTCGAGTGTAATAGACGTAAAAGTCTCCTCCAGCTAATTGGTCTTCGGAAAAGTTGGTTCCTTCTGTACACCACATAGTTCCTTTATCAAGAAGCGAGTCACTCAATCTTTTTGCTTCCTCTCTCAATTCTCTCGATTCTGCTTCTTGTTGATTATATTTTACCCATAGTCCTTCGGTGGAACGTTTGGATTCTATAGTCCTTTCTTTATACTTACTGAGCTCATAGGCATAGAGCTGTGAGAAGTTTGCTTCCTTGGCATACTTTTCTAGGAATAGCTGTTCTGCTTCGTCTATACTACTTTTTGCAGTATCTTGTATTTCGTATTTTGTAGGTACAGTTTTCTTTCTATTTTCTTCGGTATAGGCTAGAAGCATTCTGTCATACACTTTTGCAAGTGCTGCTGGATTAAGTGTTGGGAATCTAAAGAGAGTCTTGTCATCACGACCTCCATAGGTATATGTCCCAAGCTCAAACTGCTCGACACCCATAGAACGAAGTGAGGTGATAATAAAATATTTATACCAACTTGGATAAGTATTCTCATTTGAGACATATTTAATCCAACCCTCTATACTACGTACCTGTTCCTTTCTTTTTGCTTCAACATTATGATAATATCTTTCTTTTTGTTCATCGTTAAGGTTGTTCCAAGAGTTTAATCCTTGCGCTTCTATATCTCCCCCTTGACCACGTTTAATGAGGATATCTATCTCGGACTGAAACACCGCTTCTGCTAAGTGGTCGAGTTTTTGTTTGTTAGTTATATCAATTGCGAAATCTTCAGCAATTTCGTGAGTAAGACCGAGTAAGGGAGTTTCATTTCCCTCATGTAGATGGGATTCGCTTTCCTCACTTCCTTCTCTTTTATTTTTATTCAAGTATTTTAGAAATGCATTCACTTTTGCATCTTTACTATTCGGATTCTTAAGTTGTATTCCTGACTCAATAGACTTTTGTAAACCTTTTGTAAAATGAGAACTAGATGGATTATTATTTTTATCAAGATTATTCTTAAGATAACCAGAGACAATCATGGTGATAGTATTATGCAAAGCGTCTTCTTGCTGTCTTTGAAGCTCTTGCTGGCTAGCTTGATTGGTGGATTCCATGATGGAAGTATAACAAATTATTTTTAATTTCTGCTAAATTATAACAAATCATCAATGGAAATATCTGCTTGTATAATAATTGACTTGAGAGTTTTTGGAGCTAAATCTCTCGCGTGATAAGGTATAACGACGTGTAAATTACTTTTAGTATTATGACGCAAGTTAATATGACTCCCTGTTTGATGATGAATATAAAAAACAATCTTACACAAAATCTTTACTAACTTTTTTGGTGTAAGAACTGGAAGTTTTGGCATATATTACACGGCAAATTGCAAACGCATACTTGCGACAAAACTCTCTTTTGGAACTTCTACTTTTGATTTCTTTAGCCCTTCAATATAACAAGTGATGGCGTCTTGTAACACAACCTTTGCTTGCTTCATATCTTTTGCTTCTGTAACAAGCCCGGGAAGTGCAGGCACAGTAATTGTATATCCACCAAGCTCATTTTCCTCAAAAAAAGCAGTGTATTCTCTGTTATTTTTTAATGTTATTTTACTCATATTTTCATAGTAACAAATGTGTCCACAATTGCAAATTTAGTATTATTTTTTTAAATTAGAAACTTCCTTACTTTTAATTTCTTTCCCTTTCAATACAGTCAGTTCGTCGCGTAGAATAGCCGCAGTCTCGAAATCTAATATCTTAACAGCTTCCTTCATCGCCTTTTCCTTAAGTTTAATTAATTTATCTGGATTCTTTGCAAATAATTTTTTATCAATACGCAACTCCTCATTCACAGCCTTTGCGTGGTCACTTTGTATTTCCTCAGTAATATCATGAATATTTTTCTGTATTGTTGTGGGAGTAATACCATGCTCCTTATTGTAATCTTCTTGAATCTTTCTTCTACGATTTGTCTCCCCTATTGCACGCTCCATAGAACCAGTCATGACATCTGCGTATAAAATTACTCGCCCATTAGAGTTACGTGCAGCTCGCCCAATTGTTTGAATAAGTGATGTCTCTGAACGAAGAAAACCTTCTTTATCAGCATCCATAATTCCTATCAAAGTTACCTCAGGCAAATCCAATCCTTCACGAAGTAAGTTAACCCCAACAAGACAGTCGAATGTTCCACGACGAAAACTTGTAAGAATAGAAATTCTTTCCATAGTTTTAATATCACTGTGAACATATTCCGCTTTTACACCTTGTTCTTTTAAATATTCTGATAAACTTTCTGCCATCTTTTTTGTAAGAGTTGTTACAAGAACTCTTCCACCTTTTTTTACATCTTTAATAACCTCTCCAATAAAATCATGAACTTGGCCTTTATACCCAGCCCCCTTTCTTGTGGGCTGGGTTTCAGCATCCGCCATAGACCCTGCGGATGCCGAAACTTTTCTAAGTTCCAAAACTGGATCAAGTAATCCCGTTGGGCGAATAATCTGTTCCACCACTTGATCAGATTCTTCACGTTCAAACGCACCTGGTGTAGCAGACACATAAATAACTTCTGCTACTCGTTTTTCAAATTCTTCATATTTAAGTGGACGATTATCCTTTGCGCTTGGTAGTCTAAAACCATATTCAACGAGAGTGTTTTTTCTCGACTGATCTCCTGCATACATACCGTGCAATTGTGGAAGTGTTACGTGTGACTCATCTATTATTGTAAGAAAATCCGGTACCATCTCTTCTGTATTTTCTGCATTATTTCCGCGTTTGTTCCGCGTAGTTCTGCGTTTATGGGGAAAGTATTCAAGAAGTGTATCCGGTGCAACCCCAGCTTCTTTTCCTGACAAATGTCGTGAGTAGTTTTCAATACCCTGACAAAATCCAACTTCCTTGATCATAGCGACATCATAACGAGTACGACGTTTAATTCTCTCAGCCTCTAAAATTTTCCCCTCTTTATCAAATTCTGCTAATCTTGATTTTAATTCTGCTTCAATAGTTTTCACAGCTCGCTCACGAGTTGGTACGTCTGAAATAAAATGCTTTGCTGGGAAAATAAAATAATTTTCCACTACTTTTAAAAGCTTCATGGAAACTGGATCAACTATTTGCATATGAGAAATTTTCCCTCCTGCAATTTCGAGTTGAAGCATTACTGTTTCTGATATTGGCATTATATCTATTCTATTTCCAAGCGCGCGAAATGTCCCCGGAGAAAGATCGGCATTTGTACGTTCATATTGAACACCAACAAATCTTCTCATAAGCTCAACTTTTGAAGCACTATCTCCAACGGATAATTTTATATTTTCTCTTTCATAATCCTTAGGCGATCCTAATCCATAAATACAAGAAACTGACGCGACAATGATTACATCTTTTCTAGTAAGAAGTGCTTGAGTGGAAGCATGACGGAGTCTATCTATCTCTTCATTTATCTGTGCATCTTTTTCTATATAAGTATCAGTCACTGGCATATATGCCTCTGGTTGATAATAATCATAATAAGATACGAAATAGTGAACTGCAGCGTCTGGGAAAAATGTACGAAATTCTTGAGCGAGTTGAGCGGCGAGTGTTTTGTTGTGAGCTATCACAAGTGTTGGCTTTTGTATTTGCTGTATTACATTTGCAATAGTAAAAGTTTTTCCTGTTCCTGTTGCACCTAGTAAAGTTTGGCGTGCCATACCTTTTTTCAGACCATTAACCAAACCTAAAATAGCCTTGGGTTGATCCCCTGCTGGTACAAAACCTTTTAAATTAAAGACTCCCGAAATTTCATTTTTCTCTCCGGATGCTTTTTTGTTATTCTTTACTTCGTTTGACATAGTTGACTTATGATTATAGCATAAAACCCAGCACTGTTCCTTAAATTGGAACAGATCCCCCTATTATCAACAGGAGATTGAAATAATGACTCAGAAAATTATTCCAAAGGAAACACACATCCAACTTAGTGGTAATGAGTTAGATCGCCTTCACAGGGCAATGATGACTGACCCTGAGAATGTCTTCTTTGCTCGCAAAGTTGATGATCCTCACCCTTGGCCATCATATTTATTGCTTGTGGGGCCATACTGCCGAGTTTCTGACCCGTTCGAAACAAGTGTCTGTCCAATTCATGGTTACAACTTGTCTTTTAATAATTTACACCTAGCAATAAATGGAGACACTGGTGAAATTGTGATGAGAGAAGCCAATCTGACTCAAATTGGTGGATGGAAACCACCGATTGAAGGCAACCATCTCTTTGCTTTCATTCCAAGAGGAATCCAATAAGTCACTTCCGGCCAACAAAAAACCGCATGCTAGCCACATGCGGATTTTTAATTCTAATCTTTGTAATACCTCTTAATAAATTCTTCTTTAAATTCTAAAAAATTTCCTGCAATAATTGCCTCACGTGCTTCTTCGCAAAGATTAGTTAAAAATTTTAAATTATGAATTGATGCGAGTGTGGCTGCGAGCATTTCATCTGCTTTAAATAAATGATTCAAATAACTTTTTGTAAATTGATGCGTGTAGCAAGATTCTTCATCACTCATAGGTGACATATCATTTTTATAAATTGCATTTGTAATATTTATGCGTCCATCTTTTGTATAAATAGCGCCGTTACGTGCAATGCGAGTTGGGGCGACACAATCAAAAGTATCAATACCGTTTTCTATTCCCATCAAAATATCAATAGGTTCACCTATTCCAAGTAAATGTCTTGGCTTTCCCTCAGGCAGTATTTCATTAACCCATTTTACAGCCGTGCCCATATCTTCTTTTGTAAAACTTCCACCTATTCCATAACCGTCAAAATCCATAGAACCCAATACTGTTGCTGATTCTTTTCTTAATTCTTCATATGATCCACCTTGGACCACACCAAATAGCGCCTGCATTTCCCCTGTTGCAACAGATACCCCCAATCTTTTATGTTCATTTAAACTTCTCGCAGCCCAAGCATGGGTACGACCTATTGCTTCACGTTGATAGGCAATTGGGGCAAGTGGTGAAGTACATTCATCAAATGCAAAAAATATATCAGCACCTAAGTTGTGTTGTATATTCATACTTATTTCTGGTGTAAATCTATGAGTTGATCCATCAATTACAGATTTAAAAGTAACACCGTCATCATCTATCTTTGCTAATTTTTCATGTGTTTCTTCGCGTGCATTACTTTCACTCTCTCTTTTACTTATTTCTTCACTCGTTGCAATTTTACTCACACCATGACCAAGTGCGTGCCCTAAAGAGAAAACTTGAAACCCTCCCGAATCAGAAAATGTCGGCAGACATTTTGTGTCTGCGTTTTCTGTATTTCTATTGTCTAATGTCTCTTGTCTACTGTCTGTCCATTGCATCATCTTCGCAAACCCGCCATGCTTTTTTACAATGTCGTCCCCTGGCTGAAGATATAAATGATAAGTGTTAGCAAGTACCGCTTGCGCGCCTACATAATCTCTTACTTGTTCGCTGGTAAGAGACTTAACTGTCGCCTTTGTACCCACAGTAATAAAAGCTGGCGTTTTTATATCTCCATGTGGAGTATGAATAATTCCAGCCCGCATAAGAGGCAACCCTTCTTGCCTCTTAACTATCTCAAAAGAAAATGACATAGCTATATACTAGCAAAAGAATACATATCGACAAAGTAATATAAAAAATGTAGGATAGTACTGGTTGCTAAACCCATTTTTATTTGGAGGTTATTATGGCTAAATTAGTCACTTACCCTCCAAAAGAGGGTGAATTAGAAAGGATTTTGTCTGGAGATGTCAATTGGTTTGTCTATGAAATTGACTCCTTAACACCATGTGTTCTTGAAAAAGGAAACATCGAAAGAAGAAAAATAAACAGGAGGATTCTCTATCTTGTTGAAAAAATTATCGCTACTGGAGGAAAATATTTTTCAAAACCTCAACAAGAAAAACTCCTTCAAGTGCTCCGTTATGCTGCAAAAAAACATACTGGAGTATATAGGAAGGACAAAATAACTCCCTATATTCATCATCCACTTGAGGTGGCTTCACTTATCATTGATCTTAAAATATTTGACTACAAGATACTTATTGCAGCCATACTTCATGATATTATCGAAGACACCAAAACAAGCCCTGAAGAAATAGCAAAACTATTTGGTGCTGGGGTATCAAATATTGTCTATTTTGTTTCGAAAAATAAAAAAATTATAGAAACAGGAGAATATTGGTCACGAATGAAGCAAGAAAGTGATTTAAACTATAGGTGGCGTATTCTTGTTCTTAAGTTTGCAGACAGAATACACTATTTTATGACATCGGATATTATCTTACAAGAAAAAAAAGATGTAAAAATTATAGAAACCAAGGTTGAGTTTGAAAAACTCTTTAAAGTACTCAAAAAAACTTTTTCTCTTCTAATTGAAAAAAGGACACTTAGAGACAAAAAACAGTTTGCCCATCTGGCTGAAAGAATCTATAAAAAATTACTCTCCGAAATAAATCGCCACACTTAGATCTTTACCAGAAAAGGTAGAGGTCTTTTTTTATTGACTATTACAAATAAATATTGTAGTGTACGTTTGGTTGCTCATCATATTTACTACCCTGGGAGATTGCTATGGCTATGCATATTATGCAGTTTTCTGAGGAAGAACTCTGGAAACTTTTGTCTGGTGACATTGAAGACTTTGTAAAAGAAGTCAATTCACATACACCACCTCTTTTTGAAAATATAATTAGAAATAGCGGAGATCAAAGCAATAAACTATCAAGTTTATTAGAAAAGCTCTTTTCTGTTTCAAAAATATATTTCTCCAAAAGACAACACCTGAAACTTGTTGAGGCGATTCGTTATGCTGCAGAAAAACACAAAGGTGTGTATAGAAATGACAAGGTAACCCCTTATCTTTATCACACTATCGAAGTTGCCTGCTTATTGATTGATGTCGAAGTTTTTGACTACAAAGTCCTGATATCCGCCATCATTCATGATATCGTCGAAGACACGGATGCAAAAATAAAGGAAATACAAGAAAAGTTTGGCTATGCAATATCTCGAATTGTCGAATTGCTAACTAAACACCCTAATTTCATTAGAAGAATCGGCTACTGGTGGCTTATGAAGAATGAAAACAATCTAAGTATCAGATGGAGGGTTATTGTCATTAAGTTTGCGGATAGAATTCACAATTTAATGACACTAGATTGTATGTCAGAAAAAAATAGAATCAGAAAAATGAGAGAAACACTAGAAGAATTTCCAAACCTTTACACCACCCTTGTAAAGACACTGATTCAACTAAGAAAGAAAGGCATCCTTCAAAAGGATCGGTACCTGCAATTACCGTATCACCTGACCACACGACTTGTAAATGAAATGAGTCGCTACCAATGATTCCACACAGCAATGTGTGGAATTCTTTATATAATAGTACTTGCTATAACTTCCACCAATTCTTTATCAAACATTGTTGGTAATATCATTTCCTTAGTTGGATTTTTTACATGACCTGCAAGCGCTAATGCTGCACGAGTAAACATTGTTATATCAAACTGTTTTATATTATTATCAAGCACACCTTTAAATAATCCTGGAAAAATAAGAGAGTTATTGAGTTGATTTGGAAAATCACTTCTTCCTGTTGCAATAACTGCGACCCCTGCTTCATGTGCAACTTCTGGCATAATTTCAGGAATCGGATTTGCGAGGGCAAAAACAATTGAATCTTTATTCATACTTTGTGCCATTTCTTTGGTAAGGGCCCCTGCTTTTGAAACACCTACAAACACATCCGCTCCCACAACAGCATCCGCTAAAGTCCCAGCGCTACCTTTTAAATTACTTTTTGAAATTAATTCTAATTTTTCTTTTGTTAAATCCTCACGTCCACTATGTATAATTCCTTTACTGTCGCAGAATAAAATATTTGTAAATCCATATGAAAGTAAAATTCTAGAAATTGCTACCCCTGCCGAACCAACACCATTAACTACAATTTTTACATCCTTTCCTTCGGCTCTCTCAGTAACCTTAAGAGCATTTATAATTCCACCAAGTACAACTGTCGCTGTCCCCCACTGATCATCATGCATTACTGGTATATTTAACTCTGCACGCAATCTCTCTTCAATTTCAAAACATCTCGGTGCTGCAATATCTTCCAAATTAACCGCACCAAAAACTGGAGATAATTGTTTAACTGCTTTTATAATTTCTTCTGTATTTTGTGTCTCTAAACAAATAGGAAATGCATCCACTCCGGCAAAACTTTTTAAAATTGCAGCCTTACCTTCCATAACAGGAATAGCCGCAAGTGCTCCTAAATTTCCTAAACCTAAAATAGCTGAACCATCAGAGATAATTGCAACTGTATTTCTTTTCAAAGTGTACTCACGTGCAAGAGATGGATCACGCGCAATTTCTTTACACACTTCAGCAACCCCAGGAGTATACGCCCGAGATAAATCATCTCTATCATTCATAGGAACTTTTGTATTAAGTTCAATTTTTCCGTGATGCAATTTGTGAAGCTCTAAAGCTTCTTTATTATAATCGTGTGACATAAAATATTTAATAGTTAATCATTACTGGGAATATCAGTGTACGCAGTTATAATGTTATTGTCCAATTATTTTCTACTTTTTAATTAATGCATGTTTGCTATCATAAATAGCACTAATTCCAAAAGAAATAACCATAAGAAGTCCCCCTGAAATCTGAACAATAGAGGTAGCTTCAAAGAAAATAAACCAAGCAACAATTCCACCAACAAGTGGCTCAACTACACCGTCATACATACTCACCATCATTTCATTACTATGTTTACTAGACCATTGAATAAGCGTATATGGTAATGCAGTAAATATAATAATTAAAATAACAAAATGTGACGTTATGTCTTTTGGTATAACAAAATCATAACCACTAAAAAACATATATATACCAGACAAAACGCTCACAGTAAGAAACTGTTGAGCGCAAAGAACGCTTAAATGTACACCAGATTCACCTTCATACCTCTCTGACATCAAAAAATAAAATGCCATAAAGAATGCTGACATAAGCAAGAATAAATCACCAAATCCTAAACCATCTAACCCTCCCACCAAGAGATACATACCAACACCAGCTCCCAAAAGTGCAAGTGTGTCTATAAGAGTAACTTTATGTTTATAAATAATATATCCAAGATAAGGAATAAATAACATTCCTAAATTTGAAATGAAAGATGTGTTTGCTGCTGTACTCAAATGAAGTCCATACATTTGAGATATTTCCATAAATGTAATCAAGGTTCCAAGCATAATTCCTTCTCTTATTCTGTAAAAAATATTTTTCTTTTTATAAACAGAATAACAAAGAAAAATTATACCTGTAAAAAGAAAATTATAAAAAGTAAATGTGACTGGATCTATAAAATCAAGAATTCCTTTTTGAAAAGCAAAAGATGATCCCCATAAAAATGCCACAGCGACTATTGCTAGTTTTGTTTTATTCATAAAATATATTTAACCTTTTATAAAACGCGGTCTATCATTTAATAATAATCCATTTTTAAAATCTTCCGCAAGCGATTTCGGCAAAAGCGTATTTTCCTCATTTGGAGAAATAAGCTTTATCTCACATATTTCAAAACTGTGCGTTCCTTTTAGATTTAAAATATCTTTATAATCTTCACTATTTGTAACCTCAAAAAAGAATTCGATGTTTTGAGTATCCTCTTGTGTCCAATTATTTACATAAAGAAGCCTGCCTAAAACTGGTTCAATTCCAAGCTCTTCTTTTATTTCACGTCTCATCGCCTCTTCTATATTTTCACCAAATTCTAAATGCCCACCAGGAAGGGCGACATATGAATCAGTTGGTTTATGTTTAACGACTAAAAGCTTCTCATCAATAAGAATAATCGCCCTTAGTCTAATCAAAGTATTTTTCATTATTTAAGTATACCACCAAAAAAACTACGTCAGCCGAGCCGATATTTGGATGGAATCCGAAGTTGTTTTGCAAAAAAAGTTTGGAGACGTACTCATTTGTACGTTGAAACACTTTTTTCGCAAAACAACGAGGAGTACGCCAAATAGTGGCTCGGCATTTTTACTTACTATATAATTCCATCTTTGCACGAACAACTTTCTTCATCTCCTCCTGTCCCATCTTCCCAAACTTGTACGGCGCAACTTCATTCGGATTTTCATCCATATATTCTTTTTCACCATCTCGAAAAGCTTTACGAATTTCTGTATTTATGTGAATAATAGCAATTCCTGCATCAATTGCTTTAATTAAATCCTCATCAGTATTTCCACTCGCCCCATGGAGAACTAAAGGTACGTCGACTGCTCGAGCAATTTCACTTAATCTATCTATATGAAGTGCTGGTTCTACAGCATTAATTAGCATACCGTGCACATTTCCAATAGCTGGTGCAAACATATCAATGCCCGTTCTTAAAATAAAATCTTTTGCTTGTTCTTTTGTTGTTAAATTTTCTTCACTCACTCCTTCTGGTAACGATTCATTAAGCGATGATGACTGACCAATATATCCAAGCTCTGCTTCAACAAGAACTCGCTTGCCAGTTTTTGATTCATAATTTCTAACATAATCCACACATTTTTTTACCAATGCAACATTTTCTTCATAAGACAATTTCGCACCATCTACAATCACACTGTCATATCCAGCTTCTACTACTTCAAATACTTTTTCAAAAGAATATGTATGGTCGGCATTTAAAAAAACCGCAACATTGTATTCTTCATTTAATTCATCAACTATTTTTCTTATCATATCTACTCCCATATAATTTCTCTCCCCTTCACTTGCACCAATTATCACTGGTTGTTTTAACTCCTCAGCGACTTCAACTATCGCACGAGCTTGATCAAGATTGGAGATATTAAAATGAGCAATAGCTTTCCCCGCTTGTTTATATTCCTCTATTATTTCAAAATAAACTTCTGATTGTGATGACAGTGACTTCATATCAACAAAGTATAGCAGAATTATTAAAAAGCGCCGACACTACCTAAAATATCTAATTACCTAATTTCTAAGGTCAAAGAAAATTCATGATTACATAAATTTTAATTTTTAATTTCTAATTTTCAATTTTCAAAAAATACAGGAACCCGCGTTTTATTAGGTTAATTAGAAATTAGGCCTTAGACCTTTGTGTCTCCCTTTTATTAGGTTAATTAGAAATCACCGCCTTGGCGGGATGAATTAGGCCTTAGACCTTTTCTTTATAACTTTTTACTAGTTCTGCACAATAAGAAATAACATAGTTGTGATACCATAAGTGTATGGAAAAGTCTTACGATATAATAGCAATTGGAGATACTGTCGTTGATGTATTTATCAAACTTGATATAGGTCATGTACAAGAAACAGCAACTGGGGCTGAATTGTGTTTACCTTATGGTGCAAAAATTCCTTATGTTTCAGCGAT
Source organism: Candidatus Nomurabacteria bacterium (assembly GCA_037134695.1). Lineage (GTDB taxonomy): Bacteria > Patescibacteriota > Minisyncoccia > Phycocordibacterales > UBA5272 > UBA11704. Next base: position 11,916 of record JBAXLU010000011.1, read on the forward strand.
TCCAGTGCCAGCAGTTGGAAACAGTGCAAACGCTGCAGTTTCTGCATCACGTCTCGGTCTATCGGCTGCCTTAATTACATTTTTAGGAAAAGACGAGCATGGTGAAGAATGTTTAGCTAGATTAAAAGAAGAAAAAGTTAGTACAGAATTTATCACACAAGAAGATGGTAAGCCAACAAATTATCATTATGTACTTTGGTATGGTGATGACCGCACAATATTAATTAAGCATTCAGATTTTTTTGAAAAATTACCAGAAAATTTGCTTCCACCAAAGTGGATATATCTTTCTTCTCTTGGTGCTCACACTGAAGCATTTCATGATGAAATTACAGATTATGTAGAAAAAAATCCTGATGTAAAACTCGCATTTCAGCCTGGAACTTTTCAACTAAGAATTCATGATGAGTTAATTGATTTATATAAGCGAGTAGAAGTACTTTGCATGAACAAAGAAGAATCTCAAGAAATTTTAAAAACTCCAGATGAGCACGAAATAAAAATTTTATTAGATGGACTAGAATCTTTCGGACCAAAAACAGTTATCATAACAGACGGTCATAGTGGTGCATACATGAAATACGAAAATACATATTTTAATATGCCAATTTTCCCAGACATTGCTCCTCCTCTTGAGCGCACTGGTGCAGGTGATGCTTTCTTTTCAACTTTCATTTCATATTTAGCAAAAGGATTTGACCCAGCATATGCAATTCGTCGTGCACCAGTTAACAGTATGAATGTTGTACAACATGTCGGTGCTCAAGAAGGACTTTTAACAGAATCTGCAATTGAAGAATTACTAAAAAAAGCCCCGGAGGATTATAAACTCAAAATACTTGAATGAGGGTTAGTAACTAGACAAGATAAAAAAACTAATATTGACAACTATATATCTTGAGTGTAGTATCAGGCCAGTTCTGTATTTTGTTTTGTAAAATAAAAAAAAGAACTATTACCTGTTTTACAATTTTATTTAAGGAGAATTATTGTGAGCTTTATTTTTACAGCTTGTCTTATGTTTCTTGTTCTTTGTCTCTTCGACTTTTTCTTCAAAAGGAAAAATAAAGGGAAATTTTTCACACACGGTGTATTCCTGGAATTAATATTACCTGGATTTGTGTGTGGAATACTCTTAGCCATATTTATGGGTAGGATTGCCGACAAAGAAGACCGTGTAGTCTCTTCTACACCTATTATGAGCATGAAAAATGTAACCTCAGAAAGAGGCTCATACTTTCTAGCCATCGGCAATAGCTGGACCGCACCCTATTACGAGTATTACAAAAAAACGGACTCTGGTTATCAACTAGACCGCATAAATGCCGATACTGAAGGAATTACTATTACCGAATCAAACACCACGTCTCCGACACTCAAAGTCTACGAAAGTTTCGTAACGAAAGAGTATCAAAATTGGTCTTTCTATCTCGGTGATAAAAAATACCAATTCACCGTCCCTGAAGGGACACTCCAAAAGGAATTTACTTTGAACTGACAAAGATTTCCTACCATAAACGAAAAGCCCCATATTACGGGGCTTTTTTATATTTAATTAAACAACTCTTTTTATTTTTTCTACAATATGTTTCGCAGTCAAACCATATTCCTCATAAAGTTCTTGCATTTTCCCACTTTGGCCAAATCTATCATCGACTCCAACGTGAATCACTTTCATCGGATGGTGTTCCGCTAAATAATCCGTTACAGCACTTCCTAAACCGCCACCTACTTGGTGTTCCTCAACGGTTATTATCGCTTTTACACCACGTGCAAACCTCAAAAGAAAAGCAGTGTCGAGTGGCTTAACTTGTGGCATATTCACAACTGTTACACCTATTCCTTCTTTTTCTAATTCCTTTGCAGCTTTTATAGCTTCATAAATAATAGGCCCACAAGCAATAACACCAACTGATAACCCAAACTCCCCGTCTTTTCTTTTTGGAACATACATTATATAAGCTTTCTTTGGTGAAAAACTATAATCTTCCGATAAAATAAGTGGAGTATTTTCACGAGTAAGTCTTAAATATGCAGGCTCTTTTGTTGTGGCAATATATTTTGTAATCTCTCTTGCCTCCACTGCGTCACATGGGACATAAACTTCCATATTTGGAATCAGTCTCATCAAAGCTATATCTTCTAGTGCTTGATGAGTTGCACCATCTGGTCCAACCGATATACCTGCATGTGCCCCGACTATTTTCACCGGCATATTATTATAAGCAATCGTCGTACGAATTTGTTCCCAATTTCTTCCAGGAGAAAACATTGCATAACTTGCCATAAAAGGAATCTTCCCCATCGAAGCTAAGCCACTCGCCACTCCTGACATTGCCTGCTCGGTAATCCCCATTTCAAAAAATCGCAAAGGAAATTTATCTCTAAATAAATTCATTTTTACGCTATCTGTTAAATCTGCACAAAGTGCCACTACTCTAGAATCTAATTCACCAGCCATAAGTAGGCCATCACCAAAACCTTCCCTGGTTGGTTTTTCTTCTTCTTTTGGGGTGAATAGTGTT
>JBAXLU010000012.1:0-13546 GCA_037134695.1 Candidatus Nomurabacteria bacterium
TTACTCCATATGCACTTGTGTTCTTTTTCTAATTATTTCTGCTAACTCAGGATATTTTTCTAAAGTCGGATTATTGTCCAATAATTCTTTAGCTTCATCACGGGCTATTTCTACAAGTTTTGGATTTTTAATTGCTTCCATTGCTAGGTCACTTATTCCCCATTGTTTACCATCCATAAGAGCTCCAATTCCACGAGCGAGCATATCTTGCTCGGCTAATTCAAAACCATTTTTAGCATTTACTAGAGCTTTAAGTCTTTTTTGTGTAATTTCGCCTTCGCTTTCTGTAAATAAGTAACAATAAGATTGATACTCTCGACGACCGACACGCCCGCGTAATTGATGCAATTGAGCAAGACCAAATCTGTCAGCGTGCTCGATAATTATGACAGTTGCATTCGGTACATTTATTCCAACCTCAATCACAGATGTCGCGACCAATATATCAGATTTTTTATCCAAGAAATCTTGCATGACTTCTTCCTTTTCTTCTTTCTTCATTTTACTGTGCAAAATATCTACAATGAATTCTGGGAAAATAACATCAGCTAGACGTTGTGCTTCTTCTTTTACACTTTTTAAAATTCTTTTTTGTCTTTCTTCTTCATCTTGTTCGTCAATTCGTGGACAAATGACATAAACTTGTCGGCCAGCTTGTAATTCCTTTCTAATTTTTTCATAAGTTTCTGTGCGACCTCTTGCAGGAACTATTTCTGTAATAATTTTCTTTCTTTCAAGTGGCATAGAATCGATAACTGTTAAATCAAGATCACCAAAAATAGTAAGAGCAAGGGTGCGGGGGATGGGAGTTGCGGTCATCGACAGTAGATGCGGAAGGGACGCGGAATGTTGCGGAACAGACGCAGAAAGTGATCTTGCCGTATCATATATCACACGCTCTATTTCTAGTTCTATATGTCCAAAGTTTACTAGTAATCCTAATTTATATTCTGACCCTTTCAAGTAATTCCACAATTGTTTTTTCTCTATTGCAGTTATTCTAGGGACAGTCTTTAATTCTACAATTACAGAATTTTCTACAACGAAGTCAGGTTGATATATGCCAACTTTTTTCTTATTATAAAAAATTGGTATTTGTTTTTCTCTATCAAATTTAATTTCTCTTTTTGTAAATTCTTCAGCTAAAGATCTTTGATAAACAACTTCTTTATGTCCAGAACCAAGTTCTTTTTTTACAGTAAAAATAGCTTCTCTGATTTTGTAAGTTAGATCTCTATACAGTAAATTGTCTGTTGGTATTTCTTCCGCGTCTGTTCCGCTAGTTTCCGCGTTATTTCTGCGCGCCAGAGCTTTCCTCTGGCGAACACCGAAGCGGTGTTGTTCATCTATAATAATAAGTGCTAAATTTTGGAATGATACAGATTTTTGAATTAGAGCATGAGTTCCTATAACAATAGAAACACGCCCGTCCGCCAGCCATGATAATAGTTGTGCTCGAGAAACAGGGGTTGAAGTAGAAGTGTCCGATTTGCTTGGAAACTTCGCACAACCAGATCCTGTTAATAATCCAATTTCAATTCCTGTACCTTCAAAATATTTTATAAAACTTTCAAAATGTTGCTTTGCCAATATTTCTGTTGGTGCCATATAGGCAATTTGAAGGGGTTGACCCGCCTTCGTTTCTGATTTCGGCGTGGTAAGACCATTTTTCTCTGCACTATTTTGTAGCACTGCATAAGTTACTGTAGCGGCAACGAAAGTTTTACCACTTCCCACATCTCCTTCAAGTAATCTTCCCATCGGTTCTTTTCGTGATAAATCTTTTAAAATAGAATTGATTGCATCCATCTGGGCCTCTGTAGGTTTAAAAGGGAATGAATCAATAAACTTTTTTATATCAGTTTTATTTACAACAATTGGATAAGCTAAAGAATGTTTAGCCTCAACTTTTTCTTGATACTGTTTTAATTGTAAAGAAAAAATTTCTTCAAAAGCAAAACGTTTACGAGCAGCAATAGTCAGAGCTTCATTTTTAGGAAAATGAATATATAAAAGAGCTTCACGTAACTCTGGTAAATGTAATTTTTTTAAAACATGTGATGGAATAGGGTCGACAATATCATCGAGCACATTTGCTTGAATAGCTTTTTTAATTAAAGTATAAAGATATAAAGATGAAACTCCTTTTGTTTCTCTGTAAACTGGTGTTAAAAAATTAGTATCAGCATTTGGTGCGAATAAACTTTCTTGTGATTCTGGAATCACTCCTTCAGCACGTTCAATATTTGGATTTGAAAGTAAAAAACCTTTTGAGTCCGAGTGTACTACTCCAGAGATTTTTACTTTTGTACCATCGGGATACATTTTTCCTATGTATGCCTGATTAAACCAAACACAGCGTATGGTACCGGTATTATCTGCAACACGAGCTTCAGTCATTGGCATATGACCTTTAAAACTTCTTCGTACAGAAACTTTTTCCATAACACCGTAAACAGTAAATGGTTGTCCCGCGACTAAAGTTGAAGTTCCTGAAATTTCTCTCATGTCCGCATAACGAATAGGAAAATGATGAAGAAGCTCTAAAATATTTGAAATATTTAATTTCTTAAGCCCAGCTTCATGGTCTGGGGAAATTCTGGAAAGCGTAGAAAGTGGCGAATCTAAAGTTATTTTCATTTGTTTAAGTATAACAAAACGATGTAAATAATGTTTTGTTTAAAATCTCAAAGATTTTTAGCGTGGTATAATCGACCAATATATGACTTCAGTAAATAATCAAAATTTAACAAATATTAAAAAACTGGGACTTTTTGACCGCTTCATGTTTTGGTTGTTACGAATTAAACCACTAGTTATAAGTGAAAAAAAATTAGGAAGTGCTGGAATAAAAGTGGTTCTAAAACTTTATGCTCAGTCATTTCATGAATTTAGATGGGTTATATTTTTCAGTATTGTTGTGGCTATCACAGCCAGCCTTTCTAATGTCGTAGTTCCTTATATTTTTAAACAATTTTTAGATATGTTGGGAAAGGGTGCTGGTGTTGTACCTGTCACAAGTTTGTACCACACTATGTGGATTTTCTTTGGTTTTGCATTCTTGGCTTGGGCTGGATGGAGAACTTGTTATATTGTTAATTCATATTTTGCGTCTCGCATGCTTGCCATTTTAAGACAAAGGTCTTTTTCATATTTGATTGGACACTCGCATCAGTTTTTTATAGATACTTTTGCTGGCTCGCTTGTTCAAAAAGTAAATCGTTTCGCACAAAGTTATGATAAATTGGCTGACAGAATTTTGTACGATATTATTCCTATCATTGTTCAAGTAAGTTTTGTTATTTATATTTTGTTGAAAGAAAGGCCAGCTCTTGCAGTTGTGATTCTGGTTTGGCTTTTTGTTTTTGTTGTTTGGAATTATATATTTGCAAAATGGAAATTAAAATATGACACTTCACGTGCTGAGCAGGACTCATTTTCTAGTGCAACATTGGCTGATGCGGTTAGTAATCATCAGACAATAGAGTTATATAAATCACAAAAAGTAGAAGAAAAGAGATATGAAGATGTTACAAATTTACAGTCATACTATGCTCGTTTTTCTTGGCAGTCGGCAAGTGTTATTGATGGAATTCAAGGGTTACTCATTGTTTTTGTAGAAGTTGCAATGTTATATGTTGGAATTGATTTATGGTCAAAAGGACTTATGACTATTGGTTTATTTGTACTTGTGCAGACTTATGTTTTGCAATTAGCTGATAGACTTTGGTCACTTTCACGCGTTATACGAGATGTTTATGAAGCTTTCGCTGATGCGAAAGAAATGGCAGAAATAATGACATTGCCACATGCTATACAAGAAAAAAAGAATGCTAAAGTTTTGAAAAACGTAGAAGGAGAGGTAACTTTCTGTGATACTACTTTTGCTTTTAACGGAAAAAATGTTATTGATCATATTAATTTAACTATTAAAAAAGGAGAGAAGGTCGCATTGGTTGGAGTCTCTGGTGCTGGCAAGTCCACACTTATAAAACTATTGTTTAGACAATATGATCCAGATAGTGGGATGATTTGCATTGATGGACAAAATATAAAAGGTTTAACTTTGATGTCACTTCGAAATGCGCTTTCACTTGTGCCACAAGACCCAGCATTATTTCATCGCTCTTTAATGGAAAATATTCGTTATGGAAAACAGTCTGCGACAGATGAAGAAGTGAAAGAAGCAGCAATACTTGCCCATTGCGATGATTTTATTTCAGAGCTTCCACTTGGATATGAAACTTTAGTTGGAGAGCGTGGTATTAAATTATCCGGCGGCGAAAGACAGCGCGTAGCCATAGCTCGCGCATTCTTGCGTAATAGCCCGATACTTGTACTGGATGAGGCGACGTCATCTCTTGATTCTCACTCAGAAGAAAAAGTTCAAGACTCATTAATGAAGTTGATGGAAAATAAAACTACAATTGTTATTGCGCATAGGCTTTCTACAATTAGAAGAGTGGACAGAATTTTGGTTTTGAAAGATGGAGTGGTGGCTGAAGATGGTACACATGATGAACTTTTGGAAAATAAAGAGGGGATTTATGCAAAACTTTGGGATATACAACAAGGCGGATTTTTGAAGGATGAGGAAGATGCTGATATTAAAGATGAAAAGTAGAATTACTTTATAGACTTTACGAACTTTCAACTTTACAAACTATCATACATTTATCAAAAAAAGTAAATTAATGTATACTTATGAAATACTAAAGATCATAAATTCTTTCTTCTTAACCACTTACCTCTATGTTTAATCTCTGGCCATATCTATTACGTCTTGCTGTTGCAATGTATTTTATTTATCCTCACGCACAGGCTCTTATGGTTGGTGTTGGGAAAGTTAAGATGTCAGTGTTTGGTTGTATAAATGAATACATACCTCAAGCTATTGCCTTCACACTCTGGCATGCATTTTTCGTAGTTCTTGGTATTCTCATTTTGATTTGGCCACGCCCTATACTTCCTCTTGTATTTGTACTCCTCATTCTTTCAAGTCAACTTTACATAAATTTCTCACTTCACAGTTACACAAGCGCAAACATGCTACTCTTTATTCTTGTCCTTGTAACTTTAGCACTTATAATTTTCCACTCAAGACCACAGTTTAGATAAAGGTTTAGATAAACAAAAAATGCACACTGTTGGTGTGCATTTTTAAATTTACTATAACCTACCTTTGCTATCCCTCACTATCAGTTGTAATTTGAACTCTCAGAGTTTTAGTTGGATTTGGTTTACCTGTATTAGATGGAACGTTACAATCAACTGTAAAGTCAGTTGTATAATCTATCTTTAGAGATTTTTTACCCATAGCTTTTGTCCCACCTGGACTTGTTGCAACCTTTCTTAAAGCATTCTTCATAGTACGACTTCCATAAGGGTCATTAGCGTCTGTATTTCCATTTAATAATTCTGATGTAATAGCATTAGTAGCTGCGGTTCTTTCTGGACTACATATAACACCAGAACAGACAGTGTAAGCGGTTAATGTACACCCAGGTAATGGGTTATTTATACTCCAAGTAAGAGCACTTATAGTCCCAGCTTTTGTTGTGCGAGGGGAAGCACTTAACATTACCGAATCTGTTGATAAAGGTTCTGGATCATAATAAGGGACCGCTCTTGTTGCTGGCGTAATTGTTCCTAACCAACAATGTATAACATAGTTTCCAGCTATTGATCCATTAATAGATTTATCAATAGATACTGGGCCTGTATAGTTAGTTGTTGGAACAATGGTTACTCCATCACGTGTAATTGAATATTTTGTTGAATATGAACATGTGTAACTCATAATTGCATCCTCAGTATTGTTTCCAGTAATACTTGCATTATCAACAGATGGTAATGGACAAGTAGGTGAAGCAGGATGAGGCCAAGCAGATCCATTATCACAAGACCAAGTACAAGTATTAGTTACTATAGGGTCAGCTATTGTGACTGCTGGGAAAGCACAAACGGGGTAAGCACTTGCTGTTTGACGTCTTACTACTTTACCACTAGTAATAGTATTCCCAGGTATTGTGTCACAAACTACATCAACATCTTGATTTAATGGAGAGCAAAGACCAGGGGTGAAACTAGCAGTCACTGTACAATTCCCACTAACAGCATTTGTTGTATAAATGTTACCAACTAATGATCCTCCACAAGTACCACCAACAGAAGATATGATGTAAGCATAGTTTGGGGTTATTGTGAAAAAGGTGGTGTTACCAGAGTTTACACTTTGTGGATTACTAAGAGTGATACTTCCATTTGCTCCAGCAGAAGGGGTGACGGTAAATACATTACAAGAAGCAGGATATGGATTACTTGCTCCATTTATACAGGTATAAGCACAGTTTTCACTTTTATATACAGAATATGGTGAAGGGGTATATGGGAATGCTGGGAAAGTACAACTAGGATAGTCATTTTTTGTTATTGTTCTAGTTACATTACCAGAAAGATAATTGTTTCCAGTGTGTGTATCACAGTCTACTGCTACATCTTGTGTAAGAGGGTTGGTACAGACACAATTAACAGCAACTTTCGCAGATGCTCCAGTGCTAGGGCCAGATGAACCAACAGCATTATTTGCCTCAACTACATAAGAGTAGGGGCCAGAGCCAAGAGTGAATCCTGTATCTGAAACTCTACAAATATTATCAGCACCACAAGTTGCTGTAAGAGCCTGTACGACACCACCTCTGTAAACTGTATAAGTGGTAGCTGTTGATACCTTGTCCCAAGCAAGATTTATCCAGTTATTTCCACAAGTACTTGCATTTGCAGAAAAGTTAATTGGAGTAGCAGGGATATCCAATACACATTGTCCACTAGCATTTATTAAATAACCAGGTGAACAAACAGCCATACTTTGAGTTGATCCTATTTGTACACGTGATGGACGATCAAAAAGCGTAAGTGTATATGATCCAGCATTAAACACTCTAGTAGTGGCTCCTCCAGCGAGACCTCCACTTTGGGCATAAGCCGTTGGTATATTCAATAATGAAATTATTATGGACAGCAACTTAGGGTTATTCTTAATATTATCTGGGAGTAATACAAGATTTCCATTTGAATCTTTTACTTCTAAATTAAATAAAGTATCAGAGGTAACCCCAGAGACTATCCAAGAAGAAACAATATCACACCCAGAGCCATTTGCTGGTAAGACACAACCTCTACTGCCTAGCCAAGAGACAACAGGTAAAGAACTCAGTGTGACAGGTATAGGTGTTGCTGAAGTCGTTCCACCGGCATTTGTACAAGAAAAAGTAAAAGTAGAGTCAGCTCTTATCGGACTTACCAAGCCACTTCCATTTAAAAGTCCAGAAGTTGACCAGTTTGTACTTGATGTACAAGTATCAGCCCCAGTCGAAGTCCAGGTAATAGTTGGTTTCTCACCGGAAACTACAGAAGTTTTTGATAAAGTTAAACTGACAACTGGTGCGACAATACAACTAATTGCTACAGTAGCAGATTTTGGAGCAGTCGGAGCAGAATCGCCACCGGCATTGTTTGCTGTAACTACGTAAGAATATGGGCCAGCTCCAAGGGTAAGGCCAGTATCTGACACTCTACAAATATTATCTGCACCACAAGTTGCTGTAAGAGCCTGTACGACACCACCTCTGTAAACTGTATAAGTGGTAGCTGTTGATACCTTGTCCCAAGCAAGATTTATCCAGTTATTTCCACAAGCACTAGATGCTGCTGTTAGATTAGTTGGAGTGGCAGGGATAGCTATTAAACAACTTGTTCCATTCTTAGAATACCCACTATCACATGACCAAGTACATTCTCCAGATGCTGCATAAGTCCAAGTACCATTACCTGTGGCTGCTGGTCTGGAAGTGAAATTAAGACCACTTGGGGCTGGAGGAGAACAGGTGTAAATAGTTGGTGTCCACTTTGCATACAAAGTTACATTAGAAGTACTCATTGTGTAAAGAGCACCATCCGCATAAGCAACAACACCCCCAGCTGACGTTGCCCAACCAGCAAATGTATAACCAGTTCTTGTAAATCCATTAGACGTCAAAGCAACAGAAGCCCCTTCATTGATTGTTTGTGTAGCAGTAGTGCCACCATCTGATCCATTACCGTTGAAGGTTACGGTGTGAGTTATTTGAGTCCACTGCGCATACAAAGTTACATCTGCTGTGATTCCTGTTGCTCCAGTGAAAGCTGTACCATTAATATCTTTCCACCCAGTGAACGTATATCCATTTCTTGTTGGGTCTGAAGTAAGTGATCCAAAACCAGTATTGTAGTTCACCACTTTACTTGTAGGACTAGCGTTCGTTGTCGCGCCAACTGAACTAAATGTAACAGTATAGGTATTTATAGTACACCCAGCACTCGCCGTGGCACTTCCACTTGCTGTGTATCCTGTACTACAAACATAACTACAAGCACCAGAGGCTGCAGCTGTCCAATATTGACCATCAGCAGCTGGTGAACCTGTGATGGTTGAAGCGACTCCAGTTGTAGGAGTTGTAGCACAATTGTTTACTGCAAAGCTTGCAGTAACTGTTTTATTTGCTGTCACATTAGCATCTGTTCTTGCGGCTGTTGCCACAGCGTCACTCCAACTTGTAAAATGATATCCAGTATTTGGAGTAGCTGTCACCTGTGTTCCATTATTACCAGAGGCGACAGTTTGAGGTGTTGTTCCTGTTATCGATCCACCGGTACCAGCAGAGTAGGTGATGGTATAACTCGTTACACAAATCGCTCTTGGGCAAGTTGTTGCTGGATATCCATTAGGTGTCCAACACAGACTAGGGCTAGAAGAACAAGTGTATGATTGCGGATATGTCGCAGTTGCTCCACATGCAGGTGACGCACTACAAGTTGTAGCTGACCAAATACATTGACCGTCTTCTGCTGGCACATGCATCCAAAGAGAAGATAAAGAAATTGGAAGAGTATATGCCCATTTTTGATATGGATTAGCATCACTATATGGAGTACAGTATGTCTTCCAAGTCGGACAAGTAGTTCCTGATGGGTAATTAGTTGTTGAACCATCTGGGTTATTACATGTTTTTACACAAGAGCCACCTACTACGCTATCTCCAAGTGGACAGACAGTTAGGTTGGCTGTATCGGATAGACTGACGCCATTAGTAATGCCAGTACAAGTAAAAGAAAAATTTCCACTTACTGTGTTACCTGGAGTTACAGTTACAGATCCAGAAGATGGCATCTTTCCAGAGAAACTAGAACCAATATAATCTGTGGAAGCTACACAACTAGGTGGGCCACTAACACTCCAAGTTAGTGTGGCAGAGCCACTTCCAGCTACTATAGTAACAGAGTTTCCAGCAAATATTTTATTTGTATTTAATATAGATAAAAAACAAAATAATATTAAAAATATAATTAGTCGATACTTCATACTATGAAGTATACATGTATAATAAATAAAAAAAGAGGCTTACCCACATAAGTGTGTAAGCCCCTCGGTCAATTCAATCCGTAAGCAACTTTACTTGCTGTAGGAAATCAGCAGTGGATAGCTACCATCAGTTGCAAAGTTGCCAGCATTGACAGTGGTCACCACACCTTGATTGTTGACAAACAATAAGGTTGCAGCATTGTTGTTGGAGGTGTAATACCACCCATCAGTTACATGTGCCTTAGCACCCCACGTTGGCGTTGCCGGGTCTATTGTGGCGTACCACGTCCAGACACTGTTTGCAGGGATAGTCCAGGTGAAGTCAGCATTTTCCACATATGCCATGTTGGTAGGCACTGCACCTGCATACTCATATATTTCGTCCGTTACCGGATTGATATATAGCATGTGACAATGAAGTGACATTGCGTCCTGACAGGCGACCAATATCTTGCCGTCGTCTTGTGGAGTGGGGGATAGCCAGCAGTTTGCGAGTGGATAGAACCCGTCAACATACTTGGTCATATTTTTGACCTTGGCTACGCCAGTCTTGTTGACCACGTAGACATAATTGCCGGTGTGCAGTGCATACACCTTGTCGGTGTAGTGCAACACTGGCGTTACGCATGACGTTCCGGCCGAATCAGGCACCAAGGGAGACGCACAAGACACTTTTGGTGCCGTGAACGTTCCTGCTAGTGTTGATGTCGGTGCGTTCGTGAAGTTCACCGTTGCGGTGAATTGGTGAAGTACCGCAGGGGCATAGTCACCAGAATTCTTCACAAATGTTCCGTCACCGCGAATCGCGAGCGAAACAACAGTGTTACCACTTGTTGCCGTCAGAGTCCCACTCTGGATCTGTGCACCGGATGCAACCAAAACCAAATCCGGCAGTCCAGCTGTGATTCGCACCGTAGGTGCGGGGTTTGACAGTGGGCACGCATTTGGCGAAACTGCTTGTGATCCGTTCCAACAAGTGATAGTTACAGGGAGAACCCCGCTACCACCACCGTTGTTACCACCACCAGGATTACCACCAGTGAAGTCCAAACCTCCACCACCTCCACCACCGCAAGCAGTGAGGAAGAATGCGACGACGACCGTGAGGCCGAGCGTCAGAAGAGCGGTCGCGAAGCGACCGCGGTTTGTAGTCATATTTTTCATGACCGTTCTCCTTAAAGAATTGAGTTTAACAAGGATGTGACGAAACATTCGCCACATGTAACAGTCAGTGCTGTAGCCTTTAAATAAATTTCTTATTGTAGTTTTCACTGCAATAAAAATTTTATGAAAAGACAATAAAACACCGTCTGATTTAATTATACTCTTTTTATTTGGTTTTGTCAAGCTATCTTTTTTCATGTTTTACTTGTTTTTAAAGGGTTTTTTGGGGTAAGGTTTTTTCCGTTATCCTTTTTTTATTAAAAAATTATTATTTGTAGTATATCAGAATATATTTTGTTTATGGGGTTTTTATAAAATAAATGAGCGACCCCGTAGGGGTCGCTCATTTATTTAGAAAACATTTTTAATCTTTTAAATCATAAGCTCACCATTATTAGTTTTTTGTTATTAAATTATACCTTTACTACTTAGGTCGTATTTGTTGTATAATCATTTTAAGAAAAACTTTTGCGCTAATTATTATGAAAATGAAAATTTTTTGGTTATATATAAAAAAATATTACAATACTCGACTTAGATCTTATTATACAGATGCTAATTTTTTAACTTTATCTATCATTGGCTTTATTTTTCTTAAGATTTCTTTTTTTGTCACAGAGCCTTTTAGTTGGTTAGCCACTTTACATGCTTCTAATACTGTTACAGACAGTGTGACTGATTATATTCCTTATATAGATACTAGTTTTATACATATTACAGTAAGTAATTTAGTTTATTATTTTCGTTTAGCTATACCATTTATTTTTCCAGAACTTTTGCCTTTTAGTCTTTTTACAACCGGCGTGCTAATTTGTTTGCGTGATATTACAATTAATTTAACTCATATAGGACCACCTGCAATGTATACAACTTTTTCTTCTTCTGTTATGACAGGTGGAGATTTATTTTTTTCTGGACATGTCGCTAATGTTTTTTTGTTTGGGCTTATTTTTTATAAACACAAAATCCTAAGAAATATGTTTTTTGTGTTATCTTTTGTTTTTGCTATCTCTGCAGTTGTCGGTAGGTATCATTACTCTATTGATGTTGTCGCGGCACCTTTTTTTGCATATGGAGTTTTTTCTTTTATGAAAAAAATATTACCTGTTGAATATTCTATGAGAAAGAAGAAGTAGCCTTTTGTGGATATTGTAATGGTATTAATAACTCTTTTGTAATGTATACTTAAAATAGTAGGTTTCTTTTATTAAAAAAGTTTTTATTTTATAAATAAATTATGTCATTTAGAGATTTTTATGCTGATATTCCAGCTAAGAGATTAGTTATTGTTTTTGCGGTTATTATAATTGTTTTAGCTATTTTTGGGTTTTTTGCTCCACGTTATATGATGTTGAAACAATCAATTTCATCACAAGCACCAAAGGAAACAAGTGTTTCAGCGTATGCACTTAATAATTATCATTTTAATTTTGCTCTTGCTAATCAAGAAGCAAAGGCTCTTAATTTTAGTTGTGATACAAAGAAACAGTTCATACCAAATCTTTTTGACACAACATATGGTGTCGTTTGCGGCACACCAATGAATGCCTCTTCTAGTTTATGGGTTTCTCTTGCTTGGAAGAATAGTACTCTTAATAAATTTGCTTTTGCTCAACATGTAACAAATGGAATACTTTACAATGTATTTGGTCCTAATTCTGGTACCGGTACTGTCACATGTGCAGAGAATAAAAATTTTAAAGATACATCAAAAATGGGTGGAGTTTTGGCTACTTGTAAATTTACAACAGAAAAAATTAAACAGACATATTTTTTCTCAGTATATTATTTTTACCCAAATCGTTTAGCTTATACGAGTAATGCCATCGTAGTCTTTAATAAGGGGGCAGGGACAGCTGAAGCTTCAGAAGTATTAATCATGCCACTAATTAAAAAGATTTCTAAAGAAAATACATCTGCAAGTAATCAAGTAAAGACTTCTTGTGGAATAGAGATGTGTACTATGGTTGATAGAGCTTATGCCTCAGGTGGTGCTGCAGGTGGTGATGGCTCTGCATCTGGTGATGGCTCTTGTTCCGCAGCAGCTAGTGATTCATCAGCTTGTTCTACAAGTGATTCATCAACTGACTCCGGTGCTGTTGATGCAGGTGGTCCTAGTGATTTGGGTGGCAGCACCCCTCCTGATGAGGATGTTTTATGTGCAACAGCTCGTGCTAGTGCAGATAGTGTCCATAAATCTTCTGGTGACAGTGAGGAATCTAGGAGTGCCTCTCAAGTGATTTATAGACATGCAAGTAATGAAATAGAAGTTTTGGATTATGTTTCATCAGCTTCTGGTTGTGTTTCTGCCACTCCAAAAACTTTAAAGCTCAATATCAATTAGATATTTTTGTTTACTTAGGAACAATTAAAGAACTCAAGCAAAATACACCCACAGTATTCAACTGTGGGTGTTATTTTGTAATTTTGGGTTAAAAATTAATACTAAACCTCTCAGGTTTGAATCCTAGTATCATATTATAGGGGATTTCCTTTGGAAAATAAGAGGGTGTGATCCTGGTTTAAAGTTACTGAAAATATGCTACACTAATGCCACTTATTAAATTTCAAGCACTAAAATGAAGCAGAAAATTAAAGCATTTTGGGTAATAGTGGTAGCGGTTGCAATTGGTTTTTATTTGGTAAAAGGGGGAACAAATTTTGTTTTGGGATTAGATTTGGCTGGTGGGTCATCTCTTACTTATAAAATAGACACAAGTTCACTTCCAGCGGGAGTCGACGCAACAGACAGTGTTAATTCACTTCGTGATGTTATAGAGCGTCGTGTAAATATTTTCGGTGTAACAGAATCATCTGTTGCAACATCTTATTCACAATTATCAAAAGAATGGAGACTAGTCATAGAACTACCTGGTTTTACAGATGTAGTAGCTGCGGAGAAAATGATTGGAGAAACTCCAGTGCTAGATTTTCGTACTCCAATTGCAAATAAAAATTCTGGAACTTCAACATTAGACTTTA
>JBAXLU010000013.1:0-13322 GCA_037134695.1 Candidatus Nomurabacteria bacterium
TTTGAGTATTACGTGATAAAATGTTTCTTACAAAATATTGGGGCATCGTCTAATGCTCCCGATTTCTTAGATTGTAATCAATCTGTAGGAAATCGCAGTACTAAAGGTTTAGCAAAACCGTAGTAGTAGGAACAAAGGTTTGAGTATTACGTGATAAAATGTTTCTTACAAAATATTGGGGCATCGTCTAATGGTAGGACAGCGGTTTCTGGAACCGTTAATCGTGGTTCGAGTCCATGTACCCCAGCAACACATTTATGAGCAATTCTTAGTATATTTTTAGAAAAGAATATTTTAAAAATTTTCGCAGAGTTTTAAAAAATAAATCCTCAGACTTTATCTGAGGATTTATTTTAGTTATTTTTTTGCTTCTATGTTTTTTTGTTATCTCTATTAATTATATTGCCGGTGTAGTTGCTATTGGAAATTCAAATGAATTTACAATATTACCAGCTGCATCCTTAGATTGTATAATTAAATGATAGAGTGTGTTTGCTATAAGACCCGGGATAAGAAGTATATGATTTTTAAATAAAGAAACATTTTCAACAAATGATAACGTGGTTGTAGAAACTGGTGTTGTCGTTGAAAAGTATATTTTACTTGTTGCTAGTTCATTGGTTGTCCAAGATATATTTATACTACTACTTGCTGAATTAGCAAAAATACTACTGAGTGTCGGTGGGGTTATGTCAGCAACAGGCAATACTGATGTCGTTACAGGTATAGTGCTTGAAATTGTGTTGTTACCAGATGGATCAGTAGCCACGACAACAATACTATATGCTGTATTTGGTATTAAACCAGAAATCATTACATTACTTACTGTTCCGAAACCTGCACTTTGTACAAATGATGTTGACGAGGACGAAGTATTAACTGGGGTTGTTGTTGAGAAGAATACTTTTATATTTGATGCCTCATTTGTATTTATTGCTACCTGTACCGTTGAAGTTCCTATTGTTGGAGTTATTGAATTAATTACTGGCGGAGTAGTATCTGTCGTACTAAGTGTTGTAAACGTCAGAGTGTTAGATAATGAAGTATTTCCAGATGCATCAGTTGATTTTATTACTACATTAAACATGGTAGCGGATGATAATGCTGTAAGCGTAATACTATGATTCATTACACGAGTAGTATCACTTTGGACAGAACTACCGGAGGATACATTGGCTGGTGTTGTCGTTGAGAAGAAGACAGAACTATCAGCCTGTTCATTTGTTGCCCATGTAATAACGGCCCCATTTATATTTGGTGTTATTACTATGTTAGCAATAACAGGGGAAATTGTATCTGTTGAAGTTGCTGTTCCTAAGCAGATCTGAGTCAGTGTAGTTGTTGTTGGAAAATTAAAATTAAGAATATCTGCAATTGTTAATTTGCTTAACCGCCTAAAACATTTTTGTAAATTATTGCCACGATCGTCATCCTCATCCTCACTTTTATTGTTGTCATCACCTCTCATTAAGTTACTTTGAGAGCGACTACTAGAATTTCTACCAGTAGAAATAAGATTGCTATTAACAGAATTACTGGTGCTTGTTTGCGAAAGGTTGGTATTTAATATATTATTTTTTATTTCACCACCATTATTTGATGTTTCACCGTTAGATCTAGTAATTTGAGAAGAAAGACGATTTCTCCCATGTTCACCATTTCCTATAGTATTGTCTTTAGCATCTTTAGCGAAAGCAAATGATGGTACACCTAGTATCGTTGCGATGATTATATATCCAATAAATTGTTTTGTGTTATATCTTGTATTTTTCATGATTATGTATAGTGCTTACGTATAAAATTTTTTATTTTATAATGTATTTTATTTTTATAATTGATTAATGTTTGCATACTGCTTTAATTTTTAGTTTGTGAGTATCTTTGGCTAACCGGTAGCCGTCGTTTTAATTACAACGGGAACATGTAAAGGTAATATTATTATTTAGTATCTATTACCTTTATAAGTCCGTAATTAAGAAGACGTTTCATGCCTAAAATTCTTACAAATGAATACTTGCTTTAAAATTTACTTTTTTACATAATGAAAAGGTTGGGTGTATAAAAAAATCAGATAAGGCTTGGTTTACTATAATTAGTGGGAATACATATATTATGATAATTTCTTATGTAAGAATTGTCTTTTATAAACGTCTTGTCATATGGAAACAAAAAATTTGAAAAATAAATTCAAAGAATTATACGATAAAGAATCAAATTCAATATTTCGTTTTTGTATTTTGAGAGTGTCTGATCGAGATATCGCATTAGATTTAACACAAGACGTGTTTATGCGTTACTGGAATTATCTTCTTCAAAATAAAAAAATTAATTCTGATAAAGCTCTACTTTTTGCAATCGCCAGAAACTGTATTATTGACTGGTATCGTAAAAAGAAGAATTTGTCTTTAGAAATGCTTACAGAAACTAATGAAAATAATTTTAATAATGAAAGCATTTTTTTGCGTGATAATACTAATAACAAAATAGAAATAAATGCAGAGGTGGAAATTTTTATAAAAAAAATAAATGAAATCGATTTAAAATATAGAGAAGAGGTTTACTTACGTTTTGTAGAAGATTTAACCCCAAAAGAAATATCAGAAGTGTTAGAAAAATCTGTTAATTTGGTATCCGTCCACATAAATAGGGGGTTGCATCAACTTCGTGAGTTATTGGATATATGAAAAAAGAAAAAATTAAAAAAGGAATAATTGGTATACAAAAAATTCGAATGTCAGAAAGCGAGTCGTCTATACTATTTGAAAATTTAGTTAAACATATTAATAAAATATCGACCGCTTCAGAAGTTGAGCCAATTAAATCGAATTTTTATAATAGATACTTTTTGCCTACAATGCCAAGAAGATCATATTTTATTTATATCTCATATGTTTTTGTTGGCATATCATTTTTAGGTACTGGTATTATTTTTAGTGCAATGTCATCAATTCCCGGAGATAGGCTTTATTCAATAAAAATAGGAGTTGTCGAACCAATAGAAAAGTTATTGGCAGTTGCTGCTATAGATAAGGTGAATTTATCAGCATTAAAAACAGAAGAAAACTTACAAGAGGCTGCCCGACTTATTAAAAATAATACTTTAAATGAAGAAAATAGATCATTACTCGAACAAGATTTCAAAAAGCATACAATTGATTTTAATAATTTTACACAAAATTATCAGATTGGTGACGAGGAAAATATTTCAAAAACAAAGACTTATCTTGAAAATACAATACAAGAATATTCAAATGTTTTAAATAAAATAGTCGAGAATAACAACGGCGAACAAAAAAAAGAAATTGAAAAATTTAATCATGTATTATATGAGACTCTTAAAGATGATCGTTCTACAGAAAAAACAAATCAAGAAAAAATAGATAAAAATAACAATACTAAAAAAACCTTGGAAAGGTATGATACAAAAAATGAAGATAAGAAAAGTGCTGTAGTGTATAAAGAAACTACTACACAAGTTCCTATTGGTGTTCAGAGTACCTCAACATCTTTTAATGGTACAAATATTGAAAAAGAAAAATCTGAAAAGCAAGAAGTTTTAATCAGTCCTACAATCTTCATTCAAGAACTTTCCACAAGCACAAGTTTAATCATTACCGGCAGTACAACA
The DNA here is from genome assembly GCA_037134695.1 of Candidatus Nomurabacteria bacterium. GTDB lineage: Bacteria > Patescibacteriota > Minisyncoccia > Phycocordibacterales > UBA5272 > UBA11704. The sequence continues at coordinate 3,629 of JBAXLU010000013.1, forward strand.
TTAGATAATAAATTTAAAGTCACAAATCAAGCCCATTATGATGATATACAAAAAAACGCGGTCAGTACTTCTAGTTTAAATAGTTTAACTAATGAAGAGACAGTAAAAAATACCAATGCATCTACCATAAAATCAGACGGTAAAGATGAGATAAATGAACAAAATGGTAAAGATAAAAAAAGTAATTAAATTTTTTATTTTATTAAGTATTTTCTGTTAACTGTTAGTTGTAAGCTATCTACATTCGGTTTATTTCGTCTAGCGAGGAGCTAAATAGAAAAGCACTCTTTTATTATGTCTAACGAGCAGTGAAGTAGAAAAGTAATCTTTTATATTTCATGCGAGTGACGACATAAAAAGGTTCAATATCGCGTAGCTTGCTGCGAGGAACCTTTGTTAGACTCAGTGTCTTTAAATCTGAGCTTTTCAACATGCTATACTTTCCATATATGAATAAACCAGATTATACAAATGTTTTGGAAGAAATTTCTAAACTAATTCAAGGTGACGTGAGTGCGTCTGAGGTGGATAGAGAAAAGTTTGCGCGCGACACAAGTCTTTTTTATGTGAAGCCAGAAATAATTGTTTCTCCAAAAGATGCCGAAGATATTTCAAAAGTTTTGGCTTATGTCTTAGAAGAAAAGAAAAAAGGGTCTGATATTTCTGTTGCCATGCGTGCAGCTGGTACTTGTATGACTGGTGGACCACTTTCTCAATCAATTGTGATTGATACTATGAAATATATGAATCACATTACAAATGTGACAGATACTTCAGCTACAGCTGAGTCTGGAGTTTTTTACCGTGATTTTGAAAAAGAAACTCTTGCAAAAGGTTGGCTTATGCCGAGTTATCCTGCATCACGCGAAATTGCAGCTATTGGTGGAATCATTTCAAATAATTCTGGTGGAGAAAAAACTCTCACTTATGGTAAAACAGAAAAGTATGTGCAGTCTGTTGATGTAGTTTTTGCAAATGGAGAACTCGGTAAGTTTGAAGCGGTTCGTGAAGAAAAGTTAATGCAAAAATTTGAAGAACAAAATGAAAGTGGGCGTATTCATAGAGAAATGTCCAAATTGATAGAAGAAAATTATGATTTAATAAAGGGAGCTAAGCCAACAGTTTCAAAAAATTCTTCAGGATATTATTTATGGAATGTTTATGATAAAGAAACTGGTATTTTTGATTTATCAAAACTCATAGTTGGTAGTCAGGGGACTTTGGCAGCTGTTTCTTCTGTCACCTTAACTGGAGTAAAACCAAAGACTCACACTAGAATGTTGGTTATGTTTGTGCCAACCACTGTTCACTTAGGTGAAATTATTCCAAAAATCCTAGAACATAAACCAGAGACCTTGGAGTCATATGATGATCATACATTTAAAATTGCTATAAAGTTCTTCAAGGATATAGCTCTACGAATGGGTGGAAATATGATTACTCTTGGTTTTCAATTCTTGCCAGAGTTTTGGATGGCAATAACCGGAGGAGTTCCTAAAATTATTTTAATGGCAGAATTTGCTGAAGACTCTGAAGAAGAAGTAGAAAAAAGAATTGCCGAGGCATATGAAGATATGAAGTCTTTTAATTTACCTATTAAGAGAATGAAATCAGAAGCAGAGGCTAAAAAGTATTGGACATTTAGACGTGAGAGTTTTAATTTATTACGTAATCATTTGGCCGGACTTCGTACAGCTCCGACAATTGATGATATTATTGTTCACCCAAAAGACTTACCAGAATTTTTGCCAAAGATGGATGAAATTTTTGCAAAGGATACTTATAAAGATTTAGTTTATACTCTTCAAGGACATTTAGGTGATGCAAACTTTCATATTATTCCTTTAATTAATGTTCATCAAGAAGGAATTGGAGATGTTCTTCATAAGTTGATGGATGAAATTTATGATCTTGTTTTTGAATATAAGGGTTCAATGTCAGCAGAACATAATGATGGAATATTACGTACCCCTTATCTTCCAAAAATGTTTTCACCGGAGATTATTTCTTTGTTTGAAAAAACAAAAAATATTTTTGATCCAGAAAATATTTTAAACCCTGGTAAAAAGGTTAACGGTGATAAAGAATTCACTTGGAGTCATATAGATAAGTGATATAATTAAATCATGAAATTTATTGATTTTCTTTTTGTTTTTTTTGATAAGTTAGAAGATAATATCCGTGGGGTTTTAGTTAAACACCTTTTCATTTATACATTCCTTGGTGGAACTGGTGTTGTGCTTTTTTGGAGAGGTGTTTGGCACATGGCTGATGTTTTAGAAAGATTAAATGGTTTTCCTAGAGTCCTTTTCTCTCCACTTGGTTCAACTTTGTTGGGAATTGTAATTCTGCTTTCAACTGGACTTTTTGTTTCAGTTTTTATTGGAGAATCAGTCATCCTTTCTGGTCTTAAAAGAGAAAAGAGGGTTATTGATAAAACTATTGTTGATGTTGATACTGAAAAGGCAGAAGTTGAAGAGAGTATGGGTATGATTTCAAATGTTGAAAAGGAAGTTAAGAAACTTGAAGGAAGAGTTGTTAAAAAGAGAAAGGCGGCGAAATAAAATTAATTTTTAAAAAACTAAAAGCGGTGTCTTGCGACACCGCTTTTGTATTTACAATAATATTCAAATTATAAAGAACATATTTTTTCTAATGCAGTACCTCTTTTCCAGTTACTCGGAATATCTCTGGGTTGGCTTTGTGTTCAACTCTCGTGCAGTAAAGTACATGTGTTAGTTTTTCAATGTTTGTACCTATCTCACGATATAAAGTCGCTTCACCAACATGTTTCATATTTTCGCATAAGTCTGCAAGTCCAAGAAAGCATGATCGGCTAATATTCATAAAATACGCCGAGGAGACATTGAGCTTTTTAGAGCGTTCCGGAAAAAGACCCGCAAACAAAAGACTCGTATCAGCCGTGTCTGCGAGCATTACTTCTTTAACTCTTCTTTTCTCTAACATGCTTTCGAGATATTGTAGTGCAAGGGTTGTACTTAATAGTTCACATCTCGCGATAAATCTCATTAGCATGAAAACCATATAGCTTTCTTGGTTTTCAGTTAGTTTTGTTTGTGCTCGGTTTTCTGCCTCTTTTAAAAGATTTACCCAGAGTTCAGTTTGAGTATTTGCTATGTGTAGCATGACGTCTCCTTCCTCTTTTGTTTACATAACACCGATAAATAGATTACCTTTTTTATAAAAGTAAAGCAATCATTATAGATAGCAAAAAAATCTCCATTTTCAAATGGGGATTTTTTTGTGTTTGTGGACCCTAGGAGAATCGGTCACAAAATCACTTCCTCGCGGGCTCGTCAGAGATGATTTTCCGACCCGCATTCGATTCTCCTCGCATCACGCGCAGGCGTGATGCTTTACGTGCCCACTGAAATTAAAATTCTCCAGAAAGAATCTGGAGAATTTTAATTTTGTGGACCCTAGGAGAATCGAACTCCTCACCTCCGGAGTGCAAAACCGGCGCTCTACCATATGAGCTAAGGGCCCTTATTTTATTTTTTAAGCTTTTTCTAACCGTAAACTATATTTTATCTTATTGCTCCGGTTTTTGAAACCGGCCCACCATATTGCGTCGACGCCTGCTGGCTTACGACATCTTCGAAGCCAAGCTTCTCGAGCTAGGGCCCTTATTTTATTTTGTAACCAAATTTGAACTCCTAACTTATATGTCATATGCCGGTTTTGCAAAACCAACGGCTATATTTATTCTCGGCTGTCGCCTCGTGCCATATGAGCTAAGGGCCCTTATTTATTGAAACAGTAAATATAATACTAACATATTATCAGAAACAAGAAAAGAGCCTTTCTTTTCTACAAGGTATTTTATATGGTAGAATTAAAGACATGTTAGACATAAAATTCATTCGTGAAAATAGTGACCTTATTAAATTAGCAGCCACAAAAAAACACTTGTCTTTTGATGTGGATACTTTGGTTTCTTTAGATCAGAAGCGCTTAGATACGCTTAAAAATATTGAAGACTTAAGAGCAAAACAGAATAATGCAAGTGAAAAATTAGCACAAGCTTCTGCTTTTGAAAGAATTGTCATTATTGAGTCTATGCGTCCTATAAAAGAAGAATTGAAAAGACAAGAAGGGCAGATGGAAGAAATAATGAAAGAGTGGCGTGTTCTTATGCTTTCTGTTCCAAATATTCCCGATATGTCTGTTCCTGAAGGTGGAAGTGACGCAGATAATCTTGAAGTAAAAACATGGGGAGAATTTCCAACTTTTTCTTTTGAACCACTTGATCATATTCTACTTATGGAAGGAGGGGACATGGTGGACTTTGAACGCGGTACAAAGACAGCTGGCTTTAGAGGTTACTTTTTGAAAAATGATGGAGCAATGCTTGAAATGGCTGTTTGGCAATATGCTATGCAAAGATGGCAGAACAAAGGATTCACTCCTATGCTTGTACCTTCACTTGTAAAACGTGAGGCTTTGCTTGGTACTGGATATCTTCCACAAGGTGAAGATGATTTGTATAAAGATGGAAATGATTATATGGCTGGAACAGGAGAAGTTGCGACAATGTTTTATCATTCAGATGAAATTTTAAGTCAATCAGAACTTCCTAAAAAATATATTGTATGGAGTCCATGTTTTAGAAAAGAAGCTGGTAGTCACGGCAAAGATGTTAAAGGACTTGTAAGAGTTCATGAATTTTATAAATGTGAACAAGTGGTATTGTGCGAGGCATCACACGAAATGTCTGTAACTTTTCATGAAGAGATTCGTGATAATGCAGAAAAAATGATGGAAGAATTAGTTATCCCGTATCACACAGTTATCAATTGTGGTGGAGATTTAGGACTAGGGCAGGTAAAGAAATATGATATCGAAGCTTGGATGCCATCACAGCAAAAATATCGTGAGACACACTCCGCGAGTTATTTCCATGATTTCCAAACACGTAGATTAAATATTCGCTACAAGGAAAGTGACGGAAAGATTCGTTATGCTCACTCACTAAACAATACAGCTGCTGCAACACCACGATTAATTACGACAATTATTGAAAACTATCAACAAGCCGATGGTACTATAAAAGTACCAGACATTCTTATTCCATTTATGGGAGGAAAGACAGTGATTGGGAAAGCTTTTAGATCGACGAGCGGGGGCGAGGAAGATACTGAGCACAACAGTGCGAATGTACAGTAGACATTAGAGGAAGCCGATTCAATGCAATAAATGAAAATTAAAAGAAGCACATTTAATCGCTGGAGAAGAATTTTTATAAGAGCTACTATTTTAGCTATTTTTTTTGGAGCTTTTTATTTATATTTTAGAACAAATTTTTTCACTATTTATACATATGAAATAGTTGGGGCACCATTAAATACAAAATCAGAAATTCAAAACAAGATACAAGAGCTTTCCACTCAGTCAATTTATAAGTTTATTCCTACGAATAAAATTTTCACTTATCGTGGATTAAAAATAAAAGCGATAATAAAAGAAAAATTACCAAACACCGACACAGTAAGTATAAGTGTAAGATCTTTGCACACATTACGAATTACAATTACACCGTATTCTCCATTATTTAGGATGAATGAAAATGAAGCCATAACAAAAGATGGTTATATTTTCACATCCACTGAAGATATAAATAATTTACCAAAATTAGTTGTAGCTTCTTCGACAATTAAAACAGAGAATAAAGATGGTTTGATTTCAAGTAAATTAATACTGGAAAATGCTACTAGTACTGAAGCTCTATTTGATGCAATTGTAAATATAATTCCTAAAATAAATACAGTCTTGTTCAATGTAACAAATATAAATGTATTACCATATGGTGATGTTATTATTTCTGATGAATCAATGAAGAGCAGTGTTAAACTTTCATTTTTGGTAAACTTAGATAAAGAATGGTCTAATGTTATAAGCGCAATTGATACTGAACCATTAAAAGGTTTATTGGAAACAAAGAAAGATCAATTAGAATATATAGATGTTAGATTTGATAATAAGGTTTTTTATAAGTTTACAAATACTTTTATACCGACTATAATCAACGCTTCAACTACTAAAAATTATGTCCAAAATGCGACAACAACCATTCCTTCGTCAGAGTCTTCGACACTTCGATAAAATAGTATCTTTTTTTAGCCTTCAAAAAAAAGAGGTGGTTTTGCCATTGCACCAAAAACCACTTCGTGGTTTTTGGCAGAAACTCGTTGATGAGAAGATCTTAAAAGGAGAAACACTTTCTGTTTTGGCACCAATGGCAGACGTTACTGATATTGCGTTTCGCAGCATGATTGCAAAATATTCTAAGCCTAATGGGCCGGACGTGATGTGGACAGAATTTGTTTCAGCTGATGGATTATGTAGTGCAGGACGGGATATTTTAAAACGTGATTTAGAATTTGGAGAGATTGAAAGACCTATAGTTGCTCAACTCTTTTCTTCTACACCAGAGAATATGAAAAAAGCAGCAGCTATTTGTCGAGAACTTGGTTTTGACGGAATAGATATAAATATGGGTTGTCCTGATAAGAGCATAGAAAAGCAGGGAGCAGGTGCTGCACATATGAAGGACTGGAGATTGGCACAGAAAGTAATTCGTGCTGCACAAGAAGGTGCAGGAGGTATTCCAGTATCAGTAAAAACTCGTCTTGGTTTTAATAAAATAGAATATAAAGAATGGTTGCCAAAGATTTTAGAAATGAATGTACCAGTGCTTACTGTTCATTTGCGTACCAGAAAAGAAATGAGTAAAGTAGATGCTCATTGGGAGTTGATGAATGATGTTGCAAAATTAGTAAGAGAAAAAACTGGTGAAGTAAAAGATGGGGGAACTATTTTACTTGGTAATGGTGATGTAAAATCTGTAAGTGATGGAAAGGTAAAAGCTAAGAGTACAGGGTGTGAGGGTGTAATGATTGGTAGGGCGATATTTGGTACACCATGGCTGTTCGCGGAAGATTGCGGAATAAACGCGGAAGAAACCGGAAAAAATACAGAGTATAAGCTAAAAGCCTTGGTAGAGCATACAAAACTCTTTGAAGGAAGATTGGGAGACATAAAAAACTTTGCAATAATGAAAAAGCACTATAAAGCTTATGTTCATGGATTTGATGGAGCTAAAGAATTAAGAATCGAGCTAATGCAATGTGTAAACTCTTCTGAAGTGGAAAATGTTATAGAAAAATGGAAGCTTGCCACGCGTATCACTGAAATATCCTCTTGTGCGTAGTATGGTAATAAATCAAAAGAAATTTAAGAATTAATAAATGAATTTATTTCTAAAAACAAACAATAAAATCTATTTTGACATATAGTATTTTTTATACTAGTATAAAATCCGTTAATCTCGACATTAAATATATTTCCTAATGTTAGGAAATGAATTGTACATTGTTGCTAGTCGAGTAGCTATTGGAGACTGAAAATGGTAAACAATCAATTTGCTATGCATCTGTCCTACTTAGGTTTTGTTTTTTTGTTAGTAGTTATTCTCTGGATTCAGTATTTTAATAAGAAAAAGCTTATAGAAGAACTATCATTAAAAGGAAATCATTTGGAAATTGCTATAACAGAAATTAAAAAAAATAAAAAACCAAAAAGTGTTTGGTGTGAATTGCATGGAAAGAGGTATTGTCATGGTTATGCAGCACAAGTGTTAATTACTCATGACGGTCTATTGGTCGAGCCGATTGAACCAAAAGACAGGGTTATAACTTTGATTAGCGAACTCAAGAATCGTGGTATACCCGTTGAATTCGGTTCTCCTGAGTGGGTGCTTATTCCAGGGCAAGACTCAAAAGTGTTAGATTTCGTATTTATGCTAGGTGCTATGTATAGTTTTCCTAAAAAGGAAAAAATAAATTAAAACTGTCACATAACCAATAGTAAACAACCACGTGAATGTGCAAAACCTATTGCACTCACGTGGTTTTTTTATAAGTAAAAACCCCACGATGTGTGGGATTAATCTACGTGACGTGCTGGTCCTGTTCTTTTTTGTTCCATTGATATGTTATTTAGAGAAGGAATCCACGTTTGTTGTACTGGTAACTTTCTATCAGTTTTTAAGGTCACTGAAGCAGTAGAAATTTTTCTTACTGCAAATTCATTTGAACCAGTAGATCTTTTAATGAGTTCAGTTATTTCATCTATAGATATTTCTGTATCTATTTCAAAGGTGTCGATTCCCCCCATTGAAGTTATTTTAATAAGTACCTTTATGTTGTTTCTCCTTGATATTTCGACACTACTTGTGTGTTTAATGTTTGCTTTTTCTTGACTTACAAACCTTATGTTTTCGGTAATTGAATTCCAGTTAAGATAACCTCTTTTTGTTAAGAGGCTACCAACTATCTCTAAATGCTCTTCGCAAAAGCAAATATAGCTGTATGTTTCAAGAAAAGTGGCAAGTAAATATTTCTTTGTTAGTTTTCTCATGACTTCCTTCTTCTGTGTGGTAAACTGTGTGGATTATAGAGCAAAGCTGGCTACATACTAATATATATGTCAAAAGAAAACAATCTCGTACTTTATCGTAAATATCGACCACAATCATTTTCTGATGTTGTAGGACAGGAACAAATAGTTGAACTTCTAACCAGTTCAATTAAGCAAAAGAAAATCGGACATGCTTATATGTTCTGTGGTAGCAGAGGAACAGGAAAGACAACTGTCGCAAGAATTTTTGCTCATGACATCGGTTGTAATCCTGAAGATATAATTGAAATTGACGCTGCAAGTAATCGTGGAATAGATGAGATACGTGAACTTCGTGAAGCTGTGCGTACTGCGCCATTTTCTTCACCTTATAAAGTTTATATAGTGGACGAAGCACATATGCTTACAAAAGAAGCTGCTAACGCACTTTTGAAAACTCTCGAAGAACCACCAAGTCATGTTGTATTTATTTTAGCGACCACTGATCCAAATAAACTTCCACAAACAATTGTTTCTCGTTGTCAGAAAATTATTTTTAAACAACCAGATAATAAAACTTTAGCTGATAGATTAATTTATGTAGCAGGGGAAGAAGGAAACTCAATAACAAACGAAAGTGCAGAACTAATCGCTCGCCACAGTATGGGTTCATACCGTGACGCTCTCGGTATTTTAGAACAGATATTAACTACAGGTGGAAAGAAAATAAAAGATGAAGACGTTACTTTATTTTTGGGTATACCAGATAAAGAGTTATTAATTTCTCTATTGGAGTCACTTTGTCTAAAAGATGGAAAACAAATATTAGAAATTACTGATAAGTTAAATTTAAATAATTCTTCAGCCATTAAGACATACGATGAATTCATTGAGTTACTTCGACAGGGATTAATTATCCGTGTTGGAGAAAACGTTCTTGAAGAAGGAGAATTAACAAGGATTGCAACTGAGTACCCCCACACCATTGGTTCAAAAACCATCCTAGAATTACTTGAAAGGCGTCATCTGTTAAAGATATCAGATATTCACAGTTGGACAGCTTTTAGAGCAATTTTATTATGTCTAGCGAGGAGCGAAGTAGAAAAGTAATCTTTTATACTTCGTCCGAGCGACGACATAAAAAGGTTGTTACCGCGTAGTTTGCTACGTGCTAGTACGAGCGAAGCGAGTTCTCTTAAAATACCTCGTCAGCTTGCTGCTAGGAACCTTTATTATCAATAATAGAACAATAATATGCACGAAAAAGATTTGAAAA
>JBAXLU010000014.1:0-12950 GCA_037134695.1 Candidatus Nomurabacteria bacterium
CCTCCTGCTAAAAGCTCTTGTTGTTTTTCAAATCTTTTTCTTTGATCAATTGGATCATTTAATTCTGAATATCCTTTACCAAGTTCACTACCTCCTAGTATTGGTTGAAATACTTGTGCAGTTTTTCCATCTGAATTTATTTTAGCTAGTGGTGCTACAAGTATCGGATGATTAATTAAAAATGCTGGACCTGAAATATTCTTACGACAATATTTCCAAAGTGTATCTGTTAGACGTTCACGATTTTCACCATCATATTTTACTTTCAAACTTATTAATTTATTTTTAATATCTTCATCTGTTGCTTTGTTTATATCAATTTCAGTCTGACGTAAAATTTCTTCTCTGTAATCAATTCTAGCCCACGGTTCTGATAAATCAAAAGTATGACCGCGTGTTGTGAATGTTGTTGTATTAAAAACTTCTTTTGCAATTTTACGATATAAATCTTGTACCAATGTCATACCATCTTCATAGTCTGCATATGCCATATAAAATTCACAATTAGTAAATTCTTGTAAATGGTCTGGTGATGAGCCTTCATTGCGATATGCTCGTCCTATTTCAAATGTACGAGGAAAACCAGATGCCATCAAACGCTTTTGCCAAAGTTCACCAACGCAAATACGCATATAAACATCTAAATCAAAATCATTATGAAATGTTTTAAATGGACGAGCTTCTGCACCTCCTGTTGTAACTTCAATTGTAGGAGTTTCAACTTCTAGAAATTTATACTCCTTTAAGAAATTACGAATTACTTCCCAAAACTTTGCTTTCTTTTCAAACATCTCTCGTAGCTCGGGATTAGTTAAAATATCCAAATATCTCTCACGCATACGAGTCTCTTCATCTTGAAGGCCATGGAATTTATCAGGCAGTGGAAGAAGCGCTTTTGACAGCATGGAGATGTTAGAAACTAAAACACTTTCCTGTCCTGATTTTGTTGTGAAAAGTGTACCAGTCACTTCAATGAAATCCCCAGTGTCTACATATTTTGTATAAAATTCATGAGCTTCCTCACCTGATTCTGGAAGTTTGATAACAGCTTGCAACTTAGCTGTCCCATCATAAAGGTCGATAAAAATTAAAGCACCTTGTCCGCGAGATGACATAACACGGCCAGCAACTATAACTTGTACAGAGTCTTCTGCAAGACCTGCAAAATTACGAATAACATCACTTAATTCATGGGTTCGACGAGAAACAGCTGGATAGCCTAATTTACCAGACTCTTGTAATGCTGTTAATTTTTTAAGTCGCTCTGCGCGAAGTTCTTCTAATGAAGCCATAGGGGTAGGTTTTAGTTGTTAGGTTATAGGTTTTAGAAATACAAATACTATACGTATAATGATAGCAAATAGTGTGGAGAAAGAATAGCTTTGAAAAGATAAAAGAAGACAAATAACAGAAATCAGACAAAAAGAAATACGAGGATGTCCGCTTCGCGGACATCCTCGTATTTCTTTTTTGTAATCTGTCTTCTACTGTCTAGTGTCTAGTGTCTACAATTAAGCTATGCTCTTGATTGTGTAGACTACTTCTCCTTTTGGAGTTTCTACTTTTATAACATCTCCTTTTCCTTTGCCAAGCATAGCGTGTCCTACTGGAGATTCATTAGATATTTTTCCAGCAGAAGCATCAGATTCTTCACTTCCTACGATAGTAAAAACCTTCTCTTCCTTTTCTCCTTTTTTAGTAACAGTTACTGTGGCGCCAACAGTTACTGTATGACCTGTGTGCTTATCCATTATGACTGCATTCTTGAGAATAGTTTCAAGATGAGAAATACGTTCTTCACAGTTAGCTTGATCTTCACGAGCTTGATTATATTCAGCATTTTCTGATAAATCACCGAGTGATTTAGCATATAAAAGTGCATCAGCAATTTCTTTACGACGTACTGATTTTAATTTGTTTAATTCATCTTCTAATTCTTGTTTCTTTTCAATTGTTAAATATTCCATATGTGTATTGGTCATATAGCATACCATAAAACTCTGCTTCAGATAACATTGACAAACATGGTAATATATTGTATTCTAAGAAAGATCTCTTTTCCTGTACTTTTAATTTTTAATCGGAGTTACCCTATGCGCACAATCGCTAAAAATATTGTCGTCGGTCTTTTTCTTATGTATCTGTTCTTCAACGCCACACTCGGTATGTGGGTGATGGAACTGCTGCAAAAGAAAACACCTTCGATAACTGTTGATCAACTTAAAATGGCTGTCTGGGCAACAATAACCATTGGAGTTATGTTGTTCATCGTTATGATGGTCGCATGGTTATACAAATGGCCGAGTACTGTTAGTTGGTTCCATATTGCTCAAGGCCTTATTGGTTTAGGTGGAGCAATATCAGCCAGCTGGATTCTTATGCTGATGTATTATGGTGAAAGTTCTGGAATACTTTCAGTTTCTGGGGCAATCATCTATACCATTGGAGTTATATGTATGGGATTGTGGGTTATTAATCCTAAACGTCAACCAGAACCAACTCCAAAACCAAAAAAGAAAATTCGCCGATAAATATCGGTAACTTTCACGAAAAGCTACCCGCGGGTGGCTTTTTTAATTGTTTTTTTAAAATATAAATATCACATCAGCCGAGGCAAAATTTACGAAGGCAAGACCTTCGCGAAGGTCTTGCCTTCGTAAATTTAATAATTAAATACAACGTTAGCCGAGGCAAAAATTGAATGAGTTTCGCCGTTGATTTTTAAAATTTATTAAACGTCAGCGAGGTCAGTATTTAGATGGAATTCGAAGTTGTGTGCGAAAAATGTAACGATAGCCGAGCCAGTAGGTAGATGAAATCCGAAGTTGTTTTCTGAAAAAAGTTTAGAGACGTACTAACTTGTACGTTGAAAAACTTTTTTCAGAAAACAACGAGGAGTTCGCTACATAATGGCTCGGTGTTTTACTTAGTATATGAAGTATTGTCGCGCATCCAGAGGAGTACATCCTGCATAACCAATACAGATCCATAAGTATTATGTCTGTCCCCTTTTTCCATAATAACCACAAAAGCATATTTAGGATTTTCATATGGGAAGTAACCAGTAATAAGTGAGTTAACTAATTCTTTACTAACTCCGAGTTCCGCTGACCCTGTTTTTGCGGCTACATCAATACCGGGTATATTAAGCGCTGTACCAGTTCCGTTATCAGCATGTACCACCATATGCATACCCTCGCGTACAACTTTTAAGTCTTTTTCTGCTAAAGAAATTAAAGAGGTTGGTGTAGTGACACCATTAATCATATGTGGAGTTATCAGTGTTCCACCGTTTGCTATTGCTGCAATTCCACGAACTAATTCAAGAGGAGTTAATTGAAATCCGTATTGACCAATTGCCGTGTGATAAGTGTCTCCCAATAACCAGTCCTCATCAAATATTTTTTTCTTCCATTCTGGTGAAGGAACATTGCCATGCGTTTCAGATGGTAAATCAATTCCTGTTGTTGTACCAAAACCAAATAATTCAGCATATTTATTTATACGAACAATCCCTAGTCCTTTTTGATTTTCAAAACCACCACCAACCTGATAAAAATATTCGTCCGATGATTCAGCTAAGGCTTTTCGCATATCTGTATAACCGTGGGCTTTCCAATCTTTAAAAACAGAATCAGGTCCACCATATTTATTTTTTATAACTAATTGACCAGAACTATAAATATTTTGAAGTGGTGAAATAACTCCTTCCATAAGAGCTGCAATGGCAATAAAAGGTTTAACCGTTGACCCTGGTGTAAAAGCCCCCGCTACTGCACGATTAAGAAATTTTTTGTTTTTATCAAGTAGATCTTTAGCAATTAATCTTTTGTCTTCTGTTGATGTAGCGTTTGTTATTAAATTATTATCATATTCCGGATAACTCGCAATAGCTAAAACTGCTCCAGTTTTAACATCTATTATTACTCCAGCACCAGAAGAAAAAGCTGCTTTATGAGCCAGTGCTTGCATGCTTTCGTATAATTTAGCTTGCACCCCTTTATCAACTGTTAATTTTAAATTCTCCCCGTTTATGGGATCTGTAGTTACATTTTCTGCTTCTATTTTATGAAGTGCATTAACAGCAATAATTCTTTCTCCTCTTATTCCAGCTAATCTATCTTGATATTGTTTTTCTATTCCATCACGACCAATATATTCATCTTGCCAAAAAACTCCACTTTGGTCTTTTTTCGGATAACTTACATAACCAAGTAAGTGAGAAAATCCTGGTGTGCTTGTATAAATTCTATCTGGTATTTCAGAAAATTCACCCTGACTACTATTCCAAGCTAATAAGTCTCCGTTAACATCTGATATGGTTCCGCGGTGTGCAAAAATTGGAGTTGATCGCAAATGATTTCTATCTGCTTTTTCTTGATATATAGCAAAATTAGTTATTTGCATACTAAACAATCTAAAAATAGTTGCACCAAATAATAAAACTATAATAATAGTAAAAATATAATAAACATGAACACCAAGTGGGCGCGACAACTGTCCTTCTAGCTGATTTATGTCTAAACTGGAAAGATTTTGACTATCCAGAAAAACATCCTCAGGATCAATTTCATGAGAAGCTGCCTCTTTAGCGCGACGAATAGATAAATGGCGAAACACGTTCATATATTATTAATATAGCACAAACTGTAAGTGTTATTATTGGATATTTATCTAGTGCTAAAACTAAATCATAAAAAAATGAAATACTAATTAAAACAAAATATAAAATATATTTTAAATTATTCTTTATCAACATAAAATAAAGATGAAGTTAGTGGATTATATGATCCACGAACATAAACACGAACAAAAATATCTTGTGGATCTTTTTTAATATCTACTATAGTTCCTAATTTCATTGTTTGATCTGTTTTATACATAACACTTTCACCGACTATGAAATTAGACTCTTTCGGTAGTAATGCTAAAAAATTACCACCACCGTCACCTGTAAGTGTTATATTTTCTTTTGTGTCTGTTGTAACACCCTCTATAGTATTTCCACTGGCACTAAGTAATCTACATAAAGAAGTTGTTGGATGTAATTCTTCTATTTCACAAACTGGTTGTCTACCACGAATATAGACAATCATGTTTTCTTTTATGTTGTCTTTAAAACCTTTTGATAATAATATAGTCGAATACAATCTAGTAATATCCTCTGCTAAAGGATAAAGAATTATATTTGGTTTCACTGCTTCTTTGACACCAGATTCATTAATTTTAATTTCTATACCCTTTAAAGAATTATTTTCTGCCTGAAGAAGAGCTATTTTATTTTCTAATTCTTCTATATTGTTTTGTAAATTTATTTTCTGTACCTCATAACTATCTCGTGATCGAAAATAGTTTGTTACTACATAAGGAAAATTTATTATACTTCTTAAAAATTTATTTGAAGTAATAACTATTGGTTCTGCTACAGGAGAAAGGTTGCTACGAATTTGTATCCAACTAAAAGAAAGTACTAAGAGTGATGCAGTGATTAAAAACAAGCTTAATAGCTGTCTCCTTTTTTTTATTTTATCTGAAAGATATGTCATCTGTGTTTTGTACTAATACATCTTTATATAAAACTAAATCTTCTAAAATAATTCCTGTACCACGAGCGACAGCTGTTAGTGGATCATCTGCTACCGTAACCGGAACTTTTAATTGCATAGCTAAAAGTCCTGGAAGATTTCTAATTAAAGCTCCACCACCAGCAAGAATAATACCTTTATGCATAATGTCTGATAACACTTCAGGTGGAGTAGTTTCTAATACTTCACGAATAGCATCAACTAATTGTGCAATAGATGCATACATCGCTTCACGAATATCTACGTCGGTTATGATGGCTTCACGGGGTAATCCTGTGACTAAATCACGTCCCTTGATACTCATTTCTTCAGCTTCGCCTTCTGGCATAGCTGAACCAATTGTCATTTTTATAAACTCACCTGTTTTTTCCCCAATTAACATTTTGAATTCATCTCTCATATATAAAATGATGTCATCAGTTAATTTATCACCTGCAACTTTTAAACTTTTGGCACGTACTATTCCACCCAATGCTATAACTGCGATGTCTGTTGTACCACCACCAATGTCCACTACCATGCTTCCAATCGGCTCGTGAATGGGCATACGCATACCAATAGCCGCAGCCATAGGTTCCTCAACTATATAAACCTCACGAGCTCCAGCTGACTTTGCTGCATCATAAACTGCACGCATTTCTACATTTGTAATTCCAATTGGAATACCGATAACTACACGAGGACGGAATAATTTTTTATCAACATCATTTGCTTTATTAATTAAATAACTTAGCATCTCTTCAGTAACTTCATAATCAGAAATAACACCGTCTACTAGTGGACGGACAATACGAATATGAGATGGCGTGCGACCCATCATATTTTTTGCTTCTGTTCCTACAGCAACAACGCGAGAAGTTTTTTGATTTAGCGCAACGACCGATGGTTCATTTATAACAATTCCTCGACCACGCAAATAAACAAGCGTGTTGGCAGTACCTAAGTCGATACCTATGTCATTTGAAAAATGTCGGTAAAGTCGATCAAACATAGAGCTATTCTAACATAAAAATAGACAATAGACAGTAGGCAGTAGACATTAAAGAAATTTAAAATACCGTTGATTTTTAAGGGTTTTATAAAACTTTATAAAGTTTATTATAGATAGACAATTACGAAGGCAAGACATTCGCGAAGGTCTTGCCTTCGTAAATATCCAACTGGATTCCTCCGCCAGTTGGTGTATTCGTTGGAATGACAAAAATACTGGCTTAATATTTGTATTCTCAACTCCTAACCCCTAGTTTATCTTTCTTACTCGCAATTCTTTTTGTAGGTTGCAAAAAGTTCTTCAATAGAAATTATGTCACTTTCATTTTTTGTTCTTTCTTTTATTTCTACACCACCAGCTAAAATTGATTTATCTGACACAACTACACGCATTGGAATACCAATCAAATCACTATCAGCAAATTTTGCGCCAGCTGATTCATTTCTATCATCAAATAAAACTTCAACTCCATTTGCTATTAATTTTGTATAAATATCTTCTGCAATTTTTCCAGCCTCACTATCTTTTTCTTTTGCTAATGAAATTAAATGAAGTGAAAATGGAGCGACGGCTGCTGGCCACACTAAACCTTTTTCATCAGCAAATTTCTCTGTGATAACCCCCATGATACGTGAAGGGCCAATTCCATAACATCCCATGTAAGGAAATTTCTTTGAGCCATCTTGATCTGTGTAAGTATAATTAAGTACTTCAGTGTATTTTGTATCTAGCGGAAATATATTTCCAACTTCACAAGCACTCACCTGTTCCATAGTACTAAAATCAACACCAAGTTTTTTTGCATTCTCATCATTTATAACTTCTTTGTTGTAAGCAATATTATTTTTACGATCTAAATAAATCATGTCTTCGCCCACATCTACTAAAGTTTGAAATTCATGAGAAAAGTTTGGAGTAAAATCTCCACCGGAAGCAACTGTAATAAATGTATCATTACCAAGTCCAAGGTCACGATAAACATTCATGTAAACTGGTTTTATACTTTCATAATAGCGCATAAGATCAGCTTGATCTCTATGGAAACTATATAAATCTTTCATTCTAAATTCACGACCACGAAGTAGTCCTGACTTTGCTCGTGCTTCATTTCTAAATTTTGTTTGTATTTGATAAAACGCTGCTGGTAAATCTTTATATGATTGTAAGTATTCAGAAGCTATCGGAGTAATCATATCCTCATGTGTTGGATTTAAAATATATGAATTTGAACTTTTTTGCTTCGAGACTTCATTTGCTGGACCTGTTCGCATTAAAACATCAACAGTATCTAAACGTTTAGTATTTTTCCATTTTTCTTCAGGCGAAAGTGCTGTCATTAATACTTCTGTACCGACAGTGTCCATGTGATGTCTAACAATATCTTCTATCTTTTTTAGAACACGAAGACCAAGTGGTAAAAATGTATAAACACCCGCCATTTCCTTATGAATAAAACCAGCACGAGTAAGGAGTATCGCATTTTTTGATACTTCATCTGCTGGTGCCTCTTTTCTTGTTTTTGTGTAAAGTTGTGATTGTCGCATCAGAAAATTATAGCATAATTTTCTGATGCAAGTTGAAAGTTCGTAAAGTTCATCAAGTTGAAAGTTGAAAGTTGATACAAAATGCATAGCACTTTTGGTTCCATGAATTTTACTTTACAAACTTTAGAAACTTTTCAACTTTATTAACTATTCTATCCTCTTATATCATGAAAGGTAACAAGAACAAGTAACAGCATAAGAGCGAAAAAACCTACCACATTCACCCATGAATAATATTTATGTGGAACTTTTCTTCTAATCACTGCTTCGATAACAACTACAACCATACGTCCACCGTCTAAGGCTGGTAATGGCAATATATTAAATATAGCTAAGTTAATAGAAAGTACTGCAACTAAAGTTAAAATTGCTTTATAACCATACTCACTTGTCTGACCAACTATACGAGCTATTCCTATTGGGCCGGATAATTCTTTTATAACGTTTTTACCTTGGAATATTGATGAAAATAAAGTAGTGAGGCCTCCGAAAGTCATTTTTGTCATTTCATAAGTTCTTTCATTTCCAATTTTTACAGCTTCAAAAAAGGTTGTATTTATTGTGCCAACATTATCAACTGATATACCAATAGCTTTTTTATCAGGAATAATTCCATAGATAGCAGCTACCGTAGTGCTTGCTTTAATCCCAGCTTCTGTTTTGTAAGTAATAGTGAAAGAATCATTGTTGTGAGTAGCAATAAAATCAATTAAAGAATTAGCATTTTTCAAATCAGCTGTTGCAATCTTTGTTTTGACAGAGATTAAAACTGTACCAGGTGTGATACCAGCTTTAAAAGCTGGACTATTTGGTGAAGCATCCATAACAGTAAGTTCAGGATTTTTAATTCTGTTTCCGTAATTTGGATCAGACTCGCTAACTTGTATATTTCCATATGAAATTCCTATAAAAATAAACCAAGCTAGTAACATATTCATTGTCACCCCAGCTATAAGCACTAGTAACTGTGCCCAGGAGGGGCGATTACCGAATGCTCTAGGATGATTTTTTGCAACATCATCTGGCTCACCATTTTCACCCCAAATAGAAACATATCCTCCTAAAGGTAATGCGTTTATTGCATAGGTTGTCTCCCCTTTCTTTTTTGCGTAAAGTCTTGGTGGAAAACCAAAAGCAAATTCGTCCACACGCATATCTGTCCATTTGGCAACGATAAAGTGTCCAAACTCGTGGGCAATGACAAGAACAAGAATGATAATGAGAAATAAGAGGATAGAAAATGTAGACATGTTGGTTATTATAACACAATGAAAGTAAGCAACAGTTTAAAAAGGTTTAAGGTCTAATTTCTAATTAACCTAATAAAATATTAAACCCAAGGTTTAAGGCCTAATTTCTAATTAACCTAATAGAATAAAGAGACTAGTGCATTTTTATTAGACCTTAGAAATTAGATTAATTAGAAATTCAGCTGTAACCAGCTGTTATTCCCCCATCACTTCCTTCTCTTTCTTCTCAAACAAAGCTTCAAATTCTGCGTTTGCTAGGTCTACAATTTTTTGCATTTCTTCACGAAAGTGCATTCTGTCGTCTTCACCATATCCTTCTTCTTTTGCTTTAGTATCAATATCTTTATTTGTATCTTCACGAAGTGAACGTATTTTTATGCGAGCATCTTCTAATCTATCTTTTAAGAGTTTTACAAGTTTCTGGCGTGTCTCGGTGGTAAGAGATGGAAAGTGAACACGAAGTCCAGCATCATCAGAAGATACAGATAACCCTAAATCTGCATCATTGATTGCTTTTTCGATATCTCTAATAATAGCTTTATCCCATGGAGAAACACGAATAGTTCTAGGATCTTCAATTGTTACAGAAGCAGTGTGAGCTATTTGTGTACGAGAGCCATATAAATCTATATGAACAAGGTCAAGAACTTGTGGTGTAGCGCGTCCTGTTTGTATAGAACGATATTCACCTGCTAACCATTCGAGAATCTTGGCTTTATCGGATTCTACTTTTGAAAAATTGTAGGACATGTGTTATAGAAATATCTAATTACCTAATTTCTAAGGTCTAATAAGATTTCTTTTGTGTCTTATTAGGTTAATTAGAAATTAGGCCTTAGACCTTTATTTAATAATATTTATAATTCTATCATAAAATTACTTTATCTGTGGAAGCAATAATGCCAGATATTCTAATAAAGCTTTTCCAGAGACTGATGGGTCAGAGGCGTATGAAGCCATTTGTAAAGTCTCTTCTATATACTTTGGTTTAATATTTTTCTCATTTCCTAGAGACTCTGTTATTTGTAAAATAAATTTCATAACAGATTCTTTGTCCTTTCTATCTTCTTCGTCGACTCGTGATAAAAGTTCTACAACAAATGGTAGTTTCATTCTAGTTGTAGGATTTGTTTCCAAAAATAATTTTGCATTTACATGTTCTATATCTTCTTTGGGTTTTTGAATGTAATCTATTTGGTGTAATTGTACTCTCGATAAAACCGTCGGTATTAAATTATCTTTATTACTAGTAATTAAAATAAATCTCACACCACCTCGTGGTTCTTCTAAAATTTTCAACATTGAATTTTGTGCTGGTATACCTCCAGTATGAAAAGATATAAGAGCAATCTTTTCTTCGTTATATGGGGTGTTGGCCCAAGAAATTATTTTTCTAGCTGTATCTATATCTAAAACCGTTTGATTGAAAAATCTGTGAGCCGGTGAAAGTGCTTGAAGCTCCTTCCATAGTTTTAGGCTTGTGGCCTCGCGCTCGCTATCTACTATTAAGACCGCATGGTGTTTGGATAAATCGGAGAGATTCATATATGACAGTATACCAAGGATAGTCTATAAAGTTGAAAGTCTATAAAGTAAATACAGTGCAGACACTGGATTCCCGCACTTAACAGTACTGCGATTTTAACAAGTTGATTACAACTTAAAAATCGGGAGTCTGCGCGAGAATGACACAGTTACGAAGGCAAGACCTTCGCGAAGGTCTTGCCTTCGTAAACATTTTTCAAAAAATACACAAAAATGGTACAATTATCTTTGCAGGAACCTGTGGTAACCGATCTGTAAGTCTGTGAAGGTTGTTTGCTTGTCTGTCTTTGCTTTTTAGCAAGCATTTAACTCGTGAGGGCAACTGGAGATATCAGAAGTGCGTTATCATACCACCAAAAGGAAGACTGCTCATGCTTCTGTTTCTATGAAGGACGTGATGGCCTGCGAAAAGCTTTGGGGAGTTGGCTATTAAGTTATGATCCAAAGATGTCCGAATGGGGAAACCTGATTCGCAAGAATCATACAACACTGAATACATAGGTGATGTAAGAAACAAAGCCTCTGAATTTAAACAGGGTGGGTCTCGAAAGAGATCCACCTTTTCTCATGTTTAAAAATATAAAAGTTTAAATATTTAAAAAAATCACAAAAATCTATACGGCTTACCAAACGCTAAAAAATTGTTTTAATAATATTAAGAATGTATGTATCAAAAAGTCAGAAATTATTCCAGATACGAGGCACGGAGAAGCGAGCGAGGAATTAAAAGATATAAAGTTTTAGATATTTAAAAAATCACAATAATCTATACAACATACCAAGAGTTAGAAAATGTTTTAGATGCGAGGCGTGGGCACTTTTTGCGACCAAAATGTACGAATAGTACTTTGCGGGAACAAAAAGTGCACACAACAAAGCAGATAAAATATTTTCTACCTCTTGGCGAAAATACTTCGTTTGTAAGTATCGAGGTGCTCTAATGCAATACCAGTTCCTTTCGCCACACAATAAAATGCATCATCAGCAAGTACAGCCTTCACCCCCGTACGACGCTCTACCAAATCTGGAAAATGACGAAGCATTGAAGATCCTCCTGACATAATAATTCCATTATCAATAATGTCAGATGCAAGTTCAGGTGGAGTTTCTTGAAGTACGTCTTTAATTGCTTTAATCATAATACGTAATTCTTTATCAATTGCTTTTACAATTTCATTTGTACGAATCTCAACTGTTCGTGGAAGTCCTGCAATGAAATCTCGTCCTTTTACTTTCATGACAATTTCTTCTTCAACTGGAAGAGCTGAACCAATTTTAATTTTTATTTCCTCTGCTGTTTGATCACCAATTGCTAAATTGTAAGTTTTTTTAATGTAATCAATTATGGCTTGATCAATTTTATTTCCAGCACATTTAACAGAAGTAGAACAAACAATACCACCAAGAGAAATCACTGCCACATCAGTTGTTCCACCCCCAATATCAACAATCATGCGTCCCTGTGCTTCATGAATTGGAATACCAGCACCAATGGCTGCAAGAATAGGCTCCTTAACAACGTATGCATTTCTAGCTCCTGCTTTAAGTGCAGCTTCAATCACGGCACGACGCTCAGTTGAAGTAACACCAGCTGGAACAGAAATCATGACGTCTGGTTTAAAAAGATTGAAACCCTTAAGAGCTTTGTTAATGTAATAACGAAGCATGGCTTCTGTAACACGATAGTCAGCAATCACACCATCACGCATAGGACGATATGCAATTATAGAGTCCGGTGTCTTACCAATCATATTTTTGGCTTCATTTCCCACTGCCATTATTTTATTATCAATCTCTGAAACTGCTACAACAGATGGTTCTACCAAGACCACGCCTTTGCCTGGTACATAAACAAGTGTATTTGCCGTTCCTAAATCGATACCGAGTTTCTTAGAAAATATTCCCATAGTCAGGCAATTATAACACAAAAAGCGTAAGCAAGGGCTTACGCTAATTTTTAATTTAAAATTTTTAATTTTTAATTAAATACCAATAAATTAAAGGATTTTTTAGAATTTTTGTCTAAAAATTAATT
>JBAXLU010000015.1:0-12294 GCA_037134695.1 Candidatus Nomurabacteria bacterium
TGCCGTATGAGCCTTACTATTCTCAACCTTTAAAAGTTCACATAAATATCTCAAAGAGAATTTATCAGCCTGTGGTGCGTCATATAGTCTAGCAAAAGCTATTGATATGGTATCTAACTTTGCATAATGCATTCTATTTTCTACACCAGTTTCTTCAAAAGCTTTTTGAACGAAAGCATAATCAAAGACTAAATTATGTGATATAAATGAACAACTTTGTGTTTTCTTTGCAAACTCTTCCATCGCTTTTTTCCTATCTACTGCAAACATCCAATCAACCTCATTGTAACCATTTACTCGTAGTGCAGCTTCTTCTGCAAGTTCTATATGCTCTGGTTTTATTTTCCATTCACATTCTTCAATTATTTCAATTTTAGGCCCCTTTCCTGGTCTTTCTGTTTGACGAACAATAATACATGCTAACTCTATAATTTCATGCTTACTAGCGTCTGTTCCTGTGGTTTCTGTATCAATAAATGCGAGGTTGTGGGATTTCATATGTTGTAAGTGGAAAGTTGATAGTAGAGAGTAGTTTTTTATTTTTATAAAAACACTCTTTAATTTATATTTAAGAATATCAGTATATCATGACAAAAAAATATCATTTTTAATATAAAAAAGGGCCTACGAATTTCGCAGGCCTTCAAGAGAATCAAGGGCTAAAATTAGCCTGGATTCAAACGCTTACAAGTGCCACCAGAATAATATTGGCCAGAGTTCTCAGTCGTGTCTCTGCCCCATTTATACCAACGACTTGAACTGTGCCAATTTTCTTTACCGTCCTCGTTAGTTTCCTTATAGGCATCAGTTTTTCCGCTGTCTATCACATACCAATCAGAAAACAACCAAGGTCGATGATCCTCATATCTCGTTTCAGTTGTTGTTGTACTCTTTCTGGTATCATGCTCCCATTCATGCCATGCACCACACTCAGTTGTACAACACCGTCCGTTTTCATCACCAACACCAAACGGGCAACGTTTTTGAGACCAAAGATTCCGTGCTTCTTCTTGAGACATGGTAACTCTCCTAAATGAACAACCTAAACCAGTGCGACTATTGCCGAGTTGGTTTTTTAACTCAGTGATGCGCTCAGAATTACTTCTACTACACCATTACCCATAACACTAACACACCAAAAATAACTGTCAAATTCCTATAATTTTCTTTTTTCTGATATCTGTTCTCTGTAATCTATTTAAGGTATTTCTGTATTTTTCTCTTATGCTCTTCGAATGTTTTTGAATAATGCATTATACCGTCCTTGCCAGTTATATAATAAAGATAGGAAGAATCGACAGCATTAAACACTGCGTCCATTGCTACAATTCCTGGATTATTAATTGGATTTACCGGTAAACCTCTTTTACTATAAGTCTCTTTTGCAGCATCTACTTGTAGTGGCATATTTAAGGTAAGTCTTTTTAAAAGAATACCAGCGACCATTTTCATATCAACTGAAGTTTTAGCTTCTCCTTCCAAAATTGAAGCTAAAATAATTACATCTTCTTTATTTTTAAGTGGGGCATCAATTTTTGAATTAGAAAAAGAAGTCGAATATTTTTTATTAAAAGTTTCAACCATTATATCTACAATTCTTTCTTCTTTTGTTGATGGAAGCAAATAATAAGTAGATGGGAAAAGTTTTCCATTTGCATTTTTTTCTAAAACTTTTTTATTAAAAATATCTATAGAAAAATTTGGTAATTCTTTTTTAATTAAATTCGCTATATCTGTATATGAGCTACCTTCTGGAATAGTTAAACTAACAAGTGGAGCATCTGGATTTCCAGAAACAAGTTTTTTTATAACAGCACCTAACACAAGTGGTTTATCAAATGAATAAACTCCGAGTTGTATATGTCTGTCACGCCCTAAAAAAGAAACCCATGCACGAAACAAAAGGGCTGACTTTATATAATTTTCATTTTGTAATCGCAAACTTATACTGCGCAAGCTTTCCCCTTCTTCTACAACAAAATTTGTACCCATAGGAAAATTACTTGGTATAGTTCTACTTGACCAAAAAGTAATTAAAAAAATAACAAATATTAAACCTAATGACCCAACAATAATGTTTAGTATTTTTTTGTCTTTTAAATTCATTATTGAGGAAGATTAGTAGGAGCAACACTCTTGGCACTATCTATACGTGGAAGAGTAGGAACAGAAGCGGTCTGACCTGGGAAGTGATAAATCGTAGCCAACTCTTCTGTATTAAGACAAATTATTTGATCTGAAGTTGGGTGTTCAAATGGATGTAAAAATCCTTCATACATCATACGCCACATTTTTCTAGTCTTTAACGGGAAATACCAAAATACCCTGTCTTCCCATTTATCAATTGCTGGACGCTCTTTAACGTGAATATGAAAACCTTCACGTTCAACATATTCTTCAAACCTCTCCTCTTTTCTCCATGGAACTCTTCTATTCATCCAATTGTCCCAAGGAAAGTCATATGGATCACATGGATCAATACCGAACGCGTTAAGAACAGGTCCAGCGCCATTATAATTTTTCATTATACTAAATGTATTTGAAATATAACCCGGATTAAATGCCTCTTTTTTAGCAATATAAACAACACGCACAATAGCACGAAACATAGGTTTCGATAATTTCAAATTCATCTTTTCAATTTCATCTTTTTCATCAATAGTTAATTGTGATTCTTTTTTCTCTTGTATCTCACGCTCATCAACATATGTCATTCGCCTTACTTCACTACCACTACCATCTGCTTTGGGGACATTTATTTCTCTTGGAATACCATTTTCATCATACACTAGATCATCTTTCTTTACTTTCTTTATTTTACGAATTTGATCCTTTCTTTTTTTAGCTAAATCAGCCAAAGACCAATGCTCATGAGTCATTTTATTAACATACATTTTTGGAGCTCTATCACCATTAAAGTTAGCTTCATCTTGAACAAGTACTTGATACCAAACATGCTCACCTTTACCAATACTACCCATAAATTCAAGAAGTGGCACCATTGGGTCAACCTTAAACTCTTCTTTTGGATCACGATCAAGACCAAAATCTACATAAGTTTTAATTGGTAAATAATCAGCCTTCATTTGATATGGTTTACCATTCTTGTCTGGATCGGCAAAAGGTTTTCCATGCTCATCTGTTGGAGTCCATTTTTGACTAAGAGGATAACCCATGCTCCACATTTCTGTATCTTCTGAAAGATGATGATAATGCATCAATTTTGTATAATCCTCTCCTTCGGAAATTTCAATACCGGGGTATTGAGCGTAAAGATTTGATTCAACTAAATTTCTAAACCTGCGCTGTATACGAAAATAAAAATGTATAGTTCCTTCAATAGAAGCTATTTCAAGAGAGGAATATATTGGTAAGTTACCTAAAATTTTTCTTTTCCACCAAACAGCAAGACCGCTGGCCTGCAATAAAGAATTTAATACATTCTCCATGGCAAGTGGAGACTTAAATATATCTCTTGGGAGTTTTATTTCAAGCATAAGCCAATCAATATTAGCTTGATGTTTTTGATGAGCATGCAAAAGCCAAAATCTCCAACACCATGCAAATACCAAAAGTGTTAGAAATGCGTAACAAATTAGAAGCATTATATCTATCAAAAACTGCATAAGGAAAGTATAACATGGACTAAAACACTTTAAACTAGTAAACCCCTGTGCATGTCACCCCAGACTTGACGTGAGATACATAAAAATATCTAAGATCTAATTTCTAATTAACCTAATAAAAATTCAATGAATTTTATTAGACCTTAGAAATTAGGTGAATTAGACCTTTATAAAACTATTTAGGCTAAATTGTATTCTCCTGCTACTTTCTTAAAGTATTTCACATTCTGAAGATTTACAAGAACTGTATTTGGTTTAACTATACGCTTTGCAAGTACACGTTTGATTATTTCATCCTTTGAAAGTGCATGACCTCCTTCCTTTAAAACTTCAGTAATAACATCGCGAACAACTCCACCTGTGTGACCCCAATCCTTTAGTCCATACATACCACGTCCAACTAAAACAAAGCGGGCATCTTTAATAAGCTCATTGTGACATGTGGCAACGTGAGCTTTCTTTCCAAAAGTCTTATTGATTTCTGCAGCAACTTCTTTGAAATGCATTGGGCGTCCAGCCTTACGCATAATCAAATATGCATAATCCTTAATACCACGAGCACGAATATGTGGAGATGATGTGCGACCCCATTCAGAAAGTTGATTTTTACCAATTACTTTTGAAAGTGCTAAATATCTATTGATAATATCTTTATTATCTTTATATTCTCCAACAACTTCACTTAAATGACCATTAAATCTTTCAAAAATTTCTTCTTCTTTTACTAAATCTTCTTCACTAATTGAATCATAAAGTTTCTTTAAAGCTACTCTTACATGCTCTGCAACTTCATCATTTGTCGTAAAATGTGCATTAAAATGATCATCTTCCTTATGCTTCTTAAAATCATCACTAAGAGCTAAGTATAAATTTATATGATTCTGAATAACTGGATCCTTTGAAATAGTCTTCATTAAATGATCTTCACTAACTACAGTTCCTAGGTCTTTAAGGATAGCTTTTAGCTCTTCAAATACAAAAGCATGCTCTTTGTAATCTTTTGATTTCTTAATTGTGGCTAATGCAAAATTTTCAATCTGGCGAACACGCTCACGAGTTATATCGTAAGTCTTTCCAATAGATTCTAGGGTCATTCTATCACCTTTTTCAAGACCATAACGATTAATCACGATCTCTCTGGTTCGTGGATTAAGTGTGGTTAGAAGCTTTTTTGAGACCGCTTTCGGTTTAAATGTTATTCCTGCCATATATTTATAATGTCTATTCTACTACAACTTGTCAAAAACGTCAAATCACGACATTAACAAGTTTCCCTGGCACGAAAATTTGATGTCTCGGTATCATTTCTCCTACGTATTTTTTATAACCATCGAGTAATTTAATCGCATTTAACACATCTTCTTTATTTGTATCTCTAGAAAGAGTGACCTCCCCTCGAAGTTTTCCATTTACTTGTAAAACATAAGTTACATTATTATCAATCAATTTTGATTCATCAAATTCTGGCCAAGACTCTCTATGAATTGAAGAAGTTCCTCCTAATTCCTTCCAAAGTTCTTCTGTTATAAATGGTGCAAATGGTGCGACTAATTTTAAGAAAGATTTAAAATCATCAAGTGGAACAGATGTTTCTTTTTCAAATTCATTAAGACAAATCATAAGAGTTGATATTGCAGTATTAAATGCCATTGAGTCAATATCAACACCTACTTTTTTAATTGTCTTATGAAGAATAGATAAACTATTTTCAGATTCTGAAACTTTATTTTTTAATGTATATAGACGATCGACGAAACGACGAATACCTATAACTGATTTATCATCCCACGCAACAGCTTGGTCAAATGGACCAACGAACATTTCATACATACGGAGAGTGTCTGCTCCAAACTTTTTAACAATCACGTCTGGATTAATTACATTTCCAAGTGACTTACTCATTTTCACCCCGCCAGTTCCTAAAATCATACCTTGTGAAGTACGCTTCATATATGGCTCACTCGTTGGAGTAAGTCCAATATCGAATAAAAACTTATACCAAAAACGAGAATAAAGTAAGTGAAGTGTAGTGTGCTCCATTCCCCCGTTATACCAAGTTACTGGTAACCACTTCATGAGCATTTCTTTTTCACCAAGAGCTGCGTCATTTCTAGGATCAATGTATCGCATAAAATACCACGATGAGCCTGCCCATTGTGGCATGGTATCTGTCTCACGACGAAATTCTTCACCTGTATCATCTGTGTGGAAATATCCAGCAACATCTAATTTACCTTTTACATTTACCCAATCAGTAACGTGGGAAAGTGGTGACTCACCATTATCTGTCGGTTCATATTTTTCAACTTGTGGAAGAGTTACAGGAAGTTCACTCATTGCTACTGGATACATTTTCCCCGCCTTGTCATAAACAAGTGGAATCGGTTCACCCCAATATCTTTGACGTGCAAAAACCCAATCACGGAGTTTTGATTTTTTAACAAGCTTTCCACCTACTGCTTCTGTTATTTTCACACGAGCCTCATCTCCAATTAATCCATCAAATGTTTCTGAATTAATAAGAGTTCCATCATCTGTAAAAAGATTAGAAAAATCTTCTGCAATAGATTTCCCCTTTCTTGAACCGTCACCGTCAATCATTTTAAGAATAACTTCCCTTATTTCAATTCCATATTTCTTTGCGAATTCGTAATCACGTTCATCGTGAGCTGGGACGGCCATGATTGCACCTGTTCCATAAGTTGCGAGTACATAATCCGCAATAAATACTGGGACTTCTTTTTTATTAGCTGGATTAACAGCAGTAACACCTTCAAGCAATACCCCCGTTTTTTCTTTTCCTTCAGCAGAGCGATCCATGTCTATTTTCTGTATTGCCTCCGCTATATACTTTTCTACTTCTTCTTTATTTTTTATCTGACCATTTGCGAGCAATTGCTTTACGAGAGTATGTTCTGGTGCAAGCACACAATAAGTACAACCAAAAAGAGTGTCCGCACGAGTTGTGTAAACAGTAAAAGATAAATCTGTATTACTTATTTTAAAATCAATCTCACTACCACTAGACATTCCGATCCAATTACGTTGTTGAATTTTTATTCTTTCCAAAAAAGTTGTATCGTCTAAATCTTTATCCAATCTCTCTGCATACTTTGTAATTGCCAACATCCACTGCTCTTTATTTCTTTTTTCAGTTTGTGCGCCACAACGCTCACACTTTCCTTCCAGGACTTCTTCATTAGCCAAAACACATTTATCTTTTGGACACCAATTAACTGGCATTTCTTTTTTATAAGCTAAACCATTCTCATATAATTTTAAGAAAATCCACTGTGTCCATTTATAGTAAGTTGGATCTGTTGTATCAACCTCTCTATCCCAATCAAAAGAAAAACCACAGGCTTTTAGTTGCTCACGAAATGTATTTATATTTTCACGAGTTGTAATACTTGGATGTATACCAGTCTTAATAGCATAGTTTTCAGCAGGAAGTCCAAAAGCGTCCCATCCTATCGGGAAAAGCGTCTCGAAGCCCTCCATACGACGTTTACGAACAATAACGTCCATTCCTGTATAACTACGGACATGACCAACATGAAGCCCCGCACCGGACGGATATGGAAATTCAACCAGACCGAAAAATGTTGGTTTAGAACTGTGTGTGTCTGTTCTATAGGTAAAATCTTCCTCCCACTTTTTTTGCCAATAATTTTCCGTCTTTATATGGTCGTATGGATTCATAGTCTATATATTAACAATAAAAGAGCTAACAGTCGACAGATAACAGATTACAGAAATACAGGGTGGCCACTTCGTGGCCACCCTGTATTTCTGATGTTAGCTACTTATAAATAATTTAAAAATTATTTTAGATACGAGGAGCCTAGGAATTTTTCAAAAGAGACGTACGAGATAGTACGTTGACTGCGAAAAATTCCGTAGTGACAAAGTAGATGAAATGATTTTTAGATTATTTCCCGTAGTACATGTCTGGAGAGATAATCCTCTTAAAACAAGTCTCCCCTACTTCATGATTCCAAAATGGTGTTTGATCACCTTCATAATAATAATTTGAAACTGAATAAGAAATATCTGTTGATGCAAACCCTGGAATAACAGGGACATTTTTATAACCAGCACCGTTACTATTCACCTTTCTTACAGTTTCAAAAGTTGCACACAATTCAAAGACTGCATTTGTTGCCATTTCTTTTTTATTAGTTGTGTAATTAAATCTCATAACTGGTTGTTCCACAACTTTATAACCATATACTTCCTTTGTTACTGGATCAACTGGTACTGCATATCCCTGAAAAACATCATTTAGCTCATCAACTGTTAATGGTAATTTATCAGTAGTCTGAAAACGACTAAGTACTTGCTGTTGTAGAGAAGAAATATCTGAAAGTCTAGTACTATCTAATCTTTTGGCGCGCATTTGTGATGGAGTTCCCACTATACTAATACTCCAAACAAGTGAAGCGATCACAACCACAGTTGCAACAATAGTTGAAATTACTGGAATAAAAGTCTTTATAGAATAATCCCGCCTTACAGAATAAAAATAATAACCAAATACCCCCAATGAAACTACAAATACTGAAGCAGCTTTATATGCAAACCTCACAGAAAGCTCTCCACCTAAATAAGTGTAAATAATAGAAACAAGAGTTCCAATAAGACTACAAACAGTCACGAAGATTGTTATGTAAATCATTATTTTACGAATTATTAAATCTCTCTTATACAAAAACTTTGCAATATCTTTTGCTACATACCAAGAAAGAAATACATAAAGTGGATACATAACGACAAGTAACGCTACAGCCATTCTGACATCACTGTTGTAAATATCCACATAAGAAGAATTAAGAACATCAACAAACTTTCTTTCGATTGCTGTAAATAAAATTTGAAGTAAATTATAAACACTCACAACCAAAGAAATACCAATACCTAAATAAATAAAAACATCTAATGCTTTTGCTTTTGTATCTCCATTCATATTATTTTTTGGATTAATTAACGAATAAATAAAATATACACCTCCCATAACAGCAGATAGAAAAAGTATCCCTAAAAGTGCAATAATAATTACTACCATTCCCATATACTATCATTTTCATGTTATAGTGGAAACAATGTCGAGAAGCTTGGCTTCGAAGATGTCCGAAGCCAACAGGTGTAGGACCAGAAATTCATGAAAATACCTTTGGAAAAGCTAGAAAATACAGCCATTGCCATAACCCACGGTGTGGGCTCTGTTTGGTCTTTAATAATTCACACAATTATATTCATAACGTCTTTTGGGCTTGTGCTTTTTGGTATAAAAATTGAATTTGTTTTACTTGTATTAACTACACTTCTTTCATTAGAGGCAATTTATCTTTCTATTTTTATTCAATTATCAGTGAATCATCAAGCGAAAGCTCTTGCTGCTGTTGAAAAAGATATTGATGAAATCCAAGAAGACGTGGAAGATATTGCCGAGGATGTAGAGGAAATTCAAGAGGCTCACGAGGAGATACAAGAGGATATTGAGGAAATCCAAAAAGATGTTGATGAGATACAAAAAGATGTTGATGAAATTCAGGAGGACGTCGAAGAAATTAACCCTATTAAATAGTTTTTAATTTATAAAAATAAAAAAACACCGCAACTCATATTGCGGTGTAACCATCTGCGATTGGTATCAAACGGCATCTCAAAAAGGGCATCAGAATACATTACACTTCAACAGTAGACTCTTTGAGAATGTGAACAAAAGGACTTCCAAACCAAATCTCCTTTTGCATATATCTGGTTCACTGATTAAAACAATAACATCTTTTGATGTCTATTTTATTAGACAAAATTATTCAAAGATGTGCAAAACCCAATTTAATATAGACAATACGACTGAAAAATAAACAGCCATAATAAATGATGGAATAATAAAACTAGAAACTGTATAGCTCGCTAACATAATGATCGAGCCATTAATTACAAGAGAAAACAATCCCAGTGTGAAAAAGTTAATTGGCATTGTCACAATATCAATTATTGGTTTAATGGTGTGATTCACTACAGCAAGTAAAAGTGCGACAAGCAAAGCAATCCAGCCCGTTCTCATAGAAAAAGCAATTGGCACACCAACGTGAGTTATATAGCTTGCGATAAGTATTGCTATGGTTCGTATAATTACGTAATTCATTTTTATGAACAAGTTAGTAATTTATGAACCTCTTCTAATTCTTCTTTTGAAGCAACATAAGCTAATTTCTTTTCAAAGTCAGCTGGTGAATTAGTTGGAACAAGATGAACATGAGCATGAGGGATATTGTAACCTTCTACCAAAACACAAACGCGTGCGCAATCAAATTTAGCTTTTAAAAGCTGTGATACATATCGTACGCGATGCATAACATGATCATACATTTTTTCATCCAATGAAAACATGTCATCTACTTCTACTTTTGGAATAACAAGTGTGTGTCCTTTTTGAATTGGATTTATATCTAAAATAGCTATGACAAACTCGTCTTCATAAATTTTATAAGAAGGTAATTCACCAGAAATGATTTTTGTGAAAATTGTAGACATGAGAGGTAGTTAATAGTTAGTGGTTACTAGTTAATAGTTTATAGTAAATACAACATAAATACTATGTACTTTATGAACTTTTCTGCATAATTTCCGCGTCTGTTCCGCGACCTTCTGCGTCTATTCGTAGCGAAGCGCCTCTATTGGGTTTAATTCTGAAGCCTTTTTTGCTGGATAATAACCGAAAACTATACCAATAAAAGCTGATACTCCGACGGCAAGTAATATTGGACCAAGTGTTACTTGGGTTTGAAGTACTCCGAAAGAAGAAATGGCATAGGAAACTGCAAGACCAAAAGCTACACCGACAATTCCACCAATTACAGTTATAACAATTGATTCCGCTAAAAATTGATTACTAATGTCACTCTTTCTCGCACCAATTGCTTTACGCAAACCAATTTCGCGAGTTCTCTCTCTGACATTTGTTAACATCATATTCATAATTCCAATACCACCTACCAAAAGTGAAATCCCAGCAACTGATGAGAGTAGTATTTTAAATATTTGAGTAACTGACTGAGCAGTACTAGCTAGATCTGCTTGATTTAAAATATTAAAATCAGCTTCTGCTAAAGTTTTTTTATTATGTCTTTGTAATAATAAATCTGTAACATCTGATTGTAGTTGGGTTAGGTCAGATTGATTCTCTGCTGTTACAGAAATATTACTAAGATATTGACCACCAGAAACATATCGCTCTGCAGTTGATAATGGTATAAAAACTCTATCATCAGAATTCATAAAACCAGTTCCTCCTTTTGATTTAGTTACACCAATAACAATAAATTTTGTTCCGGCTATTTTAATTTCTTGACCAATAGACTCTGAACTTGTACCAAAAAGATCATCTCGCGTTGTTGGACCCAATACCGCAACTCTCGCAGAACTTTTATATTGAACATCATTTATAAAATCCCCTTCTTCCATAATCACAGAATGGGCTGTTGCATACTCTGGAACAGACCCAGCAATAGTTGTATTTGTATTGTTACCGTTTGCGATTACCTGAGAACGTGAAGAAAGTTCTGGAGAAACATCTTTTGCTAAAAGTATGTCGCTTTTAATTGCTTTAGCGTCTTCTAAAGTTAAAGTCTGCTGATTTGATCTACCCATACTTATTCCACCATTTCTGTTTCCCCCACCACCACTGATGGTTAAAATATTAGAGCCTAGTGCATTTATACTTGATGAAATAGAAGCTTGTGCACCGTTTCCAATTGCGAGCATTACAATCACAGAAGCAATACCAATAACAATACCTAAAATAGTAAGCCCGGTTCTAGCAGGATTTGCGGTTATTGAGGTTGTCGTTTCTTCAATTAAATCTTTTAGGGTCATGGTAATTAGTTTTAAAGTTAATAAAGTTGAAAGTTTTTAAAGTTTGTAAGATTTTTGTATCAAGTATTTAACTTTCAACTTTATTAACTTGATAAACTTTTAACTTGTAATGTTTCCATCACGAACATGGATTATTCTATCAGCATGTTTAGCTACATCTGCTTCGTGGGTAATTAAAATAATTGTTCGACCTTCTTCTTTGTTTAATCTTTTAAAAGTTGCCAGAACTATTTCTCCAGTTTTTGTATCCAGATTTCCTGTTGGTTCATCAGCTAAAATAATACTTGGATCATTAACAAGAGCGCGAGCAATAGCTACACGTTGTATCTGGCCACCGGAAAGTTGATTAGACATACTGCTCCACTTGTCTTCTGGAAAACCAGCTGACGTTAAGGCTTGCTTTGCTTTTGCTTCTCTATCTGCAACTGGCATATTTAAATATGTCAGTGGCAACATAACATTTCGAAGAACTGTTGTACGTGGTAAAAGATTAAATGATTGAAAAACGAAACCGATTTTTCTCGCACGAATATCTGCCTGCTCATCATCAGATAATTTAGAAACATCTTTATCATCTAACAGATAAATTCCTTTTGTCGGAACATCAAGTAATCCTAAAATATTCATAATAGTAGACTTTCCAGAGCCAGATGGTCCAGTAACAGCAACAAACTCTCCTTTTGCTATAAAAAAAGAAACACCTTTTAAAACGTTTGTAACATTGTCGCCCTCTACATAATCTTTAATAAGATTTTTACAAGTAATCATGTTATTGGGCTCTAAA
>JBAXLU010000016.1:0-12103 GCA_037134695.1 Candidatus Nomurabacteria bacterium
TAACACTAAATGCACCTTTTGATATGTTGGAAAATCAAAATGTACTAATGGGTGCCCAAGAGAGGACTTGAACCTCCACGTCGTAAGACATGCGAACCTCAATCGCACGCGTATACCAATTCCGCCACTTGGGCATATTCCTAAATTTTAAGAGCTTTCTCTATTTTTTTTCTTTTTCTAGATAAATAAAGAACTTTGTTATTATAGTACATCTTCTTAATTATTTCCATGCTCTCTTTTTTTGCATATCGAAGTTGTAATGTTGAATAATTTTTAGCACTAGAGATATGACCCTCTACACCAATTTTTTCCTTCAACTCAGAACGAATCCATTTTATAAATTCTACACTTGCTGAAGCAAAAGTGAGGTAAAACATAAAGCTACTTTTCCATCTTTTATCATAATAAGAATAAAAGGAGCCATCTCCGTCAAAACATCCACGAAGAAAATCAAAGAAATATTTTTTAGGAAATTTTATTACACCTATTGTTTTTGATTTTGCTGGGGTAATCCCAATAGAAATTAGGAATTGATAAAAAAGGACGTCACTAAACTGAATATGGGTACACAGCTTATCATTTATTCCTTTTTTTGTACTTATCTTAACTTTAATATTAAGAGCTTTGTTAAAATTAACAAGTTGCTCAACATCTAAAGATGTAAGACTTATATGTCTCCCATTGTTATAAAGACATCCATCCGTCGCAATTAGTCCTATTGCATAGGCAAAATTGGGAGACCATTTTATATCAACTTTTCCTTTTGGTTTCGGTCCCCTCTTTTTTGCAATAACTACCTCTTGTTTCTTAACCATATATAATAAGTATATTCCCTCAAGGTGATAGCGTCTACCTAATTATTAACAAAAAACAAAACCTGCATTACGCAGGTTTTATCTTCTAAATTGTTCCCTCCTCTACAGTTTCTTCTACTACTGCCTCAGTTGTAGTTGTGCTTCCTTTCTTTACAACTTTAACATCTTTCTTTAACTTTCTACGAACATCTCGAAGCGCCTTATCACGAACATAGTAAAGCTTACTTCTACGAGTCTTAGCGTGACGAACGAGTTCAATCTTATCAATCATTACAGAGTAAAGTGGAAATACACGTTCAACACCTACGCCAGATGCTACTTTACGAATTGTAAAAGTCGCACCCATTTCAGTACCATGCTTACGAGCAAGTACCATACCTTCAAAAGCCTGAAGCCTTGTCTTTCCATCGGCTTCTTTAATTTTGTTCCATACGCGAACAACGTCTCCAGACGCGAAATCAAGTCCTTTACGGCTTTCAATATCAACAGGTGTTAACTTAATAGTTGTTTTCATAATTTCTTACAAGATTCTATGTAGTAATCTAAGTGGGGGTATTTTAACACAAAAAATCTATATAAGCAACAGCTTTTTTAATGTAATTTCCATATCCTCGGGAATATCTGATATAAAGGTTTTTGTTACTTTCCCCTCCTTTTCTCCTGGAATATCTATGGTTAAAGAGTAGGCGTGAAGCATCGAGCGAGGAGCTAAGTCTTTTCCGATTTCAGAACCATACAAATCGTCCCCAATGATAGGATGACGAATACCTCTAAAATGTGCACGAATTTGATGTGTGCGCCCAGTTAATGGATAACATTCTACATAAGTAAAAGATCTGCCGTCTTCTGTTTTTGAACGAGCAAGAACTTTATAACGAGTAATAGCTTCACGTTCTTCCCCTCTTTGATCTCCTGAAAACATATCAACAATTGTACGTCTACGAAAATCACTTTTAGCTCGAGCTAGTGGTGCTGATATCATTCCTGTATCATTTTTTAAATTACCTTCGACTATAGCTCTATAAACTTTTCTAGCTGTATGATCTTTGAATTGTTTCTTGTAAGAGGTATAAGCAATTTTATCTTTTGCAAGAATTAATACCCCTGTAGTGTTGCGATCAAGTCTGTGGACTATTCCTTCACGTGAAAGTTCACCTACACCTAAAACATTGTAGTTTTCTTTAAACCAGTCGGAGATAGTCTTTTCATCCTGTCTCTCGTCTGGGTGTACCATTATGCCAATAGTCTTATCTATGACTAAAGTGTGGTTGTCTTCATATATCTTGCGGAAATCCATAATATGGGTTACTATAACACATATTAGGGAGATTAGCTCAGTTGGTAGAGCAGTTGATTTACACTCATCAGGTCAGAGGTTCGACCCCTCTATCTCCCACAAATACTAAAAATCACTATCTTTAGATGGTGATTTTTAGTATTTGTGGGAGATAAGTAAGCCAACTGCTTGGCTTACGTGAGGGGTCGAATAGGGGTCGCGAAACTACTTCGAGCGAAGCGAGGTAGTTTCGTGACCGACCCCTCCTCTATTAAATAAAATACCAAATTTGTGACCGACCCTTATGTGTATGGAGTCTTGTTAAAGTCGCCCATTTCAAAATTTTCTGCTAGTATATAGTTCACGCCCCTGTAGTTAAATGGATATAACTGCGGACTTCTAAGCCGTTATTGCAGGTTCGATTCCTGCCGGGGGCACAGATAGCAAAAACCCAGTTCAAAGTGAACTGGGTTTTTGCTATCTGTGCCCCCGAGAAAGCCAACTTCTTGGCTTTCGTGCAGGAATCGAATACGGGGTCGCGAAACTACTTCGAGCAAAGCGAGGTAGTTTTGTGACCGATTCCTGCCGATTCGTATTCTATTAGGACGATAAATTTAGTTGTCGGAGATTCCTGCCTCCCCAAATTAGCATTTCCCTCCCCCTCTTGTTAAAATAAAAACACTTTTATATGACTAACTCCCACCCTCCTTCTCCATAGTCCTCACCGGTGGTGGAATGCGTTGTTCTTGGTCTGGAGGATTTTTGGTTGGACTACACGACATTGATTTATTACCAAAAACAATATTAACAACAAGTGGTAGCGCTGGTAATGCTGTCTATATAGCGACAGGTCAATCAGACAGAATAAAAAGAATTTGGGTTGAGCATCTCTCTGGCAATAGATTTATTAATTTTTTTAGATTCAAAAAAATAATTGATATAGATTTTTTAGTTGATGAAGTTCTTACTAAAAAAGAACCTATGGACTTTATTGCTTTAAAAAATTCACAGATAAAAGTAACCGTAGCCTGTTTTAACATTACGAGACAAAAAATGGATTATTTTTCAAATGAAAACATAAACTTTAATATACTTAAGGCAACAAAAGCTATGCCAATAGTTTATGGTAAGAAAATTTTAATCAATGGTGACTTATATAGTGATCAAAGATTTTCTATGCTAAGTCTTATGGTTGATAATAAAGTCGCACTCGATGAAAAAATACTTTATATAGATATACGGGAAAATAATCACTTTCTAAAGACTGTCTCGGAATTTTTAAACCCAGCACTTCCTGAGGATTTTAGATTAGAAAAAGAAATACAAAAAAATATTTTAACAATTTCTCCAAAAAATATTGCCTCTCATTTATTAAGCAGTTCAAAACAAATATTAGAAAAATCATTCGACCAAGGTTATCAATATGCCGTTTCGCACGAAAACGAAATTCTTGAATATTTAAGAAACTAGCCCCTCTTTACATCCCTCAAAATAAGAATAAAATATAAAAGTAAGCTCACTAACCAACTGGAGGTTTTATGTCGGAAACATGGCAAGAGGATCGTAATACAGAAATATCTGTTTACGAAAGACCATTGATTCATGATTCTTTTCGCTCTCCTAAATCTAGTCGAAGAGAAAGAAAGTTAACAATTAGAAAAATCTTAACAAACCTTTCTCTTCAAAATGAATCTGATTTCCCAGAACCAGAACCTACTGGGAAAGCAAACCCAGGCCACGACTTCTAGTCGCCCAATATTGTCCAACTATGCGCGCCCGACAAGCGCGCATTACCTATTCATACCCAACCACTCTTTTTAATACATTCGGCCTGCTGGCCTCAGTATTTCAGCGGCTAATATTCTTTGTTTATTCTTCATAATTTACCTGTCGCTTCAATCTATCTTCTAGTTTTCTCCCAAGCATTATCTTTGCATCTCCAGTACCACAAACAATTACTGCTCCATCCCCTATTTTATAAACAACCATTTCTAATACTTCATTAATTACTTTTGTATTTTCTTTTTCAATATCATTTTTTCCAAAAGGAATAACCTCTCCATCAAA
Source organism: Candidatus Nomurabacteria bacterium (assembly GCA_037134695.1). Classification (GTDB taxonomy): domain Bacteria; phylum Patescibacteriota; class Minisyncoccia; order Phycocordibacterales; family UBA5272; genus UBA11704. Next base: position 4,159 of record JBAXLU010000016.1, read on the forward strand.
AGTTATATAGTCATCTTGAATACAAATGTGATGAGTCATACGGGTAGTTTATAGTTTTTAGGTTGTAGTTACTAGTGGATACAAATTCAAAATACCTACTTGGTGAAAAAATATATTGCTACAAAAATAAGAATACCTACGACAAGTAATACTTTATCTGCTTTTTTCAAAATAAATTCTTTTGCTTTAACTCCATATTTATTTGTAAAAAATGCCACAAGGAAAAATCTAGCCCCGCGTCCCACAATAGAAGCAGAAATGAAAGTAATTAAATTAAGAGAAAACAATCCAGCTCCAATTGTAAAAACTTTATAAGGAATAGGAGTGAATGCAGCAATTAAAATAGAAAGAAAAGCATGCTGATTAAACTGTGTACCAACATACACCAGTTCGGTTTCTAATCCATAAAGTTTCACAAGTGGTGCCCCAATGTATGCATAAAAGAAAATTCCAATACAATATCCAAATATACCACCTAAAACTGAGCCAACAGTCGAAATACTAGCAATACGAACCCATGAAACCTTAAGCCCGTGGGAGAGCATTGCAATAATAAGTACGTCTGGTGGAACTAGAAAGAAAGATGACTCTGTAAAAGCGACACCAAATAAATAAAACTCCGCATGTTTATGTTTTGCAAATGATTCAGTCCAAAGTGCTAATTTTTGTATCATTTTGTAAATTATCTTAAACGTGTTCCGTTCGCAAGTAGTTTGGTTGGGTTTAATAGGGCTAAACCACTATCATCACTCCCTGCTAAAATCATTCCTTGTGATTCATGTCCACGAAGCATGCGTGGTGCAAGGTTAGTCACAAAAGGAAATTGTTTTCCGATTAAATCTTCAGGTTGTACATATTCACGAATTCCAGAAAGAATCTGTCTGTATTTTTCTTCATTTAAGTCTACCTCTAATATATATAATTTATCCGCCCCTTCTACTGGAACAGCTGATATAACAGTACCAACTTTAATCTCAATTTTCTGAAAATCATCTATAGTGGCGTAATTCTTTACTAAAGTCTCTGCTTCTTTGTTTTCTGTTTCATTCATAAATTTTATAGTAGCAAATAATTATAGTAATTAGCAAATAGTAAAAATGGAATGCGGAGCAACCTTTGGTTGCTCCGCATTCGTATTCCCCTAATTACTACTTGCTTTCTGCTATTTACTATCAAAACCTACCACGTTTCTTCTACTGTGCTTTCTTCCTCATCGTCTTCATTTAATTCTTCTTCATCTACAATACTTGGCCCATTTACTTTATCTAAATACCTCTGAAGAACAATAGCTGCTGCTTGGTCATCAACTTCATGATTTCCTTCCTTTCCTGGCTGTTTACGAGCTTCAACTGTTGAATACCATTCTTTTTCAAAGACTACTTTTACATCAATTGCATTTTCTATCTCTAGTGCAAATTTACGAGCCTCTTTTGCTATAGCATTTGGTTTTCCTTTCCCGTCAACACTTTCACCAACTACAACTACACTTATTTTCATTTCTCTTACAAGCTCAACTGTATCTTTCAAAAGAGATTTATCGTTTGGAGAAATCATTAAAGGAAAAGCAAGACGACCATCATCATCTGACTGAGCAAAGCCAACCTTTTTAGAACCATAATCAATTCCTAAATATTTCATCATATTATTATACTACAGTTAGTCTCCAGCCTTATCTTGATAATTATAAATAATAGATGAGACTTTAGAAAAAATCCTAAAAAGATCCTCGGAATTTTTTCCTTTTGTCATAAAACAAACAATATAAGGATCTGTCTTGTGGTAAATAACTCCACAATCATGTAGTTGTTGAACTACAACATCTTTGTCGTTTATTTTTTCTTGAAATTGATAAGCCCCAAATTTATGGGCTATTGGAACATCTGCTGGTATTCCAGAAACTAGACCGTCTTTAAATGTACTCTTAGAGAGCATTTCCATAATAAGCTGTGAGTGTTCCTCATTAAGATAAGAGGAACCATATAAAATTCTTAAAAAGAGAGCATACCTAAGAGAAGAGATGTCAAACGTTTTCATTAATTCCGGATCAACTAAAGAAGCTGTTTCAAAAATTTTATTTATATAGTCACCATTTACAGCTGTAAGAAGTAAATCTTTTGCTCCATTGTCAGAATTGACCAACATTTTTTCTACTAAATCTTTTACGGAATAAGAATCACCAATGACAAGATCAGAATCTGAATTTGAAGTTAGTTCTTTATTTTGTCTAAAAAGTGCTTCTGTATAAACAAACTTTTTTTCTAAAAAAGAATGATCATCCTCCCCTTCTTTATATGCAGCAATAGCAACAGGTAATTTAAAAAGACTGGCTGGAAAAAAAGCTAAAGACTCATTAGAACCAAACCATAAACCAGAATTTAAATCTCTAAAATAGAAAGAATACCCGTAAAGTTCACCTGCATCTTCTTCTTCTTTAAGATAAGACTCAACTTCGTCTTTTATGTCAGAATAAATACCAACCTCGGTTGCCGGTGGGGTAATATTACCAATGAGGGGGTTAATCAACGAATATTTTGAAGAATTCTCTCGAAGAGTCCGGAATTCTTTAAAAAAATTATTATATTTAGAGTGTTCATAAAAATAGCCACTTAAACATCCTACAAAAAATATAACTATAACTAAAACAATCTGAGTAGCTACTTTAAATTTCTTTACTTTTAATTTTATTGATTCAATCCACAAATATTTCATAGGGGTAGTATACCAAAAAAATTAATTTAGAGTAGGCAACAAATACAAGAAATGTTTTACATTTCTACAACCTACAAACTAAAACCTTTAACCTATCTATTCCCCCATCTCCATCCTGGCTTTTCTCCTTTTTTATAACAGATAAAAATAATCACAATAGTAATAGCAGCTATTCTAAGGAAGAACAAATAAGGAATCTGTGGAGAATTTTTATCTAGCTGTGTAGAATAGAAAATAATAAGAATAATTGAAGCTATGACAACTAGCCATCCCTCCCAAGAACAAGGTATCCAGCCCCATCCATATGTCTTTGCTCTAAACCAAAGTTTTTTAGTCATAATTTAATTATACCGCTAGCCCTTTAAAAAACAATAGAAATGTGTTATAGTATCGCAACGGTTTTACCTTAATCATATAAGTGAAAATCTTCAAATACTAAGCGGAGGAGTGGCAGAGTGGTCTAATGCACTTGTCTTGAAAACAAGAGTCTGAGTAATCGGACCGTGAGTTCGAATCTCACCTCCTCCGCTTAGTATTTGAAATAATATGCTCTTGTAGTTCAATGGATAGAATTCGAGTTTGCGGTACTCGCGATGCAGGTTCGATTCCTGCCAAGGGCACAGAATAGTAAAAGACCGAGGAACCTCTCGGTCTTTTACTATTCTGTGCCCGAGAGAAAGATGTCTAAACATCTTTCGTGCGGAATCGAACGAAAAACCGGTCTACGGAATTATAAAAGAAAAATTGAATTCAAATATTTTTCTTTTATAATTTTGTCGGTTTTTCTCGGGGTCGAGACTTTGAGTGTTTTATGAATAACAAAGTTATGAAATAAAATACCAAAGTGGTGACCGAACTTCCTGCCGAGGGCACATGATAGTGAGATAGACCGAAAGGCCTAAACACTAGGTTTTTGATGGCTTCAAAATAACAATAGTCTAACAAAAAAAGCAGTACTTCGTAGTACTGCTTTTTTTGTTTAACACAGGACTTTCTAATTATGGAGTGCCGGTTACTGCTGTAATAGTGACACCATTAGCAGAAACGTTATAAAGATGTTGACTCTCTAAAAGATTAACTGTCATATCGGTTTGCGCAGTACCTGTTACATTTCCTATATCAGCATAAATATCAAAAACTTTTAATGAGTTGCTTTGTACTCGTGAGGTTTCATTATTAGCAGGGCTAAAAGTAGCATTGTTGGATACATTTGCTAACGGAGTACCTATCACATCAGAACCATTTTTAAGTGTAAGATTGGAAACGTTAGTAAGTAAACCATTATAAGTTAATTTTACAGAAACATTTTGAATAATGTAAGTTGGTGATTGTGATGCTAGATAACCAGGAAAACCTCCTTGTAATGTAAAAGAGCCAATTTTTACATTAGTTGTATTTGAAGGTATTGTTTTTTCTACAAAACCTGGAGTACGAACTAGTGAAGCAGTTTCATAAATTCCAACGTAATGATTATCATTCCAAGATGAAGGAAAGGCAGTTTCAGTATTACTTTGCAAAACATAACTATTTCCATTTGTATCTTTAGCACTAATGCTCCAATAATATTTTCTTGCTTTATTAAGATTAATTTCAGTAATCTGTGATTTACTTGATTGGTCAGAAGGATAATCTTGTACCTGGGAATCATCTCCACTAGAATAAAATTTAAATACATGACGAGAACTTAAAACCGAACTTGTTACTGTTTGTTTTGATTGAGAGTCTCCAAACTCTTGCCATATTTTACCTTTTTCACTACCAGCAATAGTCGGCTGGAGAAGATTTGTAGCATCAAAATAAGAAAAGGTTACATATACGGGTTTATCAAATTGTAAATAAATACAATTATTGCAGTTACTATGTCCATTTCCATTATCCCAAATACCTGGTCCAACACCGCCAATAACTGTTGATATTAGTTTTGGTGGAGTGTTAGATGTTGTCTGGTTTTGTTGTGTTTGTGAATTATTTTGACCAGTTGTCTGTGTCTGATAATTTGTTTGCTGGGATATATTCGTATTTGTAGGTGCTGTAGTTCTACATGTTAAATTTTCTAATACAATTTCTCCATCTGAACATACTTTTGTACAATCATCATTTTTAGACACAATCTTACCAGACATGCATACTTTTGTTTCTGTGTTACTTGACTGTGTTGATGTAAAGCATTTTCCGGTAGAATCAAGTACCATTCCTGTAGGAATGGCTGTCTGTATTCCTTCTATGTTTTTACAAATGTCTACAACTTGATTCGTTGTCACACTTATTTTTTCTTTGTTTGTATTTTGCACAGCTATTGTACCTGTTTCTTGAATTTCAGCTTGATTCGAACTTGCTACATCTGAAGCAATAGAATCGTTAATCTTCTGACGAGTTAGCAAACCAACGTACCCAGTAGGAGAAACATCGACAGTTTTTTGGTATGTCTTTACTGCTTTAAGCGTAAGTAGTCCAAAGTAATTAGACGGGGTTGTTTTAAGGAAACCAGCGTCAATAAGAAATTCTTGTAATTCAGTAACTTCTTTATCTCTCTGTCCATATTTTAAATTTTTATCAATGGAGGCTGAAGTTGATGGCACTAAACCTAAAATAAGCAAAGAGACAACACTAAATTTTGTAATTATTTTCATATATTTATATTCTACTCCTTGTTTCTATTTTACACAAAATAGGAGTAGAATTATCGTTATGAGTAAATGTAAATATTGTAATCAATGTTAATGAGATATAAACAATGAAAGCATTTTGTCCCCATGTAACAACGTCACTTAACACAATAGTACAGAAATTAATATAATGTTCACAAATGAAAAAACTTAAAGAGTATAGACAAGTTTGTAAAGAAGTAGATATTTCTTTAGGGGAAATGTTTGATGAGTTTGTTCGTGCTCAAACATTATTAGAATCAGATAAAAATCTTGTAAGGATAAAACTACTAATATCTTTCTCTTTACTCGAGATATTTTCTAGTATTTATAATAACTTTTATAATCTTGGTCATGGTAACTCTAGGCAGATAATAGAATTTTTAGAAAAGTATTGTTTTGTGAAAAATAACACTACCTATGTAGAACATTCTTATATTAAACGATTAAACCCAGAACGGATTTATAAATTTAGAAACTCTATAATTCACTCCTTTGCTTTACCTCAATATGAAAATCCCACCATTACTGTAATTAATGGTTCTGAAGATTCAGAAGTTATCAAAAAATTTGAAGAGGGTTTTGCAAATAAAGGAGAGAGTGTTGTTTTTCTTTCTCCTGACTCTCTTACAAAATTGTTCATCTGTGGCTTTACTTTGTTACATTTTGAAATTTTTGTACCAGATGATAAATTTACTGAAAACCATCTGAATGGGGTGAAGGAAGTTTTTAAAGAGATGCAACGAAGGGGTGCTAAAATAATTAAATTTTAATATGACCTAGGTGCTTCAATTGCACCTCACAAATCTTCTCTGGTAACCCTTACAAGGTCTCACATCTGTAATTCCGAGACCGAGCAAGAGCACAAATACAAAAAGCCCCATCAATTGATGGCGCTTTTTGTATTTGTGCCCTTGGAGTACGTGACCTGCGTCACGTACGTCAGGAATCGAATGGCCGCAGCAATGTTTTGCTAGCAAGCAAAACCGCGAGGGGCGGCCGGCGAGAAATTTTTGTGACGACAAAAATTTACTTGTCGGAGATTCCTGCCAGTCTACATTTCCCTCTTCCCTCTCTGCTTACCTGTGTCTTACTCCCCCATTTTTAAAAAACTATGTTGTATACTAAATATATTAAATATTATGAAAACAACAATAGCCCTACTTAGTGTTTTACTTATCGGTGTTTCTGTCGGTTTTTATTTAGATCATTCTAGTCTTATTAAAAAGAATGACGCAGCGGCTTTAGATTTAGCAAAAATACAAACAACTAGTACAAAACAAACTGCCACTATAAAAACTTTATTAAGTTGCTCAAACATAACAGAAAAAACATATCAGCAAACTAAAAGATATACCTCTGTTGTTTCTTGTATAAAAACTCGTTTAAGTGTTCAGTAAAAACCAAAAAGCACCTTACGGTGCTTTTTTTAATTTGCTTACTATTTTTTAGAAACTTTAGCTACAGCTTTTGCTAATCTTGATTTCTTTCGATTAGCTTGCCCTTTCTTAATTGTCCCTCTTTTAGCTGCCTTATCAAGAGCCTTAAAAGCAAGAGAAAGGTCTACTTTAGTAGCTTTTAAATCCTTTGCTAATACGTCTTTACGAACAGTTTTCACTGCTTCTTTCATAGTGCGACGAAGTTTGTCATTAACGACTCTCTTTCTCTCACTTACTCTGACACCTCTTTTTGCATTTTTTGTAATTGCCATAATGTTTTTATACCGCCAACTATACCATAGAAGGACACACTTTTCAAGAGCTGTTTAGCCCTAACCTCTATCTGTTTGATATACTGTCTAAATGATTGGATTTCTTCAAGGAAAAGTAATTAAGAAAAATGAGCAATATTTATTGCTTAATGTTTCTGGTGTTGGGTATAAAGTAAGTGCGCCCTTACCACTTTTAATATCTCTTTTAGACGGTCAAGACCTGACTTTACATATTCACACCCATGTCCGCGAAGACGCTTTAACTCTTTTTGGTTTTAAGGACGAATTAGACTTATTCTTATTTGAAAAATTAATTGCTGTTTCAGGTATTGGTCCAAAATCTGCGCTTGCTATGCTATCAGTTCATTCTCCTGCATCTATCGCGGACGCTGTTGAGCGTGAAGATGTACAAGCCCTATCACACACACCTGGGGTTGGTAAAAAAACCGCAGAGAAAATAATTCTAGAATTACGTGGCAAACTTTCCCACCTTGTTGGTTCAAAAGAAACAGATACGACTTATGAAGTTCGTCTCGCACTTGAAACTCTAGGATATTCTCCAAAAGAAATACACGACACCTTACAAAAACTTCATACGGAAAATAAATCCACTAGCACTTTAATCAAAGAGGCTCTAAGTCAATTGCAATAAAAATTCATGCCGGAACTTCCCGAAGTGCACACCACTGTAACTGGATTACAAAAAGTTTTACCAAAACTCATCATAAAAGATATTTGGACCGATATGTGGTCATCTTCAACTATCGCTAAAAATACGATTAAAGATCGTAGCTATTTCCCCTATTTTAAAAAATATGTTCTAGGCCAAAAGATTTTAAATGTAGAACGCCGAGCAAAATATATTCTCATAAATCTAGAA
>JBAXLU010000017.1:0-12014 GCA_037134695.1 Candidatus Nomurabacteria bacterium
TCATGTTAAAATAGCACGCATTATGACAGAAGTAAAAACACTAGAACCTTCAACTTTTCTTCATGTGTATGAAGAAATTCCATCTATTACGGCGCCTACACTTGGAAATGTTGGCCCAGTAACAATAGCAACTTCTACTATTACAGTAATGTTTATCACAATTTTACTTGTAGTTTTGTGTATGTTTGCATCTCGCGCAAAACTTATTCCTTCAAAATTTCAACACATATTAGAAATTTTTTATGAGATGGTAACAGACTTCATTACTTCAATTGTTGGAGATAAAGAACGTGCAGGTAAAATAGTTCCTTATGTTGGAGCTCTAATGCTTTATTTAATAGTGGCTAATCTTTTGCCGATGTTTCCAACCATTGGAAGTTTTTATGTTTTAATAAATGGTGAACATATTCCACTTTTCCGTGGAGCGACAACAGACTTCAATACTACTTTTGGTTTAGCTCTTGCTGTTATTGTAACCATGCAAATAGTTGGCGTACGTGAACAAGGAGCATTAAATTATCTTTCTCATTTTATTCAAATCAAACAAGTAGTAAAAGGATTCAAGAAAAGTTTTGGAGAGGGAATGACTTCTATTGTTGGTTTCTTTGTTGGTTTGATTGAAATTGTTAGTGAATTTGCAAAAATCCTCTCACTTTCTCTTCGTCTTTTCGGAAATATGTTTGCCCATGAAGTTTTGACAGTTATTTTGCTCGGAGCTTTCTCTGTTGCTGTTCCTGCTATTTGGATGGGAATGGGACTACTTGTTGGGGTTGTACAATCTATTGTATTCGTCGCCCTTGTAACGGTTTATTATTCTTTGGTATTGAAGAAGGAAGGTACTGGACACTAATTGTTAGACGTTAGAAGTTAGGGGTTTAATTCTAAAGCACACCAGTGGTGTGCTTTAGAATTTGTATCAAACTTCTAACTTCTAACACCTAACCTCTAACTATTTTAATTCCTAATTTATAATTTTGAAACTAGATCAAAATTATGCTATACTCCAGAACAAAGCCGAAAGGCGAATTTTTATTGAAAGTGTGTAAAGTTGATATTTATTTGAATATATAGTATTTGAATTAACTATCAACTAAAAACTATTAACTATAAACTATCTATATGACCCCAGAAGCAGCAATTTATATCGCAAAAGGACTATGTATTCTAGCCATGGTTGGAACAGCCATCGGGCAGGGATATCTAGTAGGTAAGACAATGGAAGCAATCGGACGCAATCCAGATATCGAAGGATCACTTTTCTCAAAAATGATCATTGGTGTAGCTATGACAGAAACAACAGCTATTTTCGCCCTTGTTGCATTCTTCCTTTTGAAATAGCAAAAAGCAGTCAGTAAACAGCAATTAGGGGATGTATTTGTATTTTCCTAATTACTACTTGCTGATTACTAACTACTATCACGTATGCAAGAAATTTTAAACATTCTCGGTTCTGTTGGTTTTAATTGGCATGTAGCTCTTGCAAATTTTATCAACTTCCTAATTATCTTGTTTATTCTTAACAAGTTCTTTTTTGGTAAGATAGGAAAAGTTATAGAAACCCGTCAAGGTGTTATTGAACGAGGTCTATCTCAGGCATCTGACGCTGAAAGAGCTCTTGCTCACGCTGAACAAGAAAAAGAAATTATTATAAATAAGGCATATAAAGATGGCCACGATATTGTTGTGAAGGCAGAATCTCATGCAATTGAAAGGGCTGAGGGTATTTTCCAGGATGCAGAAGAAGAAGCTCAAATAAGACTTGGTAAACTCGCTGAAAAAGAATTAAAGGTTGAAGCAAGAATGGCAAAGGAGTGGGAAGAAAAAGCTCCTTCACTTGTGGCCAAACTTTATATAAAGACACTCGCACAAGAAATGAATGAGAATGATAATAATGCTCTTATTACTAGAATGAGTGCATAATTTAGAAACTTTTATAATTATGATACTTTCTCGTAAACTTGCATCTCTTATAGTAGAAAAAGGCGTCTCAGTTGAAGATGTAGTAAAAACACTTACCACATATAATCTTTTGGGACTTCTTCCTGCTGTTTTAGATGGGGTAGAAGAGATATCGTCACATAAAAAATTAGACGGTGTTATTGCAATCGAGTCACCCTTTGATCTATCAAATGAAACAATTGATCATATAAAGAAAATAACGGGTAACTCGAAGGTTAAGCACGAGTTAACAATTAATAAAAAAATACTTGCTGGGTTCAAAGCAAGATTTAATGGGACATTATATGACGGCAGTGCAGAGCGAATCATTAGACAACTTACTAAATAATTAATAACAAACAAATACCATGTCAGTAGAAAAAATCATCAAAGACCTAGAACAAAAAATCGCAGAAATCTCAACAACAGTTGAAGTGAGTGAGATAGGTAATGTTATTTCTGTAAGTGATGGCATCGCTCGTGTATCTGGCCTCCTTTCTTGTGCATCAATGGAAGAAGTAACTTTTGCCTCTGGGGCTAAAGGTATTGCTCTTAACTTAGAGTCTGACATGGTTGGTATTGTTATTGTTTCTGGTGCTGACATGGTAAGAGAAGGTGAGGAAGTTTCTCGTACTGGTAGAGTTCTATCTATTCCAGTAGGGGAAGCGTTGCTTGGTCGTGTAGTTGACCCACTTATGAATTCCGTTGATGGACAAAAAATATCAGGATTAACTGATGTTGAGCTTGTGGAAAAAATTGCACCAGGTGTTATGGAGCGTGAACCTGTTAATCAACCAATGCAAACAGGGTTAAAGTCTATTGATGCCATGATTCCAATTGGTAGGGGCCAGCGTGAACTTATTATTGGTGACCGTCAAACAGGAAAGACAACTATTGCTATAGATACCATTATTAATCAGAAAAACTCTGGTGTTATTTGTGTTTATGTTGCTATTGGTCAAAAGGAGTCTAAGATTGCACAAATCGTTAACAAGCTTCGTGATTCTGGTGCTATGGAATATACAGTTGTTGTTTTGGCTGGAGCGTCTCATGGGGCAGCTCTTTCATATCTTGCTCCATATGCAGGTACTGCTGTTGCAGAATATTTTATGAATAAAAGAAAGGATGTTCTTGTTGTTTATGATGATCTTTCAAAGCACGCGGTTGCATATCGTGAAATGTCACTTCTTTTAAAGCGTCCTCCAGGACGTGAGGCATATCCGGGAGATGTTTTTTATCTACATTCAAGACTTCTTGAACGTTCATGTCGTCGTAATATGAAGGCTGGAGGAGGTTCTATTACAGCACTTCCAATTATTGAAACACAAGCTGGAGATGTGTCAGCATATATTCCTACTAACGTTATTTCTATTACTGATGGGCAAATTTTCTTGGATGCAAACCTTTTCTACAAAGGTATGCGACCAGCTATTGATGTCGGACTTTCTGTGTCACGTGTAGGTTCATCAGCACAAATAAAGTCTATGAAGAAAAATGCCGGCAAAATGAAATTAGCTATGGCACAATACCGTGAACTTGAATCATTTTCACAGTTTGACTCAGATCTTGATGTTGATACTAAGAGAACTATTGAACGAGGGAAGCGTACTGCAGAAATGCTTAAGCAAATAAACGGTAGTCCGCTTCGCACAGGACTTCAAGTCTCTACTGTTTATGCAGTAAATAATGGTTTTGTTGATGAAGTCGCTGTGGATAACATTGTTTCCTTTGAAAAAGGTATGCACGAATACATGAAGACTACAGGAAAAGATGTACTTGAAGCAGTTGAAAAAGGTTGGGATGAAGAGACTGAAGCATCACTTAAGAAAGCTTTAGAAAATTTTGCTCACATGCATAATACAAAGGCATAGAATTAGTCTGCGCGGTCTGTAAAGGTCTGCGTTAATCTGCGAAAAAGATGCAAACAAAAGTAATTAGACAAAAAATAAAAAGTGTTGGAAATATCAAGAAAATCACCAAAACTATGGAGATGGTTTCTGCTGCAAAAATGAAGAAAGCTATCGATAGCGCTCTTTTAATTAGACCATTCCACATAGAGGCTCAGAATGTTCTTAACGATATTTCCCTTGACCCATTAACTCGTCATGAATTACTTGCACACAACGGCACCTCAGGTGAAGTTGTTATTATAGTTGCTTCAAATAAAGGTCTTTGTGGAAGTTATAATGTAAATATTTATAGAAAGTTATTGAATGCCTATAATGAAGAAGAAAGAAAAAAACTAAAAGTAATTGCTTTTGGTAAATATTCTGAAAAAGTTGCAAAGAAATTAAATTTAGAAACTTTAGCTTCTTTTATTCATCCTGTATTAACGAGTGATGATGCTTATGCTACAACTGCGATGATTGTGGATTGGTATAAAGAAAAAAGTATTGGTACTGTACGTGTTCTTTATACTCATTTTACTTCTGCTTCTACTTTTACTCCAACTCTGCTTCAGTTGCTTCCATTTTCATCAGATGGAAAGCCTGGCACTCATGGTGAGCCACGTTATGCTTATGAACCAAATCAAGAAATAGTGCTTTCAAGTATTATTCCAATGATGATACACAATATTATTTATGGAGCTATTCTTGAAAGTTATGCCTCAGAACATTCAACACGTATGTTTGCTATGAAGTCAGCAACAGATAATGCTAGTGAGTTCCAGGACGAACTTAAACTGTTCTATAATCGTGCCCGTCAGGAAAGAGTAACACAAGAGATAGCCGAGATTACTTCAGGGGCTATGGCATTGTCATCATAAAAGTAAAATAGTGTGCTTAGGAAACTGAGCTTACTATTTTGCTTTTATAAGCAACAGCAAATATTATCAATCAAACATCAAATAGTATGAACAAAGTAAATAACATTGGAAGTATTACACAAATTATTGGACCAATTCTCGACATCACTTTTAAAGAAGGTGTTCCAAGTCTTAAGAATGCACTTATCGTAAAAAGAGTTGATGGTACAGAGCTTGTACTTGAAGTAGCTCAACATCTTGGTTTTAATGATGTTCGGGCTGTTGCGATGTCTTCAACTGACGGACTCACTCGTGGTATGGAAGTGGTTGATACTGGTGCATATATTTCTGTTCCTGTCGGTGGTGAAGTTCTTGGACGTATGTTTGATGTGATAGGTAATCCAATTGATCAAAAGCCTGCTGTTGTAGCAAAGAAAAAGTATCCAATTCACCGAGCTGCTCCTACGTTTGATCAGCAATCAACAAAAGCAGAGGTGCTAGAAACTGGTATTAAGGTTATTGATCTCATCTGCCCATTCTTAAAAGGTGGAAAGGTTGGACTCTTTGGTGGAGCTGGTGTGGGTAAGACTGTGGTTATCCAGGAACTTATTCGTAACATTGCATCAGAGCACGGAGGATATTCAGTGTTTGCTGGTGTAGGAGAGAGATCTCGAGAGGGTAATGATCTCTATCGCGAAATGGAAGAGTCAGGTGTGCTCGACAAGACGGTGCTTGTGTTTGGTCAAATGAATGAACCACCTGGCGCTCGTGCTCGTGTGGCTCTTTCTGCACTTTCTATGGCGGAATATTTCCGCGATGAAGAAAAGAAAGACGTTTTACTTTTCGTTGATAATATTTTCCGTTTTACACAAGCAGGGTCTGAACTTTCAGCACTTCTTGGACGTATGCCGTCAGCTGTTGGATATCAACCAACACTTGCAACAGAAATGGGATCACTTCAAGAGCGTGTTACTTCAACCAAGAATGGTTCTATTACATCTGTTCAAGCGGTTTACGTGCCAGCGGATGACCTTACTGATCCAGCACCAGCTACAACATTCTCTCACCTTGACTCAACTGTTGTGCTTTCTCGACCACTTTCTGAACTTGGTATTTATCCAGCAGTGGATCCACTTGACTCCTCTTCTACAATTTTACAACCAGATATTGTTGGACAAGAACATTATGATGTTGCTCGTGGAATACAAAAGGTTCTTCAGCGTTACAAGGATTTGCAAGATATTATTGCTATTCTTGGAATGGATGAATTGTCTGATGATGATAAGAAGACTGTGGGGCGTGCTCGTCGTATACAAAAGTTTTTATCACAACCATTTTTCGTGGCAGAACAATTTACTGGGGCAAAGGGTGTCTATGTAAAACGTGAAGATACTGTTCGTAGTTTTAAGGAAATTCTAGAAGGAAAGCATGATCATGTACCGGAATCAGCTTTTTATATGAATGGGTCAATCGATGATGTAATAGCAAAACACCAAAATCAAGCAAGCTAATTTCCAATTTTGCAATTTTCAATTTTCAAAAAATGCAGACTGTATTTGTTTGAAAATTGAAAATTGATAATTGAAAATTAAAAGAGTTATAATGAAGATGAGATAAAAATAAACTACCTAATATAATTAATAACACTAACACCATGCTAAAATTGCGCGTAGTAACCCCAGATAAAGTAGCTGTTGATGAAATTATCGACAGTGTCAGCATACCAACAACAAGTGGTGTGATTACTGTACTTAGTAAACACATACCACTTGTTTCAACTATTAAGTCTGGTGAAATGATTGTCCATAAAGGTGGAACAGGTATTAGTTATGCTGTTTTTAAAGGACTTGTAAATGTACGACCACACAGAAAAGGATTAACTGAAGTTGTTGTTTTACTTGAGCAGACTGAATCAGTGGAAGAGCTTGATCATGCGCGTGCTGAAGAAGCACTTGCTCGCGCAAGAGCTATTAAAGATGAGAAAAATGATGATGTTGATTTTGGTATGTTTGAAGGAATGATTGAAAGAGAATTAAACCGTGTGAAAATTGCAGTAAAACACAGGAAACATTTATAGTTTAAGGTCTATAAAGTTGAAAGTTAAAATTCAAAGACCGGCCACTTTGTGGCCGGTCTTTTAATTTACATAAACACTAAACTGTTTTAAATTTGGAATTAAAAAATGGTAGCCACTTGTGGCTACCATTCTCGTCAATTGGGGCAATCTTTAATTTACTGGATCCAGTAAATAGGCGCCATCATGGGTGAATACTATAAAGGAATCATCAGGCAATTCTTTGACTTCTGTGATTGTTTCAGAAACCAAGCTAGGGTTGTGTTTCTTGTCACCAAACAAGCTCAGATTTTGGCAAAAAAGTTTAACAGTGCTAGATAATTCTTCAAAATGAAGTTTCCCGCCACCTGTTGGGACTGTTTTTGTAATCCCGACAAACCGTAGACTGAACCGTAAATCTTTTACGTTACTCCTGTCAAAATATGCGATATACGTTGTCATTTTTATCTCCTAAAGTTATTGAACAAAATTGGATAAATCACTAACCTAGTCACAATACTGTCATAAAGAAATTATTATGTCAAATATATATGAGTCGAAAGTCTATAAAGTTCATAAAGTTGAAAGTTGAATTCAAAGATACAGTATGGCCACGAAGTGGCCATACTGTATCTACTTTATAAACTTTTTTCTTTATGAACTAGAAAGTGTTACACTTTCATTATGAATCAAATTATTTTCTTTTGTGGGACATATCTTATTTATGTTTCTATTGTTTTTACGGTCTTATATTTATTTTTCAAAGGGGATAAAAAACATTTGATACGTAATTTAATAGTACTTCTAGGCGGCGCAACACTCTCCTGGATTGCTGCTCATTTTTTGAAAGACATAATTGCTCATCCGAGACCAGATTTAACACTTGCATTACTTGAACCAAATGATATTTATAGTTTTCCATCAGGTCATGCATCATTTATGTTTGCTTTAGGTTTCTTAATGTCTTATTTAAATAAAAGAGCTGGAATAATTATTTTAATTTTAGCTTTAGTAACCGGAATAGCGCGTGTTTTGGCTGGTGTGCATTATTGGTATGACATTTTAGGTGGAGCAGTTTTAGCTTATTTTGTGTCTTATTTAATTTTCTTTGTGTATAAAAAATATTTTCACGAAAATTAATTTAGTTGTGCACATTACCAGTATTAAAGCATGTTACAATTTAGTTAATCTGGAAGTTGCGTATTAGGTGTTCCCTACAACCTAAAAGCTACAACCTAAAAACTATTTCATGCGTCTCTCACACATTACAATTCAAGGGTTTAAATCATTTGCTAAAAAAACGACTCTTGACGTAACCCACCAAGTTACCGGTGTTGTTGGGCCAAATGGTTCTGGGAAATCAAACATTGCAGAATCTATCCGTTTCGTACTAGGGGAGCAATCAATGAAGAGTATGCGTGGAAAAATTGGAGCCGATGTTATTTTTAAAGGCTCTGAACATTTAGCAGCACTTTCTAGAGCTTCTGTAATGATGGTTATTGATAATAGAGAAAAAACAGAAACTTCCCACGCTAGTGAAACCCTCACCCCATTTCTTGTTTATGATGAATTAGTTTTATCACGCGTAATTTATTCTGACGGAACCAGTGATTATACATTAAATGATGCAAAAGTTCGCTTGAAAGATGTTCAAGAACTTTTATCTTTTGCGGGTATCGGAGGTAGCGCTCATACAATCATAAATCAAGGTGAGGCAGATAGAATTTTGTTATCTTCACCTCGCGATAGAAAGGAGGCGCTTGAAGACGCACTTGGTCTACGTGTTTATCACATGAGACTAAATGAAAGCAAGAGAAAGTTAGAACGTGTAAAAACAAATGTACATGAAGTTGAGCTTCTTCGTTTAGAAATAAAACCACATTTAACCTCACTAGAGCGTCAGGTAAAGAAAATCGAATCTCAAGAAGATGAAACTAAAAATTTACAAAGACTTTTGATTGCTTACCTAAATCGTGAAGAATCCGAAATGGATATTTTACATGAGCGTATACGTGAAAAAGGAACATCTAACGCATTAACTCACATAACAGATTCAATACATAAAGAACTTAGTCTCTTAAGAGAGAAAACATATGACAAAAAAGATTCTTCTATTTTAGAAAAACAAACGCTTCAAGCAGAGATGAAATCTTTGCTTTCTCGTCGTGATCAGTTTGCAAAAACAACAGGACGACTTGAAGCTGAAAAATCATATCTTGAAAAAGAATTAAACCGTGAAGAAGAAGCTAAAGAAATCACAGTTCCATATGATAATTTTACAAATACTCATAAGTCATTAAAGTCTGATTTTTCAACACTTTCTCAGCATTTTGAAGATAAAGACATAGAAAGTGCTCAAAATAAAACAAAAGATGTGTCAAAAAAGGTTGATGATTTTTTTATCGAACATAACAGTGAAGAAATTTCTAAGAAGGAAAAAACTTTACAAGATATAAAAAGAATTACTGGAGAAATAAAAGAGCATGAAGAAAAAGAGAAAACTTTAAATGCTGAAATATGTTCTTTGCAGCAAAAAATAGATAATGTAGAAGAGTCTGCTCAAACAGAAATAAATTCTCGTCACGAAGAAGAAAAGAAGATAATGGTTCTTGAAAGTAAGTTACGTGAATTAGGTAGTACTATTGCTTTAATTAAACAAGAGGAGGGGGAGCTTGTGTTACGTAAGCAATATTTTGATACCCTTCTAAAAGAGGGGGTATCGATTGTTGGTCAAAATATTTTAATCTATAAAGATAGTGTTCCAGAAGAGAAGTATAAAGAAACACCAAAGCCTGATTTGTTGCGTGCGATAGAAAGATCTAAGCTTCGCATTGAAGAAGCTGGGGTGCAAAATCGTGAAGAAATATTAGCTGAATATAAAACCACAAAAGACCGTGATGAATATTTAACAAAAGAACTTACCGATATAAAAGATAGTGAACAAAAGCTATTAATTTTGATTGATGATTTAACAAAATCTTTAACAGAGAAGTTTAATGTTGGAGTTATAGAAGTTTCAAAAGTTTTCAGTGAATTTTTTGGAGAAGTTTTCGTTGGAGGAAAAGGAAAGTTATCACTTGTTCAATTGGTAAAAGTTGATGAAGAAGGGAATGAAATTATTGAGCAAGGAATAGACATTGACGTTACTCTTCCAAATAAAAAAGTAAAAGAAATAAACATGTTTTCAGGTGGAGAGAGGGCTCTTGTATCTATTGCATTATTATTTGCAATGTCATCGATTACTCCTCCACCATTTATGGTACTTGATGAAACAGACGCACCACTGGACGAAACAAATGCTCAAAAGTACGGTGTAATGCTTCAAAGACTTTCTGAAAAAAGTAAATTACTTGTCATTACCCATAATCGCGAAACTATGAATCATTGCGATATGTTATACGGTGTGACAATTGGAGTAGATGGCAGTAGTAAATTACTTTCAATTGATTTTGTTAAAAATCAAGAAGTAGTGTAATCATTGCGACTATAATTTCGCAATCCAGCCACTATTTTATTTAATTAACCTTAACAAAGACATGTCTTTATAGTTGCTTATATACAGTTTAGAAAAATTTTCTATATTAAAATTGTGGCTGTGGTTAAGAAAGCGGAAGGATTAATAGAATAGTTCTGAGTATGTTTATATAGTTATCCACAATATTATATATTTTTTATAATAAATAGTTCACATGGTGTATTATGGTGTATAATTAATCTACCAATTTTTGGGTTATATGAAATTTTCCAACTTTTGTATGTATCGAATAATTTTTTTATTTTTTTTATTAATAATTCCTAATTTAGTTAGTGCTTCGACCACAGATGGCATAATAGATTCTACTTATCATTACGCTTGGTCTGAAAATGCCGGCTGGATTGATTTTGGTTCTTCTGCTGGAAATGTCCATATTACTGATACTGCTATTACCGGTTCTGTTTATGGTGAAAATATCGGCTGGATTATTCTTAACCCTCAAACATATGGAGGTGTTACCAATAATACTGAAGGGACACTTTCCGGCTATGCATGGAGTGAAAACGCTGGTTGGATTGATTTTTCACATGTTATTATCGGTTCAGATGGAGTATTTACTGGTGGTGCTTACTCTCCAAATATCGGTTGGATAACTTTTGGGGTTGGAGATAATAAAGTATTAACAGATTGGAGACCATATTCTACAAGAAATCCTACTCCAAATAGAGGAACGGGAGGTGGGTCTTCTGGTTCATATTTTGTGAATCCGTTGACTGCTGTAGCTTATATTCCACCAATTTCTATGACAGCTCTTAATGCCAAATTAATCCCAGTAACCCCTCCTAGAATATCTATATCTACAGATAGTTTAAATACACCTAAAATAAAAACATTAGTATTATCAGAAAAACAATTTTTTCATAATTTAACTGTGATGTCAATTGGTGAAGATGTCAAACAACTTCAACACTTCCTTAATACTCACGGTTTTGCAGTCGCTCATGTGGGAGTCGGCTCTCTCGGCAAAGAATCCAGTTTATTTGGTCCAGCAACACAAAAAGCCTTAATTAAATTTCAAAAGGCAAACAACATTACTCCTGCAACGGGGTACTTTGGGTCAAAGACCAGAGACTATATTAAAAAATTAGCACTATAATTATGTTCAAGAAAATCATCACAACAACAGTATTCATTTCAGTCTTTTTTCTCGTAGAAGCGACATACGTCTATGCTGGCTCACTCACACCTCCTGGAGCACCAACAAATACGATGTATACCCTGACGGATATTTTCAATCTCTCTACTGGCGCCACAACCACGCTTGGGTCGGGAGCTATTCCATCCACACCTGTTTCTGTCACAGCTAGTTTCAAAACATTGACTGAAGTATATGATGCTATTGTTACTCAGATAGGTAGTCTTTCAAATGCCAAGATTGCCAGAGGTATCACGGCCTTTGGCTTTACCGGAACGCTCTTTGGTGACACTAACGCCTCAAAAGTGCTTTCGACAGCAATATATCCTGGTACCATACCGGTTAAAATTGCCGATAACGCTGTCACAGGTGGTACTGTTTCTGGTACATCGATTCTTCTCACGCCACCCACTGGATACTATGATGGCATTGCTACGGTCTCCACCACCTCTGATGTCTTCATCAGTAGCAATATCAAGAGTGGTGTCGATATCTTCGGTGTCACTGGCTCATATACTTCCCTCGACACTTCCGACGCCACCGCAGCCATCTCTGACATCCTCTTATCCAAGACTGCTTATGTGAACGGTTCCAAGATCACTGGTAC
>JBAXLU010000018.1:0-11946 GCA_037134695.1 Candidatus Nomurabacteria bacterium
GCTCGGCCGCGAAGATGCCGTAAGACAGCAGTCGTCGGCCCAGTTGAATCAGCAGATTCATGGCTTGGCCATAAGTAGTTTGTTAAAACGTGCACATGGTGTGTGGGTAGTAAAATAAAAATAAGCCGTTGTAGCTCAGTTGGTAGAGCACGTCATTGGTAATGACGAGGTCAGCAGTTCAATCCTGCTCAACGGCTCAAAATGGCTTCGCTCAATTTTGAGCCGTTGAGTCCAAATTTATTTCATAAATTTGTACGGACGTGAACTGCTTCACGTCCAGCAGGATTGAATACGGGGTCGCGAAACTAATTCTGACGAATGAAAGTGAGGAAGTAGTTTTGTGACCAATCCTGCTCAACGGCTCAAAATGGCTTCGCTCAATTTTGAGCCGTTGAGTCCAAATTTATTTCATAAATTTGTACGGACGTGAACTGCTTCACGTCCAGCAGGATTGAATACGGGGTCGCGAAACTAATTCTGACGAATGAAAGTGAGGAAGTAGTTTTGTGACCAATCCTGCAGAACGGCTCCAAATTTCTTTATATCTCTATCCTGTGCACGCTTGCATTTTCTATCGGAAATTTCCTCCCTCCTTCTATTACTCCCAACACTCCTTCTTTATGGATTTCTTTTAATTCATTCAATTCTTCGTCATTTAAATCATATCTTCCGAGTTTTTTAACTTTTTCCATATAGAGTTTAAGTCCATGGATAAATCTCCCATGACTGAAAATGGTTATGGTTTTTTCTGGTCTTTCTTTTAAGTCACTCATAAGCTTAGACATCCTTTTTGTCATTTCTGAGAAAGATTCTACATCTTCAGCTTCTTTATGGTGTATAGATGCTTCGATCCAATATTTTTTTGCTGCCTCAAATCTTTGTTCTCCAGTTGTTCCATTGTAATTTTTTGGATCTAAAAACGTAAATTCTTGTACATCCCAAGTTTCAATCGGCACAGATGAATGCTTTGCAATAAAAGGCTCTGCAGTTTCTCTTGTTCTTGAATATGGAGATACAATAATTAATTCAGGAACGATATTTAATTTTTCAGCTAATTCCATTGATTGAGTCCTACCTTTTTCTGAAAGAGGTATAGTATCATGGTTATCTGTTTTTTCTCCAGCATTTGAAATACTTTCAGCGTGACGGATTATGTATATTTCTTTCATATCATTTGTGATTATAACATATGGTATAATTTAAAAGTTTTCAAATTAAAGCCAGAGTAGCTCAGTTGGTAGAGCATCTCACTCGTAGCGAGAAGGTCATGAGTTCGATCCTCGTCTCTGGCTCAGAAAATACAATACACAGGCAAACCCTGTGTATTGTATTTTCTGAGCCAGAGACGTGGGAAAGGGGTCGGGAAAACGTGTTTAGTTTTCCTGTGGCGGAAATAGCGAATGTAATCATTAGCGTTAAAACCGAGGGCCGTAGTCTTCGAAGAGAAGACGTAGGTTTCGAGCGTAGTAGCGCGAGAGGCTTAAAACCGAAAGTGAGTGAAGCGAACGAAGGTTGGCTTTGGCTCAGAAAAATAAAAAGTTTATAAACTTACAGGTTCCAAGGCCTTGCCTTGGAGAATAAGTAAATTGGACAACACACCATTTTTTGTTTAGTGTTATATGGTTGTTCCAATAATTATAAAAGGAGGGAATTATGGCAGATGACATTATGAAAGACATGCCACTTAGGCGAGTCTTAGAATGTGTTTCGGAAAGTTACCAAACCGCAGAAGAAATTGCTGTTATTCATAGTCGAAAATATCCCCTTAGTCTTGAGTTTATGTTAAATATTTCTGACTCATTGAGACGTAAAATCTTTAATGAAAAGGAAACTAAATATAAACCTAAAAGTATTCAATCAGAATTAGATGTTCTAGTTGATTGTGGATATATAGATGAAAATATAACTGATTTTTTTCACAAGGAACTTCCGAAAGAAACTTCTTTTTATAGACTTAATAATCGCGGAAGGGCTGCGATATTTTCTGTTAGTAAAAAGACTAAAGGTTTGTAATACCGCTCAAAAGGCGGTATTATTTTTCTTTAATTTAAAAAATGTTATAAATGTTAATAAAGTTTAAATTTATGTGATTTATTATGATACTCTTTGCATATGACTGATACAAAAATAATAGAAACTATTAATAAGGAGGTAGCATATGGATCAACCAAGGAAGAAACTATTAAAATTTTAGAAATACAAGGTTATGCGAAAGAAGATATAGACACAGCTTTTACTACTATCGAGGTAGTTAAAAATATTAAGACGGAATTACCAGCACAAGCAATTGCTGTGAATGTTCCGTTGGCTGATGTTATACCAGATGTGGTTAATCCTGAAGTGTCGACATTATCAAATGTTGCCCCAGTGATAAAAAATGTTTCTATTGATACACCTCCAGCTGTGAATATTCCAGAAGTACCAGTTGCTATTCAAGAACACCCAACAACTCTTAATTTAGAAAATTCTGTACCAACCATCGTTACTCCAGAAGTACCCGTTTCTATTCAAGAACATCCAATAAATCTTAATTTAGAAAATTCTATACCAAACCCAAATGTTTCAATACCAAAGGTACAAATAACACCAGCACAAACAGATTCTGTTAAGACTCCAAATTTTACCCCAAATCAAATACAAACAACTGCTATTCCACCGTTTATCGACCCTTCACAGAATAGTGTTCCAGTAAAATCACATAAAGGTATAATTTTTTCACTCATAGTAATCTTTATTTTATTAATAGGTGGTGTTGCGTTTGCTTATTATAAACAGCTTGGTCCTTTTAGTGTAAAGCAGTATAGTGAAGATTCTTTTCTTTCTGGTTTAATTTCAAAGACATCATCTATAGATACTTCTACTTTTGCTATATCTGTTAAATTAAATGTTAATCCACGAGATAAGGGTGCTATACCATTTGCCCCAATTGATCCAGATGAAAAAATAAGACAACAATATAAAAATGATTTTAAAAGAATATCAGATGTTTCTAGTATTATTCAATTACTAAAATCTAAATATGGAGATCAGCAAAGTTATGATTATTCCACAAGAAAATATATAACTAAAAAAGGATTACCTTACCCATCAGTATTGTCTGATGCAGACATGGGAGGTAGTTCTTCTTATACTTCTTATAGTCGAGAATCGATTGCATCTACAAAGTTTGGTTACGATCCAGTATCAAATCAAAAATATGAATATCGGGCAGTAGACGGATTAAAGAATTTTAATATTAAAGTTAATTTAGAAAGTAATGCTGCAATAGATTCCATTAAAAAAAGTTATTATTATTCTGCAACATCAACCATTATTAATGGTAACGACGTTACTTTTTCAAAAGATAGCGGTTATATGTACATATCTTCCGAACTTCCTAAACCATTATTAGTAAGTCTTTCTGAATATATGAAACAAATATCTCCAGATATTTCTGCCTCTGTTTTATTCGGGGCAACTCTTGATGTAAAAAATCCCAATTATCCAGACGGTAGTATGAATGTTGCCGCTGAAGGAAGTTTTGGTGATCTTAGTTATAAAGTAGATGTTGAAGCTTTAAAGAAAGATAAGGATTTTTATTTCCGCATAAATAAAATTCCTGCAATTATTTCATATATTTCAAATATGAAAGGCCAATGGATAAAAGTATCTCCAAAAGCAACTGGAGCAGCTACAACGACTGATTCTTATTCTTATGATCCACTCTCTTCTCTATCTGAAAGTCTTTCTAAAGGAGATGCGGAGTATAGAAACAAAAGAACTGATTTTATTAAGACACTAAATAATATAGCCCAGTTAGCAGATAAAAATAAGCTTTTTACTTTTAAACAAAGCCCAAAGAAAGAAAAAGTTGATGGTAGAAATTTGATTCGTTATGATCTTTCTATAAAAAAAGAATCAATACTTTCTTTTTATAAAGAAATATCAGCAAATGGAGAAAAGTATAAAGATATTGGTTTAGTTAATGATACAGGATTAGTTACATATTTAGAGAGTAAAGAGTTTGATGATATGTTTAATTTAGTAAAAGATAATGTATTTATTACTGTCTGGACAGATAGTAATGGATTACCTGCTGTTGTCGAATACCGTATGCGTATAGTTCCACCGGATACAGCAACTCAATTAAAAGATAAACAAATAGACGTTATTTTCAGAATTACATTGGATAATATAAATAAGCCAATAAATATAAAAGTACCAAGTGATTATAAATCTATAGAAACAATTCAGGAAGAAATGAAAAAGAATGACAGCTCATCATTTTTTTAAAGATTAAAGGGTTATTTTATAGTTTTTAAAAAATAAGAGTTTCTGTCTATTTTTGTTATAATTACTTAATAGATGGAATCTACTAATGATATTAATTTTGAAATAGAAAATCTTGAAGCCCAGATGAATAATCTGGATTTTTGGAATGACAAAGAAAAAGCTCAGAATGTAATAAGATTAATAAAAGAATTAAAAGATAAACGTGATGGTGTGAACAGTCTTGATAAAGGCGGAGCGATTATGTCTATTTTAGCTGGTGCAGGAGGGGACGATAGTGAGGACTTTGCTCGTATGCTTTTTGAAATGTATGATGCTTATTTTAAACGCCAAGGATTTAGTTATATGGTATTGCATGATAACAAAAATGATCATGGTGGATTTAGAAATTTAACAATTGAAATTTCTGGTAAGAATGTATATGGAAATTTAAAAAATGAATCCGGCGTGCATCGTTTGGTTCGTATCTCTCCATTTAACGCTCAAGCTAAACGCCATACTTCTTTTGCTATGGTAGAAGTTTTACCAATTATTCCGGAAGTAGAAAGGAAGGATATTCCACCTGAAGAAATTAGAATAGAAACTTCAAAATCTAGTGGCCCAGGAGGACAAAATGTAAACAAGCGCGAGACTGCTGTGCGTGTCATACATATACCCACAAATATTGCTGTCTCTGTTGCAACAGAAAGACAGCAAGATCAAAATAAACAAAAAGCTCTTGAAGTTTTATCTGCAAAACTTTTTAAATTAGGAGAAGAAAAAAGAAAGGCAGAAATTGAAGGCAGACAAATTAGTAAAACTACAGAAATAGAATGGGGTAATCAAATTCGTTCTTATGTTTTGCATCCATATAAAATGGTAAAGGATCATCGTACAGATTTTGAAACGAGTAATGTAGAGGCAGTTCTAGAAAAAGGTGAAATAGAAGCTTTTATTGAATCAGAGAAGGGTCTATAGATAATTTTATATTTATCTACACCCTAAACCCTAGCTCGTGTTACAATAATGGTATGTTATATTTCGATCGGGTTTCAAAAGAGTACGATAACGGTAATAAAGTTTTGGACAATATTTCTTTAACCATAAACCATGGTGAGCTTGTGTCTATTGTTGGTCATTCAGGTGCAGGAAAAACTACACTTATAAAATTATTACTTGCAGAAGAAGGTCCAACAGAAGGGACTGTTTCTTTCCATTCAGATAATATTCACGAACTTCGTGGAAAGGATATGACAAATTATCGTCGTAAGGTTGGTGTTGTTTTTCAAGATTTCCGCCTTATTCCTAATAAGACAGCTTATGAAAATGTCGCTTTTGCAATGGAAGCTGCAGGAAAGCAAGATGAAGATATTGCTGAAGATGTACCACACGTTATGGACTTGGTAGACTTGAAAGATAAAATGCATCATTTCCCACACCAACTCTCAGGTGGTGAACAGCAACGTGTAGCTATTGCTCGTGCTATTATCAATCGTCCAGAAATTATTATAGCGGACGAGCCAACAGGAAACTTGGATCCACTTAATACTTATGATATTGTTCAAATATTAAAAAAGATTAATGATTTGGGCACGACAGTTATTCTTACAACTCACAATAAAGGTATTGTGGATAATCTAGGTCGTCGTGTAATCACTATGGAAGATGGACGTGTCACTCGTGACCAAAAGTCTGGTAAATTTACAATGTAATCATGTCTAATAAATCTACACTCACAAAAAGAATACTCGTTGCTGGCTTTAGAGGGTTTTATCGTAACCGTACAGTTTCTCTTTCTTCAATTTTTATTTTAACTATTACACTTTCGATTATTTCTTCCTTTTATTTATCCCGTGCAATTTTTGACTACACATTGGGTCAAATCCGTGAAAAGGTAGATGTGGGAGTTTATTTCAATACAGATGCAACAGACAGCCAAATTAGCGACGTGAAAGCAAAGTTGCAAGGTCTGTCCCAGGTTAAATCCATAACTTACACTTCTAAAGAAGTAGCTTTAGCTAGTTTCAAAGAAAAACATAATGGTGATCAGTTAACATTACAAGCGTTAGATGAGCTTGGGTCTAATCCTTTTGGTGCATCACTTTCTGTAGTTGCAAAAGATACTTCACAATATGAATCAATAGCAACAGCTCTTTCATCTGGATCAGGGTTGTTGGGTGATTCAAGTGGTGCAGTTGATAAAATAAATTATTATCAATTAAAAGATAGTATTGATAAATTAAATAATATTGTTGGGTGGATCGATACAGTTGGATTTTGGATTTCTGTAGTATTTATTTTAATGAGCTGTATGATTGTTTATAACACTATACGTCTTGCTATTTTTGTTTATCGAGATGAAATCGCAGTTATGAAATTAGTGGGGGCTTCAAATATGTTTATTCGAGGTCCGTTTATTGTTGAGGCTTTACTTTACGCTCTTGTTGCGACTGTTTTATCTTTAGCTTTTTTCTTTTTTGCTACTATTTGGGTTGCAAAGAAAACAGTATTTTTCTTTGAAGGTTTAAATCTTCATTTGTATTTCACTCAACACTTCTTTTCACTTGCTGGATTATTGTTATTGTCTGGAGCAGTATTGGCCGTTATATCCTCTCTCCTAGCCGTCCGAAAGTATTTAAAAGTCTAAAATCACCTCATCTGCGTTGTTAGAGAAAGTTTTTGCTCCCGCAACGTACTACTTGTACGTTTTGGTTGCAAAAACTTTCTCTGCCTCGCATCTAAGGTAATTTTAGACTTTTAAACAAGTCTCAAGGTTTATGTATCTAAAGCAAGTTTTGAAACTTAAAATACCATATCCGTATTTGTGTCATTCCAAAATTAATTTGGAATCCAGTGTTTTTAATCTTACGAAGGCAAGATCTTCGTAAAACTATTTAGCCCCTCGCTAGCCAAAATAAAAAAATCCCACCCTGGTGAGGGTGGGGGGAAGATATCAAATAATGCCTTCAGTTCGGCAATTGGACACCGCCGAGAATTGCATTGGCAATTTCTGGACTGCGGAGTGCATGGTCGAACAGTTTTGCTACAATGACATCGAAAACAATTTCTGTCGGCGTGCTGGAGTTTCTCCCAGAATTTTGCCCATCTAACAATTTTCTTTTTGCGGCTGCTCTCTCAGCAAAGTCGTGGACAGCCAGGACAAGATCCATTAGCCTTTGAGGTGTCATTGGGTTTTGGGGCATGTATATCTCCAGATTGTTGGTCAATTGGCGTAACTCGAATTAAGAACGCCTTTTTTTATAATATAATAAAATTGAGTTTAAGTCAAGTCTTACAGTTTTTTATTTTTCCGCTTACACTGAATACAACATTTACGAATTAGTATTTTCTTCTAACTCCTAACCTCCAACTCCTAACATTTAATTCTATGCTTCAAAAAACCGCACTCGATATTCTAAAACTCGGACATACTACCTTTCTCACTGGTGCAGCTGGTGCTGGTAAAAGTTATGCGCTTCGCGATTATATTTCTTATTTAAAAAAGCATGGTGTTAAATTTGCTGTAACAGCTTCAACTGGCATCGCATCAACCCATGTCGGAGGTACAACAATTCACTCTTGGAGTGGTATTGGTATAAAACAAAAATTGAACGCTTATGATATCGACGCCATAGAAGAAAAAGCAAATTTATATAAAAGATGGAATGATACGCAAGTTTTAATTATCGATGAGGTTTCAATGCTTCATGCTTCATTTGTAGATATGTTAGATAAAATTGCAAAGCATATTAGAAGAAATAAAAAACCTTTTGGTGGTATGCAAGTTGTTTTCTCTGGAGACTTTTTCCAGCTTCCACCGGTTGTAAAAAATGGTGACACATATGAAAATCAAGAAGTCTTTGCCTTTACTTCAAAGGCTTGGAAAGAAGCTAAACCCGTAGTCTGCTATTTAACAGAACAGTTCCGCCAAGAAGATGACAAACTTTCTTCTATACTAAATGCGATACGTGCTGGTGAAGTTGAAGAAGAACATTTTGAATATTTAAAAAATGCGAATGAAATTTTGCATACAAAAGATCATATAAAACTTTATACTCACAATGAAAACGTCGATGAAATAAACAGAAAAGAATTTGAAAAAGTAAAAGGCGAAGTGAAAACTTATCAAATGATTACAAAAGGTAGTGCGAAAATTTTGGAATCATTAAAAAATAATTGTTTAGCAGAAGAAGCTTTGCAATTAAAAGTCGGAGCGAAAGTTATTTGTATAAAAAACAGTCCTGACAGACTTTATGTTAATGGTTCCATGGGAAAAATTTATTCATTTAATAATGAAGGTGCACCAGTTGTGGAATTAGCCAATGGTAAAAAGGTTACAATAAAAGCCGACACTTGGAGGGTTGAAGAAGATGGAAAAGTTAAGGCTGAAATTTCCCAGCTTCCGATTAAACTTGCTTGGGCTATAACGGTGCACAAGTCCCAAGGAATGACACTGGACATGGCTTCAATCGATTTAAGCCGAGCTTTTACCTCAGGACAGGGCTATGTGGCGCTATCACGTTTAAAATCACTCGAGGGGCTACATTTGGTTGGTTTTAATCCTCAAGCTTTGCAAATATCTGAAGTGGTTCGTGAAGCTGATTTAAATTTTCGTGCAAAAAGTGAACAAGCAGAAAGAGCTATAGAGAAATATAAAGAAAAGGATTTGCTAGATTTACAAGAAAATTTTTTGACGAATAGTGGTGGTACGACAGTGGAATTAGACGACGAAGAAGCAGAAGAAATACAAGAGAAAGTTGCTTCACATACAAAGACACAAGAATTATTAAAAGAAGGCGTATCGATTGAAGAAATTGCTGAAAGACGAAATCTTTCAGTAGATACAATAATTGGTCATATTGAAAAGCTTTCTGAGTTAAAAGAAAAGATTAATTTAAAACATGTATTGCCTCCTAAAAAAGATAAAGATAAAATTTTAAAAGCTTTTGAAGAAATGGAGACCAGAAAATTAACTCCAGTCTTTGAGTACTTCAAAGGTAAATATTCCTATCATCAAATCCGCCTAGTCCGTGCATCCTTGGATTAGTTTCCAGTTTTTAGGGGATTCAAAATACAGGACGGCCGCGAAGCAGCCGTCCTGTATTTTCTTGAAACTAAGAACTTGAAACTGGAAACTGTCTGTACCTACTTTACAGACTTTATAAACTTTAAGGACTTTCAACTAAATTAATTATGTTATAATTAATTCATATGAAGGTTCATCATATCGCTAAGCATTTATTTATTCCTCACGAAGGGAATGAGTATAGGCCACATTTCTTTAGAGAATTAAGTATAATTTTGATTTTAATTGTCAGTATATTCCTTCTTGGTGTTTCTTTTGGAAGTTCTTTTTTTATTCACAAAACAGTTTTAGGTTCTTCGGTTGCTTCTTCAGTGCTTGTTGACTTAACAAATAATTCCAGAATTGCTTATAACGAACAACCTCTTACTATTAATACAAAATTACAGCATGCTGCCTTTTTGAAAGGCCAAGATATGTCGAGCTTGGGATATTTTGCACATGAAAGTCCAACTGGTGTCACGCCTTGGTATTGGTTTAAGCAGGCGGGCTATACATTTTTATATGCAGGAGAAAATTTAGCTATTAATTTTACAGAATCAAATGATGTAGAATCTGCGTGGATGGCATCTCCTAAACACAAAGAAAATATTTTAAATACTAATTTCCGTGAAATTGGTATATCTACAGTTGAGGGGCTGTATCACGGCAACCCCACAACTTATGTCGTGCAAATGTTTGGGACTCCCGCAGTTGAAGTTGCCGAAGCAGCAATTATTCCAGTTAAAGTCGCAACAACACCAAACAAAACACCGGAGATAGTAAATAAAAATGTCGCTATGGTTTCTACAACAGTTGCAAATGTTAAAGGAGAGGCGACAAGTACACCTAAAGTAGCTTCATCATTTGCATCAAATATTTTATCTATTTTTAAATCGCCAACTCTTTCTATTGTAAAGAATACTGATAATGTAAAAGAAATTGCCGTAGAGAAAGATATTACTGCTCCACAATATTCAGTATGGTATGAAAAACTTTTATTTGGTGGATCTTGGTATGTACAAATGATTTATCAGTTTATGATAATGTTGATTGCATTAGCATTAATTGTGATGATATTTATTGAAATTAAAAGACAGCATCCAAAACATATAATTTATGGGGTATTGATGCTTGCCATATTGATTGTTTTTGTGTTTATTAATAAATCTTTGATTTATTAAGGTAGTTTTTAGTTTCAAGTTTCCAGTTTCCAGAAAATATGAATTCTGTGTCATTCCCGTGCAGGCTCCCGATTTTTTATGTTGTAATCAACTTGTTAAAATTGCAGTACTGTTAAGTGCGGGAATCCAGGAAATCAAAAAGTCGCGCCGTAGGCGCGACTTTTTGTATTTGTATTTTCTATACCCTATACCCTAAACTCTATACCCTTGTTTACCCCACTAAGCGGTGGTTTCTAACAATTTATTTCGTAAACCTAAACGTCCCTACTATATTACCTGCAGTATTATAATATTTATTTAATTCAGCTTCTGTTAATCCTGGCTTCATAGTTTCATCTTTGTAATTACTTCCAGATTTTATTTGTTCCAAAACATAACACATATTATTGTGAATCGTTCGGTAGCTTTCTCCTTGTATATATTTCATCATAGCAGCATCTTGGAAGCTAAACTTTTTAAATGTAACACCATTTATTTTTACATCTGTAACTTTTTGATTAGTATAACCAATATCTGTCGCATAACATTCTTTTACGTTTGGACTAACCCCAACGCGAAGTTCTGAAACGAAAAATAGTGGATATGCTTTTCCTTTAGCTACACCACCTTGATCTATACGATAAACAGGGAAGGAAACTATAGCTTTTCCCTGATTAGCTTGTCCAGCATTTAATCTCCAATTACTTGCCAAGTTATAAAATGTTGTGAAATAATTTTGTGGGTTAACATTAGATGGAAATCTTAATGTAAAATTATATTCACTATTAGCGTAACCAAAAAGTCCATCAGTCCTTGGTTTTACTACTGGTTTTGTTATTTTAGTTATTTTTGTGGTTGTTGCTTCTTGTTCTAAATTATTTTGTGTATCGCAATTAGTATATGTGGTACTGGTTCCTTCTGTTATAAAAGCAGTTGTACCTTTATTCCAAAAAACAATTTTTTCATCAGCATTTGCGTAACGAGCACCAGAGGCAGAGATTGCATGTGGTAGGGATATCTTTCTTCCATCACTTAGAGCTAAATCCACCTTAGTGTCTTTAGTTGGATAGAATGTAGCGATGATGGATTTATTATTTTCACAGTTAAATGTATATACATCTTTTTGGGCTGTGTCTTTATCAATTAATAAATATCCTGCGACAAAAATAAGGGCAATTATTAATAATAAAATAAACAGTCTAGTGTATTTTTGTTTAGTTGGCATTATTTAATTGTATACCTTTTTACAATAATTGCTATTGATAGAATGTCAAAAATATAGTAGAATACTCGTGTTAAATACAGTAAATAAAGGAAAAAGTTAAGGGTCTAAAGTTATAGAGAATATACAATGAGTTATTTTTTTTGGAATTGTATTTCACTATTGGCTAATGTCTAATGGCTATTAACTATCTTTAGGGCATCGTCTAATGCTCCCGATTTCTTAGATTGTAATCAATCTGTAGGAAATCG
>JBAXLU010000019.1:0-11090 GCA_037134695.1 Candidatus Nomurabacteria bacterium
CCTGATGAAGAAAAGATAGCTAAAGAAAATAATTTTATTTTAATGAAATTAACCCCCACTGTTTTAAAAGCGGATACTGCCGCAGTATCCGCATTATCTGCTTTAGTGATTGATTAATTAAAAATAAAAGTATAAATTGCTTGTCAGTGGACCAGTTGTTATACTTCATACAATGAATAGCCAGCTAAACAGTGCTCCCAAACCTACCGAGTTAATTGAAAAAGATGATTCTGGTAACTTTCAAAAGTTAACAAAGGGTATGTTTAAAAAGGCATACGAGGACTTCTCTGGTGGTGATCCAGGAGCAGCTCCATGGGCGCAGACAAAGTCTGTGCCAGAATATTTTGAGAAGTCATTGAATTCAGATTGGTTTCAGAACTATCGGAAACAACACCCTGGAAAACAATTAACTGCTCTTGATGTTGGTTGTGGTGCTGGTGACATTTCTAGGGACTTACAAAAATTTGGATTCAAGGTCAGTGGTATTGATTACGAGCAGACCGCTATCGATGAAGCAAATAAAAAGAGTGCTGACCTTATCGATCAGGTCTCTCCTAGCTATTTTGTGGGAAGTGCTCTTGATTTGGATGCCGCCTTGCTCAACTCCGAAGATAAAGAATTTGACCTGATATATGAATTTTCGCTTATACATCATTTAGACCCAGAAACAAGAAGGCAGTATATGCAGGGTGTGTACGAGCATCTTTTACCAGGAGGTAAATTTGCTATTACGTGTTTTACAGACACTGACACAATAGCCAAGACAGATAAAATTGTTGAGTATACAGATAATGGTGTAACTAAGGCTGCAAAATTTTCAAGACATGAAGGGAAGGGTGTACCAACGTTTCTTTTATCTGAATTAGAAATTCGTGAAGCAGCTGAAGGTTTGTTTAGCGTTGATAACGTTGAATATATTGATATTGTGCGTTTTGATAAAGAAGGCAACAGATTGCCGATTGCTAAAAGAATAAAGGTATTAATGACTAAGAAATAAGTAGATTTTAGACTAGTTATAATTTTAAAAGAGCAACAGCTCTTCATCCCGATGTGAAAAATTATAAATAAAAAAAGCCCCCGACATTTCTGTCGAGGGCTAGGTCTTTTTTAGGAAGACATTGCTTCCTTTATCCACCTTTCGATATCGTCTGCAGTGTAGCAATTGCTACCATTGACTCTGAGCCTTCCATTATGAAGGGAGAAGTCATACCGCCCGTTAACTTTTATAAATCTTTCTGGACCAACTCCGGCCTCCTCCAGGCGGTCTTGCACTTCCTGTGCAAGGTTTAGGTTCTGACCAAAACAAGGAAGACATTTGTTACCTTCAAACCCTTTGTAAAGGGCTTGAATATTTTTGTGAAGCTGTTTTTCGTTGCACATTTCATTTCCTTATACCCCAGTGCCCGAGGTGCGGTTGGCGAATGCCAGGTTTTGTTAAAGAACTAGGGAAACTTTTTTTCCCTTTCAGAAAATTCTTTTTAAAAATTCTCTGAAAGGGAGGCGAGCTATAATCTGTGCTCGCCTCGTAACTGTCATTTCGGATAGAAAATCTCAGTAACTTGCCGAAGAATTTCTTCAGCAACTGTAGCATCCGCTGGACGGTCATACCCGAATTCTTTTCTACAGGTTTCTGAATCCCAACGTGGTTCCGTAGTTCCAAGATAACCGCCGCCGATAAGCTTTGCTTCCGGATAGGCTTGTATTGCCCACCCTACTGCATCAGCGTGTTGCCCTGGTGTACAAGAGACGTAACTCTGACCATTGATTTCAACGCAGATGAACTTCACTGCGTGCATCATCACCACAGCTTCTCGTGGGGTCATTTCCTCTTCTCCCGCGATCGAATCAAGATATAGAGCGAATTTCATTTCATTTCTTTCAAAGATCTGGTTGTGAGTCCTTCGCGACCGCGAACGATGCCCTTAACCTCTGTGTATAGAATACTACAGTGCCATATATTACACAACATAAATTCTATTATGTAAATAGATACCCTAAAAAAGCTTGTAAATAAAGAAGATTATAGCCTATATTTAAAAGAAAGTAGTGTGAAATTATTTTCACAAGTTTATAATTACATGATATACTTAAAGAATGAACACACTTACTGAATACTTTGACTCCTTACCACTTAATGAGAAAGAAAAGCATGTCTTGGCTGTTCTATATGAACGCGGACCAATACCAGTATCACGTTTGGCTAATATCGCCAAAACAGAACGCACCCTCACTTATAAGATTGTAAAGGAGCTTGAGCGTAAGAACTATGCACATGGAATAAAAATGGATAGGGGTCTCGTATATAAAGCTCAAGATATAGAAACAATTATCTTTGAACAAGAACGCAGACTACAAAAGCTACGCACCGCAGAAAAATATATAAAGGAGAAACGAAACTCAAAACAAGAAGCAACTGATCTCATGGTATTTGAGGGTGACGATGGTATACATAAAGCCCTTTACTATGGTATGGAACAAGCGCGCAACGACGAAATGCTTGGTATCTATGGAGGAACACTCGAAAATGATTTTGTTAAAGTACTTAATGAACGACACAAGTTCAATCGAGATCATGGGATACGGAGTAGAATTATATTCCCCGGTAACACCGAAGCTGCAATAGACTTTGTAAAACGTGCAAAAGAAAATGGATACTCGACATTGTGCAGAGGATCAAGATCTTATGATTCTGCAGTGGAAAGGGGACTACTCCACGTGTCGCTTGAAATATTTCAAAATACCGTGAAAATTTATTCATTCTCAGAAAAACGTGCAATTATTATCACCGACTCTCAGGCAGTTGATATGGAAAAACTCATCTTCACCATGCTTTGGGAGTCTGCAAAGGAAATATCATAATTTATTTATGTTTTAAAATACAAAAGCGAACCCTTACGGGTTCGCTTTTGTATTTTTTGTTTCGTGCCTGTATTTTTATTACTTACAAAACACCATATTACGTCAGCCGAATCAGAAATTGGATTGAATTCTATATTCGCAAATAACTAAGCGCTATCAGCAAGTAAGAAGAAACATTCTCCGAAAGATTTTATTGGTATTTTTCTGCGACCTTCTGCGTTCGTTCTGCGTTATTCTGCGGCCTTCTCCAAGAAGGCAAGGACCTTTTCGTTAGTAAGTGCCTGATAGAGGTAGCCTTTTGCTCTCTCCTCATCCACATCCTGCATCTGCGTCATCAGTCTAACTAATTCAACCTCAACTTCTTCTTCAGTTGCAATTAATTTTTCAGCTTCAGCAATTTTATGTAAAACAAGCTGACTCATAGCACGCTTGCCAGCATCTGT
Source organism: Candidatus Nomurabacteria bacterium (assembly GCA_037134695.1). GTDB lineage: Bacteria > Patescibacteriota > Minisyncoccia > Phycocordibacterales > UBA5272 > UBA11704. The sequence continues at coordinate 3,303 of JBAXLU010000019.1, forward strand.
TCTCCAAGAAGCTTTCATTTCTTCTTCAGTTTTCTTTGAATGCTGTAAATAATCTTCCCATGTTCCACCATAACGAGTAACGTCAGCTCGCATTTGTGTAAGCATATTACTTAATTCATTTTCGATAATAGCATCTGGTAATTCTGTCTTTGTTTCAGCAATCAATTTCTCCATAATTGCAGCACGACGCTTTTCATGTTGCTTTTGTTCTTTTTCAAGCTTCATATTCTCTCCAATCTTTGTACGTAAATCAGCTAAAGTTTTAAAATCATCTCCAAAACTTTGAGCAAATTCATCATTTAATTCTGGAAGAGTAATCTCTTTTGTTTCTTCTGTAGTTTTATTTATTTGCGTCGACGCCTGCTCTATTTCGACGTCTTCGTCGGTTCCAAGAACCGAAGTCTGCTGATTCGTCTTCGCTTCGTCGACATGCTTACAATCTTCACCGTGTACATGTTCATGAGCATGTTGATGTGAACGACCTTTTCTAAGTTCTTCAACAACATCATCAATATCTTTATCAGTTACTACAATCTTTTCCTCAACAACAGCTTCCTTTGCAATATTTTTATAAGAAGGGAGCTCAACCTCTGGAATAATAGGAACAATCATAGTTAACTCAAGTGGATTTCCTTTTGCTAACTTTGTGATAGTAACTTTTGGATCAGCAATAGGATTAAACTTATGTTCTTTAATCGCTTCAACATATGCATCACGAAGTGCTATATTTGCCATCTCTTCTAAAATGGCCATCTCGCCATATTTCTTGATAATCATATCCTCTGGTGCATTTCCTTTACGGAAACCATCTATTTCAACAACTTGCTGAATAGCTTTGAATCCTTTTTCACGATAAGCTTCAAAAGCTTTTTCATCAACGACAACATCTAGCTGTACTTCTGATTTTGGGAGTTTTGTAAGTTTTATTTTCATGTATTAAACGATAATTAAATAGGAGGTCCGATAGTTAGCAAAAGTTCTAAAACTGTTTTAGATACAAGGAGCCTAGAAATTTTTTGAAGAAGACGTAGTAGGCCTACGTTGACCAAAAAAATTTCGTAGCGACAAGGTAGATGAAATAGTTTTAGGACTTTTTAAATTCTTTCTTGTATAACTCGATGGATTCTAAAATCACTTCCTTTGCTGCCTTTGCATCTCTAACTGTTGGAATTGTTACAACTTTATTCTGAAGTTTCTTATAGTTTTCATAAAAATGTGTAACTTCTTTTATGAAATGAGGGTTAACATCTGCTAAATCGTGAACATTACCAAAACGAGGATCTCCAATTGGAACAGCCACAATTTTTGCATCACTTTCTCCAGAATCAATCATGTCCATAACTGCAACTGGGCGAACATCAACTAAAATTCCAGGAATAAGTGGTGCTGTTGCAATAATAATCACATCTAATGGGTCACCATCATACCAGTGCGTCTGTGGAACAAAACCATAATCAAATGGAAATGTCTGAGATGTGTGTGACACTCGATCAAGTTTAATTAAACCTGTTTCTTTATCGAGTTCATATTTATTAAGAGATCCTTTGTTAATCTCAACAATAACAGTAATTTCATTTGGAATATTATCTCCGTGAGAAATATCGTGTAGTAAATTCATAGTGATAGTTTTTATTTTATTATTTTATAGATTTTAACAATACAAATTACAAATACTATTTAGCTTCTTCGACTACTTCTGTACTTTCAATTGTATCAGCAACAGGGGATTCTTCTGTAGCTTCTTCAGTTGCGACTTCAGTTGAAGCCTCAATTTCGGAATTCTTTGGGGCTGACTCCTCAGTTACATTAAGAGATTCTAAAACTTCAGCAACTTCTTCAGAAACAGTTTCATTTACGATTTGATTATCTGTAAACATTCCTTCTTCATCAGCTTCTGCGATAGTTTCACCACCAGAAATGATATCAATCTTCCAACCAGTTAATTTTGCAGCGAGGCGAACATTTTGTCCTCCTTTTCCAATAGCTAGTGATTGTTCATCACGAGAAACTGTAACAACAGCTTTCTTTTCTTCTTCATTTAATTCAATAGAAAGTGCCTTTGCTGGAGAAAGAGCTGTAGCAATAAATCTACGAGCATCCGGTGACCATTCGATAACATCAATCTTTTCACCTGATAATTCATCAGTAATTGCTGAAACTCTAACACCACGCTGACCGACACAAGCACCGATTGGATCAACTCTGTCATCGTTTGATTTAACAGCAATCTTTGATCGACTACCTGGTTCACGAGCAACAGCAACGATTTCTACAACACCAGCAGAAATTTCCGCACTTTCATTTTTAAAGAGTTCTATCAAGAATTTTGGATGTGTACGTGAAAGTCTGATAGAAAGTCCGCGGAAACCTTCTTCGATTGAGAACAAAAAAGTTTTAACTCTTTCGCCTGGGCGAAGTCTCTCTGAAGCGATTTGCTCTTCAAATGGAAGTATCGCTGTTGTGCGTCCAAGGTCGATGAATACTGTTCCACGTTCAATACGCTGAACAACACCAGAAACAATTGTGTTTTGCTTGTCAGTAAATTCACCAACGATTGACTCACGCTCTGCTTCACGAAGTTTTTGAACAATAACTTGCTTTGCAGTTTGAGCAGCAATGCGTCCGAAATCATCTTTGTCATCAAGTGGGAAAATAATTTCCTCACCAAGTTCTGCATTTTTCTTGAAAAGTTTAGCGTCTGTCAAAAACATATGACGCTCTTCATTAAAACGTGGAAGAAGTTCCTCACCTTCATTAACAACTGGTTCAGGTGCTGATTCTTCTTCTTCACTTAAAATACGAACAGTTGTTTCATCAACAACTACTTTTACTTGTTCAAAACGTGTCTCGCCAGTATCGAAATCAATATTACAGCGTACCAATTGACCACGCTTTCCATATTCTTTTTGATAAGCTGCAGCAAGAGACTTTTCTACTGCATCCACGACTTTTTCGTGTGAAATCTTTTTTTCTGCTTCGAGCTGTTCTAGGGCTATTTTTAATGCTTTAATATCTAACATATAATTTAATTTTTAATTTGAAATTTTTAATTTTTAAACAAATACAGACACAAAAATATCTTTAAAAAACCTGTTTATTTCTAAAGAGATCTAATTTTTGTAAAAATTTGACCGGCTCTTTCGGAGCCGGTTTCACATACACATCAAACAATAGTTATATTATACCACTCAATAGCAAAAATGCAAGATTTAATAAAAAAAATGGATGACCCGCGCGCAGAGTCATCCATATCGACACGTGATTCATCGTGCGTCGACCCGATGTAGTCCTAATTATATACCAAACATTGGTAATTTCAATAATTTGAAAAATATAGAAAAACCCCGCTCGGAAGCGGGGTTCGCTTAGGGTCGGGGGCTTGTCGAATCATTTTTTGTTCGACGAAGTAGTGGTTTGTGGATTCACTTCTCCTTTTTTATCTGTGTAATAACCATAGGCAAGCACACAAGCCACAAAGATGAAGGCTGCAACAGTTATACGAAACATAAGGGTTCTCCTTCCTAAAAACTATGAACATTGAAAACTACGAGATTATTCTACTCTATCTAAAGAAAAATACTAGTTAATTTTACTTTGTTGAATTTACTGTAAACTGTAAGCTTTTTTGCGAAAAGGCAGAAATTATTCCAAATACAAGGCGCGGAGTGCATGCGAGGAAACGTACTTAATAGTACGCAGGCGGGAACGCGAGGCTTCGCAACGCAGTAGATAGGATAATTTATGCCTTTTCGCCACATTCGGCTTGTTAGCATCAGTATCTTCGAAGCCAAGCTTCTCGACATGTTATACTTTTTATTATGAAAAGAAGAATAAAACCTCTAATAATTGGAAACTGGAAAACTACACCAGCAACACTCAAAGAAGCCACTACTTTTGTAAACTCTTTAGAGAAGAAAATTGTAGCTTTAAAAAAGAAATCTGTTAATGCTTATTATTTTTTAGCAGTACCAGACATTTTTGTAACTTCATTAATTCCTTTAGCTGATCGCGGTGAAATAGGAACACAAAATATAACAGGTACAACTTTAGGACAAGAAACAGGTATTACAACTCCATCTATGGTTGCGAGCTCTGGTGCAACATTTACAATTTTAGGTCATAGCGAAGTTCGCGCACGAGGAGAGGACTTGCACATGCTTTCACAAAAAGTAACTCTTTCATTAAAAGCAAAGTTGCTTACGTTTCTTTGTGTTGGTGAAAGTGAGAGAGACAAAGAAGGAAACTACTTACATGAATTAGAAAATGATTTAAAAGAAATTCTAGTGGACGTAGATCGCTCTTTATTTTCAAATTTAGTAATTGCTTATGAACCAATCTGGGCAATAGGCGCACCACTTCCGGCTACCACAGAAGAATGTTTCGAGGTTGTGATTTCTCTTCGTCGCGCGCTTGCGACATTAGTTGGAATTGAACATGCAAAAAAAGTTTCTATACTATATGGTGGTGCGGTCACAGAAGATACTGCTAAAAGTTTTTTGATTGATGGTGGAGTAGACGGATTACTTTTAGGTAGAGCCTCTCAAGAATTAAAAACTTTTACATCTATTTTAGAATCCTGTTTTAAAAATTAATTTAAATATGATTACTGTTAATAATGATTGGTCAAAATATACAATAACAGATTTATCAACACTAAAAGGTAAAAGGGTTATTGTTCGTTTAGATTTAAACTTACCTTATGACAAAGGCCAAATAACTGATAGAACAAGGCTAGATGAGGTAATTCCCTTTATAAAACAATTGTCTTTTGCGGGTGCAAAAATAATTATACTTTCACATTTTGGAGAAAAAGGAGAAAGCATAAAACCTGTTGCTAACCTTTTAATAAAAACAATAGTTGGAATAAGATTTGTAGAAGGGACAGATATTGAAAATATAAAAAAAGAAATTGAAAGTATTTCACTTGGTGATGGAATAATAATTGAAAATACTAGAATGTTTGCGGGGGAAAAAGATAACATTCCATCTTGTGCACGCGACTTTGCATCACTGGGAGATATTTTTATAAATGATGCTTTTTCTGTTGCACACAGAGAGCATGCGAGTGTCGTCGGAATCCCAAATTATCTTCTTTCATATTTTGGACCAACTTTTATAAAAGAAATAACTAATTTAAGTTCTGCGGCTCATCCAGAAAAGCCAGCACTGTTAATAATAGGTGGAGCAAAAATTTCTACAAAATTAAATTTAATAAAAAATTATTTAGATCAAGGTGTAAAAGTTTTCGTTGGTGGCGCAATGGTACATAATATTTTTAAACAAAGAGGTCTTGAAATCGGAGAAAGTTTTTATGATCCAACTTATAGTCCACCAGAATCACTATATAATCACCCATTACTAATTACTCCCATTGATGTTATTTTACTAGGCAACACAGAGGTAACTATAGATAAAATTCCCAAAAATGGTGTAGTGGTTGACTGCGGTAAAAAAACATTAAAAAATTTAGATGAGATTATTAACTCTTCAAAGACAATAATTGTAAATGGGCCACTTGGTTTATATGAAAAAGGTTTTTATTATGGAACAGAACATATGCTAACCAGTGTTGCAAATGTAATAGGTGCCAAAACATATATTGGAGGGGGGGACACTGTCTTAGTCGCTGAAAAAGTAAATATTTTGAAAAAAATAGGCTTTGTTTCCTTAGGTGGTGGGGCAATGCTTGATTTTCTAGCAAATGGTACTCTCCCAGGTATTGACGCTGTCACAAAGTAATTTACCTTATCTCACACCATATACGTTGTCGCTACTAATTTTTGTCGGTCAATGTACTACTTCGTACATTTCCCTCCAAAAATTCTAAGCTCCTAGTATCTGGTACAATCTAAGTTAAATTCAAATTCGTAGTAAAATAATTTCCTCCACTCTGATACACTAATCACTACCAATGTTGTCACAAAATCAAAGTAAATCTGTTATATATAGTGTGGAGGAGGTGAAATTACTGAAAAAGCTGATACTTTCGGCCAAAAATGGAGACAGTAAGGCTTTTGAGGTCATATACCAGAGGCTTTTTTCGCCACTTTATCGATATACATTTTCAAAATGTGGAGATAAAGATTTGACGAATGATATTTGCCAGCAGACATTTCTGAATTTCTATAAGGCTTTGCCTTCTTATGAACCAGAAAAATCTCCACTTGCTTATCTTTTTACGATAGCAAAAAGACTGCTAATAAATCATAGTGAGAAGAAATCTTCAATTTCTTTTGATGAAAAACTCTTTGAAATAATAGGGGACGAAAGTATTGACTTAGTAAGTGAAGCTCATATAAGCAAACTTGCAGAATCAATAAATGAATATCTACCAAATTTAACAAATGATGAGGCAGATGTCATTCGTTTATATTTTTACGGAGAGTTTAGTTATAAAGAAATAGGGGGAATAATAGAAAAAGAAGAAGTCTATGTTCGAAAAATAAAAGAGCGGGCATTAAAAAAGCTTCGTATCTTAACAAAACACTTAAATGAAGGAAATTAATACAAACAAAATAGACTTCGTCACAGAGAGTGCTTTAACCATGTATAAGGAGACCGTGTCACCAGATAAAGCTACTCTTATAAATATTCTTAATCAAATACCAGAGAAAGAAATAGTAATAAAAGAAAAGCAGGTGATACGATCCCCATATATATGGTTAAGCATAACTCAACTGGTTGCTGTTTGCTCTATTTTATTTGTTTTATTCCCAACACTTTCTGAAATGTATCTATATAGAAATGACCCTTTTTATTCTATAGATAAACAAGTAGAAAAATTTGAGATAGGGATAGCTAACGAAGACGCAATTCAAATAAATACGGATTACAATAATAACAATTTATAATTAAACACATGAAGAAATATTTTATATCAACATTACTAATCGGTGCGGTTTTAGCTCCAGCGTTTGTTAGTGCAGAAACAGCAGTAGCAACATCAGCAGCAGCCCCTACAGCTGTGAAGGCAACAGCAACAACCCCTACAACTGCTCAGATTTTTACAGCTTGTAAGCAAGCTTCAATAGAAAAGCGTGATACTTCTATAGCTAGTGCTCGTACTACATACAACACAGCTATGGCAACAGCATTAACAACAAGAAAAGATGCTGAAAAATCAGCGGCAGCTCTAACTGATACATCTGCAAAGAAAGCAGCTGTAAAGTCAGCGAGTGAAGCTTATAGAGCAGCTGTAAAATCTGCACAAACAGCATTAAAAGATGCACGCGATACTGCAACTAAAGAATTTAATACAAATTCAAAGGGATGTAATGATGCGAAAAAGGCTGCTAACGCAAAAGATTTAGCTGACAAGAAGGCTAAGAATGATGCTGAAAAAGCAACAAAGAAAGCCGAGGCTGATAAAATGAAGGCTGATAAAAAAGCTGCTGCGGATAAATTAAAGACTGAAAGAGAAGAGGCAAGAAAGACAAAAAATGCTAGCACAACAAAGACAAATTAATTTTTAGTTTTTAAATATAAAAAGAGCGAGGCCGAAGGCCTCGCTCTTTTTATTCCAAAAATTTAAAAGAATTTACTGTAAACTAATAATATGCAATTCGTATACATACTTAAATGCTCAGACGATAGTTTATATATTGGTTGTACTAATAATTTAGAAAAACGTTTAAAACAACACAACGAATTAAAATCTGGAGCACATTATACCAAAATAAGGCGACCAGTAATTTTGGTCTATTCTGAAGAATATAAAGCTTTTGGTGAAGCAAGAAGCAGGGAAGCTGAGCTAAAAACTTGGAAAAGAGAAAAGAAATTAGAATTAAT
>JBAXLU010000020.1:0-10743 GCA_037134695.1 Candidatus Nomurabacteria bacterium
CAAGAGCAACGACCACCACGAACTTGCCCGTGCTGATTGCTTAAAATCTGAGTTACTGGTGTGGGAGTTAAGGAAATGTGCTGTCGCACAAAACTTAATTAAAATCTGAGTTACCAGTGTGTGAAGTCCACGGTATGAAAGATGCTGACTTCGTACAGTCGTTCTGGTGCTTGCTAAATGAGCGCACCCCCAGCAAAAACACGCCATTCAACATAATGTAAGGATATTATGCGAAATGGGGGTGGGAAAAGCACCCACCCCCACATCGCATAATTTACACTATGTGTGTGTCATTTATTTTGCTAGGTGTGCGACCAAGAGCGTTTAAATGGGGCTGTCGCCCCAAACCCCACAAATCGACACCTCGGTGTCTCCCATGAGGCTACGCACTGATTTTAAATGGGGCTGCCGCCCCAAACCCCGCAAATCGCTTCGCTCCCAAGCGGCTACGCACTGATTTTAAACAAGCGGTCGCTACGCGACCGCAAAGCCATAAATTTAAAGGTATGTTGTGCAAAACATCGTTTTTTTAGTTACCCCTATAGTCATGCGTGGCTAGTGGGATAATTAATTCTTATCTGTGCTGATTAATTAAATTTGATTGCAAAGGTAAATCTACTTTATAAGTCATTGTAACCTAGTGGTATGGGGGTTTAAATGACTGGTGGTAGTGGATATTTTAGACTACTGGTTATTGTTGTAATAAATTGTTTTTTAGAGTGATAATAACACCTGAGTTTTTTATTTTTAAGTGTGGATATGTCGAATATTACAAATAGTTCCGAAGTTGTTAAAAAACCAAAATCTGATACAAAAGCTGAAAAAAAATGGGGTAAAGAAGTTATAAATAATGGATTTTGCATGATACCTTCTTTACTTTTACAAGCTCAAAAAAGATTAGGACTAAACCCAACTCAACTAGCAATTCTATTGCAACTCGCCGATTATTGGTGGGAGGCGGATAACAAGCCATATCCTAGTAAACAGGCTTTGAGCGATCGGTTAGGCATTGGCTCGCGCCAAATACAACGCTATATTGCTGAATTAGAAAAAGCGGGATTAGTTACTCGAATTGAACGCACTGGAGATAATGGCGGCAAGTTAAGCAATTACTATGATTTATCAGGTCTTGTAGCTAAATTGAAAAAATTTGAACCAGAGTTTACGGCTGTAAAAAATGAAGCAAAAGCAAACAGAAAAAAGGTATCTCAGCGTGGGGGACTAAAATGAAGGTAGTCAATGGATGGACATTGTATGTTTCAGATATTTTTGAAGATCAACTCGATAAGTTGACTAAAGAAGTTGAGGCTATTGCAGAAAAAGACCCTGAGCATTTTTATAATCACCCAAAATATAAGCTGTTACTGGCTATTGAGGACAATATTTACAGGAAAGTGCCGCTTAATCCTAACGATATTAAATATCGCTTGGGCAGTACGCTAGGGAAAAAACATAGTCATTGGCGTAGAGTAAAGAAAAATAATTTACCTGATAGGTATCGGCTCTTTTTTCAATTCCGCAGCGATAGCAAAACTATTGTCTACGCATGGTTTAATGATGAATCGACTTTAAGAAAAAACGGTGCAAAAACCGATGTTTATACAGTATTTGAAACCATGTTGAAAAACGGTAATCCGCCTACGACATGGGAGGCATTAATTAAACACGTTTCTGCTATGAAATAATTAGCCTTCAAGTAAGATGTTTTCTTGACGTTGTTTAGCTTCTTCTGCTTTTTCTTTTAATCGTTCGATACGTTCAAAAAAGGTGTTTGAAAGCGGTTTTACAGCACCCTCTTGGGTGCAGCGCGCTTCTAAGAGACCGATAAAAGCGGTTTCAACTTCAATGTGTTCTTGTGATTTCAGCTTTACGCCAGTAAAGGCGATGATGTTATTCATGTTAATTTAGGAACTATAAAAATCAGATAGTAATTACTTTACGTTAAAAAACCGCAAACTGTAAAGGATTTCGTATTATAGCCATACGCCATAACTTTTAACTTATTCATGAATGCTAACATTTAACACGGTATAAAGACCATTAATCCGCAATATCCTCTTAGCTTACCTCAATAAATTAACGTAAATAGTTTTGCAGGGCTTTTTAAACTGTACTTAACCAATTCACTCACATTATTCCCCATTTGCTTATGTCGCAAAAAGCCGCGACATAAACAAATAAGTCCGCAAAAGCATTGATAAGACCGTCACACCCGCAAAAAGACGCGGGAGTGACTATCTGACTTCGTACAGCATCATGGTATGGAATGTTTAAAGAAGCCTGCGGCAGCAAGGAAGGTGTCTAAATGGGGGGCTTTGCCCCCCAAACCCCCCAGCAGGGTTTACCACCCTGCACCCGTAAGTCCTAAAAATCGTCCTACGCGGACGGCGAAAACTTTTCGTTCGCCGAAAAAGTTTTATCAAAACGGAGCCGTGCTGCCCCTACGCGGGGCGTGCGCCCCTTCGGGGAATAATCGGCGCATTCTTTAAGGTCGTGCCGTTGGCACTTCGTGCTGACTGGGTGTGGTCATCGGCTGCGCTGGATTGTTCCTCATTGGTTTTGTCTTTGTTCGCTTCGCTCACACCGCCCCCGCGTAGCGGGGGCGGTTCTTCGCTTGCCGCTGGTCGTTTCAGAAAGTAGCAAGACAAATACGCCAGTATTCCGTTACACTCCACACGGGTTTGCTAAACAGTCGAATTTGCGTAGTAAAGTGTCTATTTTGACTTCAAACCCCTAGCCATAAATATTCAAAAAGAGGACAACATGAAAAATAAGATAATAAATAAAGCTTACCTTTTTATATTTTTAGCAGTTTTTAGTCAATGTGGTTTAGCTGAAAGCAATACCTTGGTAGCATCTTGTGCCACTAAGGGAACTGCACCAGATGGATCGCGTAAACATTGTGATAGTACACCCCCAACTTGTTTTGAAGCTCCATCTGGTTTTGTATTGGCAAAGGACACGTTAAATATCCAAGAATCTGGAAATGGAAACCATTCATGCTCAATTACTTGGGAAAATCCTGTAGATGTAATTCCTGGTGTTCCTCAACCAACAAAAATCTGTATAACAGGTAGTGCGGATTCACCTGGAGGCATGAGGAATATGAATGCGCAGGGAGATGTAAAATGTATAGCCGCAATTAACTATGTGCGTTTGTCTGGAAAATAACAAACCGCATTAACAAGTGTAATGCCCCCGCTTATTTCTTCGCGGCAGCTTTCATTTTATTAATGCGAGTTGCCGCGTCTTCATACGATTCACCAATCCGCGCTACTTTTTCAATTTCTGACTTCGGTACACCGAAATACATTTTTTCCTTAGGCTTAACCGCTCTTTTCGGCTTTTCGGGCGTTAAAGGCTGTTTTTCGGCAAAGGTAAAAGTTAAATGCGTGACTCGCCGCCCTGTTTTGCGCTGTTCCCAGCTCACTTGATAATTTGAATGGGTGTTGATGTCTTTAACTGCGGGGTCTATCACTCGTTTTTTAAGGTCAAACATTCGGTCATAACTTGTATCAAGCTCGAATTGTTTTTTAAGCCAGTCAATTTCAATGGTGCGCGTACCTGTACTTTTCCACTGCATTAAAAGCTCATACAAACGAATTCCATAAATAGAACTCATTGAGCCAATGTGTTCAAGCTGGTAAAAAGTAAAATTACCTTTTAATTCACTCAAATACGGCAACATCCGCTGGGCAAAATACACAGAAACTTTCCCCATATCGGGGATATAGTCAATTGAACTAATCCAGCGTGTTTTAGTTTGTTTCAATTCGGGCATATCAGGGTCTGGGTTATCAATAATCACATACCGCTCAAAAAGCTGTTCTGCTGCTTCCTTTAGCGTTTGATAAACCTTGTCTTCATTGATTTTAAATTTTTCTGCAAATTCTTTAGCCGTCACTTCAAACCGTTCTGATGCTAACAGTGGCTTAGTAGAATTCACTTTAGAGATACAAAGCAAAATAAGCCGCTGTTCATTAATATTGAGCTTATAACCCGCCTCAATGACTTTGTTTGATTTATAAACAGTGAGTTTTTGATTATTCATTTTGCCCCCTTTAATTCAAAAACGACTTTAACTTTTAACGTCGTTAAAAGCAACCGATTTGTCGTTTTATAAGCAACCGATTTGTCGTTTAAAGCAACTGATTTGTCGTCTCTAAGCAACCGATTTGTCGTTTAATGCCATTATAACCCATTGAAAATAAAAAGAAATTCGCCGCCTAAAAGCTTTTAAAAGCTTTTAAAAGATTTACATAAAAGAAAAACACGCCAAAAACCCGCGTGCTTTTCCAAAAAAAAAGCCAAAACCAAAGCAAGTCAACAGCCTCCAAAAAATCAAAAGCCAAAATCAAAAGCATAATTAATAAACGATGTGAAAGCGGTCTGTTTTCTTCAACGTTAGCTGAGGTGAAACCCAAGCCATTAGCAAAGCATCCACTCACACTAACAGCTCATTTTTAGTGATTAAGTAGCCATACGAAAAACTATCCCGAAAACACCGACCACCAGGCCCTATTATTCGTGGCTTTCGTGTCGCCCTAAAATCCATACGTTAAATTTGCACCTAACGTATCAGTATCACTAAGGAAAAACCATGACAGCAAAACGCACCGCCCTCTATTTGAGAGTATCTACAGACGAACAAACCACCGAAAACCAACTCCGTGAGCTTTTAGCGGTAGCAGAGCGTATAGGATGGACAATTACGGAGATTTACGAAGATGTGGGTATTAGCGGCGCAAAAGGGCGCAATAAACGCCCAGCCTTCGATAAGCTACTGAAAGACGCAGCACGGCGAAAATTTGACCTCGTAGCGGCTTGTTCAGTTGATCGCCTAGGGCGAAGTTTACAAGACCTGATTAGTTTCCTCTCAGACATTCACAGTTACGGCATTGACCTTTATCTACACCATCAGGGCATTGATACCAGCACCCCAGCAGGTAGGCAATGTTTCAAATGCTGGGTGTATTCGCAGAGTTCGAGCGTTCAATCATACGCGACCGCGTGAATGCTGGACTTGCCAGAGCCAGAGCCAACGGCGTGATATTAGGCAGACCCCAAACGAAAGCAAGCATCGAGGACGCAATACGCGCAACCCTAACCAGCGGCACGGGAATACTCAAGACCGCGAAAATCCACGGCGTGGGAACGTCAGTCGTGCAACGCATAAAGGCGGCGATGGTGTAACAATACGCGGGGATTGTATTTTGTTATGATAACGTTATCATAACAAAACGAGGTGATATTATGGCTATAGAAAGAATTGTGACCGATGAAACGGTGTTTGAAATTGCCGACCAACTGACGGCGAACGGTGAAAAAGTCACTAACAGAGCGGTATGGTCAGCCATTGGCGGCGGTTCAATGACCACCATTAGCCAAGCCCTACGCCGCTGGAAAGAGCGGCAAGTGTTACAAGTGACTCAGCTCATCGAGCGCACCCCATTACCCGCTTCATTGATTGACGTATTACACAACGCCGCCACGCAACTATGGGAAGCAGCCCAAGCCGAGACTAAATCCGAACTAGAACAACTGGCACAAGCCACCAACGCCAGAATAGCCGAAGCCCAAAGTGAACGCGATGACACCTTGGCAGAACTACAAACCACCGCCGAAGAACTCGAACAAGTCAAAGCCGAGCGGGGCGCAGCACAGGCAGAGATTGACAGCAAAGCCCAACAACTGGCAAACCGCGCCGCCGAACTTGCCACACTACAAACCGAGCTAAACGCGCAAGCCCTAGCAAGCACCCAAGCCACCCACCGCGCCGAAACAGCCGAAGCCGCCCGAACAGAACTACTCGCCAGAGTCGAACAACTCACCAGTCTATTAACAGGTGAACAAACCGCCCGACACCAAGCCGAAACAGACGCGAACGCCTTACGCTCAACACTAGCCAAACAAACCGCCGAACGTGAAGCCAGTGATCGCCGCGCCGCCGACATAGAAACCCGCGCAACCGCTGAAATAAGCGCAATCAAGGCAGAGCGGCAAGAACTGCAAACCCTATTAAAAACCCTGATGGATAAAATAGGCACGGTTAAAGATAATAACCCAGCACCCGCCCAACCCGCAGATAGGCAAAATGAAGACCTTTTTAGTGATGTGAGCGAAGAAGCCAAACCCACCCCAACCAAGCGACGGAAAACAACCAAATGACCATCGGACACAACATAAAACAACGCCTCGAAGCTAAACGCCTAACGCAAACCGAACTAGCCAAAAAAACCAACGGCGCAGTGACCCAAGCCATGATTAGCCGAATCGAAGCGGGAGACGATAACGCAAAAATCGACACCCTACGCGGCATAGCCTCTGCCCTTGAATGTCTGGTAATTGATTTATTGCCCGAATCCGACAAGAAAAAACCACCACGCGATAAACCGCTCTAATTCAGTACAAAAACCGACCACAAATAATTCTGACAAAAAAAAAGGGCTTGAGTTAAACTCAAGCCCTAATTTTATAATTTCGCCTGTTAGGGGATTGCGCCCCCCTAACAGGCTTCCTTAACCAATGCACTAGATTGGCTAAAGAGGTAGGATGATTTTAACAAAAATCCACTCAATAGCTAACAGAAATTTTAGCTATGAGCCTACAAACCCATCAAAACACCGCTCAACACCTTGCAAATTCATCATAATTACTGCATTTTTCGGCGAATTTACCGCCGAAACCGTACTGTAGTGACGATTTAAGGCGATTAAACATACGCCCCGCTAAAACCCCCTCAAATACGCCTATATCCAGCCTAATGACCCGTATAACACCCGTTGGGTCGTCTTTGACATGGATTTAGGCGCAGAGTCGTTTTATCAGTTTGAAGATAAAATGACCGCAACCCCTAACCTGATTGTCCAGAACCCTGAAAATCTAAATTGCCATTACCTTTATTTGCTAAAAACGCCTGTTTGGGTAAAAAACACAGGCAAGCAAGCCCCGCAAGCGTATTTAAACGCCGTCAAAATCGCTATGACGCTGAAACTAGGCGCAGACACTCGTTACAGTGGGTTAATCTGTAAAAACCCGCTTAACGGGCAATGGCGAACCACAGAGCTATATAGTCGCCCGTATTCTTTGGACGACATGAGCAAATATGTAGATTTATCCTTGCCATCCATCGAACGAGACCGTGCAAAAGCCGAAAAAGGCTTAGCCAATGCAGTTATTAACGGGCGCAATGACCACCTGTTCACCGTTTTACGGTTTTTTGCTTACGAACGGATAACACAATATCACGCGCTAATGAGTTCCATCGGCAGCAACAAAGCCTTTGCCATGTGGCAGAACGCCATTGAAAAAGAAGCAAATCGCATAAATACCGACTTTCCTAACGTTTTGTCCATTAGCGAGGTTAAATCCACGACCAAGAGCGTTAGCCGCTGGGTTTGGGAGCATTATGACGCGGGTAAAAAGGTGCAGCGGGGCAAAATGGGCTTTGGTGAAACCAGAAACACAAATATAGAGCTTCCACTGTTGCCAGAAGAAGAGCGTAAACGCCGCCAGAGCCTATCTGCTGAATTAACAAACAAACGCCGCAAAGAAAATACAGAGCTACAAATTAAACAAGCTATTGAGCGATTAAAAGCTGATGGGGAAAAAGTGACTAAGGCGGGTGTGGCAAAATTGACTGGTTTAGCACGGTCAAAAATAGTCGAAAATTACGGTTTTTTGTTCGTTTAAAGTGTCCCCTACGGTGGCTATCAGATAGTAGCCCGTTTTTGCTTTTTTAAAATGCTTTTGATTTTGCTTTTTTGCCCTTGATTTTGATTTTTTCCAAAAAACGCAAAATCGCGCAAAACAACAGGCGTAAAAAAGGGCAGTGAAAGTTTAACCCAACACTGCCCTAGTTCTTTTTGCTTGCCCACCGATTATGTCATGTTCCCCTTCTCACACTCTACCCAAGAATACTAGGAACACAAGGAACACCTAAGATGACATGATACTGGGATAATGAACTTTTCACATAACACACTGAAAACAAAAATAAATATATTGATTTTTGTAGTTTTAAAAAATATTCAAAAGTTGAATTGCGTTAAAAAATTAAATTTAACTTTTTAGTATTCTGTACAATGAGAGCATAATATTGAGTAATCAATAAATAAGTCATTGAAATATAATGATTTTTTGTTAAAGTATGCTCAAACAACAGGGAGGCAATATGAACGATGTACAGAAAAGAAAACGCAAGTCTAAAATGGATGTAATGGCTGAAAAGTTACAAAAAGAATTTTGGTCAGATATTAAAGATGAAGATTTATGGGATAGTAGCCGTAACAACGGTTATGCACCTATACCTCGCACAATGTCATTAATTATGAACATCATAGATGACTTATCCAAAAATCAGCCAGCGGGTCGAGCTTATTTTGTTTTGTGGTGTTATCGCCGTCCTGAATCGTCTTTGGTGACCATAGAAAACCCATTGGTGTTTGCAGCCGAAACAGGTTTTTCTGGTGAACGCGCTTTAACGACTTGGAAACAAAGAATGAAGATACTACAAGAATTAGGTTTTATTGATGCAAAAGAGGGAAGTTCAGGTGCTTTTCATTATGTGCTTATTCTCAATCCGCACATTGTTATTCAGAAGCTAAAAAGTAACATCCAAGAATCTCGTTTTCGACAAATTTATAGTCGTGCGCTTGAGATTGGTGCTAAAGATTTAGAGGTTTAAAAAACAAAAAGCCCGTTACATTGCTATAACGAGCTTTTTACTTTTATCGTACATCTTCGGGGGGAGGTTTTATACCAACAAGACCCAAAGACCAGTTTTTAAACTATAGGGCATATCTTAGTATGAAGTCAATAAAAACGATTCAATCTGTTACAAATGCGCTTTCTACTGCGCGTATAAGCACTTATGAAAATGCAGTAGGAAACACACTTGATAGTTCATCGGCATTAGAATTGTACGCTTGGAATGCTCAAGTATCTGGCGCATTATTAACACCACTACATATTTGTGAAGTGGTCATAAGAAATGCCGTATCTGACGCACTGACATCTGTGTATGGTGACAGATGGGCATGGCAACAAGGTTTTGAACGAAGTCTTAAGAATAAGGGGAAATATAATCCTCGACAGGATTTATTGAGGACTCGTAGCAACATACAAACTATAGGAAAACTAATTCCTGAAATGAAATTTGTTTTTTGGCAAAAAATGTTTATTAGTCACCATGATGGTCGTTTATGGAATCAACATTTAATGCAGATATTTCCCAATCTCGACTCTACAAAATCTATCGCACAATTGCGTACAGACATATACAACGAATTAGAAGAAATTCGCACATTGAGAAATCGGATAGCCCACCATGAGCCTATATTTACTAGAAATTTAGAAAATGATTTTCAGAAAATTATCAATTTGGTTAGGTTTAGATGCAGCTCAACTGCCGACTGGTTGCTTATTAATCAACAAGCATTAGCTCTCATTCAATCCAAACCCATAAAAAAATCACCAGCTTTTACAATGCGGGAACGCTTAATTAAGCGACGATGCAAGAATTTAACCAGTTGTGTTTATGGTCGCTTGAGCGTTCGCAACCTAAGAAAATGAAACTAGCCAACAATTAGCCCGTAGCCCTTGTTGGGTAGAGAGATAGCGAAACCCAACAACATAGTTTCATTCAAATAATTCAGCATAAGTGCCAGCGCGTACAAAGATAATCCGCTCATCGGCACTGCTTTTTTCTACTTTGTAAATCAACAAAAAGTCGCCGCCAATGTGACATTCTCTGTGTTTAGACCATTGCCCTGTGAGCGGGTGATCTAGCCATTGCTCAGGCAGTGGTTCAGCGTTTTCAATCAGTAGCAACATGACTTTTTTTAACCGAGTCATGTCATACCGCCCACTATGGCTGATGCGTTCCCAATCTTTGGTGAATTCTTTGGTGCGGGTAAAGTCTCGCGGCGGATTAGTGCGTTTACTCTTTGCCGACTTTTTCGAGGTCATCAAATAATTCCTGAACGGTGGCAAAGTGTGGCAAAGAGCCTGAGTCAGCTTCTAGCATCGCAGCGCGTGTCACGGCATTAGGGGCTTTAACCGCAAACGGTAAGCCGTTTTGAGCAACAACCTGATGCAAAAATAAACGCACGGCTTCCGATACGTTAAGACCGCAAGACGCTAAAATTCGCGTGGCATTTTCTTTTAAGTCGGGTTCTATACGCGACCGTATTTCGGTCACTTTAAGAGGTTGTGAAAGTGTGTTTGGCATAATATTACTCCTACAATGTAGCTACATTGTAGCAAGTAGCCCAGATGGAGCATAGCGAAATCTGGGACAATTCACAAAACCAACGTTTCACTCGACAACACAGCCATTTAGTAGTATTAAGTAGTATTTAATACTACTAACGATAGCTAGAGAAATATCATGCAAACTGCCGAAAAACTATCAATCACCCTTCCCGCCGAAATGGTGCGCGTTATTCGTGAAAAAGTGGGTAAAGGAACTTACAGCTCTAACAGTGAAGTCATACGCGAAGCCCTACGCGGTTGGATGGAACGCGATCAACGTTTAGCCATGCTGGATACAGCCATCACCAATGGCATTGCCGATGCAGAAAGCGGACGCACAAAATCAGTCGAAACAGTCCGCAAACAACTACACAAGCGTTTTGACGTATGAAAGTTGTTATCACAGACCAAGCCGAAGCGGACTTAATAGAAATTGGCGAGTTTATTCGTCCACACAATCCCAAACGAGCCATCACTTTTGTTGATGAA
>JBAXLU010000021.1:0-10183 GCA_037134695.1 Candidatus Nomurabacteria bacterium
AAGCCGGAGTGGCTCGAGAAGCTTGGCTTCGAAGATGTCCGAAGCTAGCAAGCGTAGGACGCTGAATGGTTCCATTCCGCACAGATATATACTTTGTTTTAGCTTCTTGTAAAATGTTCTATAGTGTCGTTATAAATATAAGCCGGAGTGGCGGAATGGTAGACGCGCACGACTCAAAATCGTGTATCGAAAGGTGTGGAGGTTCGAGTCCTCTCTCCGGCACAGAATATTAAAATACACAGGCCTTGCCTGTGTATTTTAATATTCTGTGCCGGAGAAGTACGTGACCTGCGTCACGTACGTGAGGACTCGAATGGGCGCAGTGATGTTTTGCTAGCAAGCAAAACCACGAGCAGCGGGCTGCGAACTTTTTGAGCGACGGCGAAAAAAGATTTGTAGCCGAGTCCTCCATTGGTGCGAAACAAAAATACCAAAGTAATGACCGAGTCTCTCCTCCGGCACATAATTATATGAAGGTTATTTAGTCCTCTTGTATTTTCTAAAACCTTCAGACATGGGCTGGTCAGTCTCTGGTTAAAAAACTGGAAACTAAAAACTATTTGGTGTTATACTAAAAACCATATGGCGCAATTAGAAACATCAATCTTTTGGATAGAGGTAGACAAAATAGTACCAAACCCGTATCAACCAAGACGGGAATTTGATCAAGATAGATTAAAAGAACTTTCAGACAGTATTCGTCAATATGGTGTACTTCAACCACTTGTAGTTTCAAGAGTAGAAGAGGCTTTAGAAGATGGTTCAATAAAAGTCTCTTATGAATTAATCGCAGGAGAGCGTCGCTTGCGTGCTTCTAAATTAGCAGGTATCACACAAGTGCCAGTCGTTGTGCGTACGGGGGATGACAGTAGGGCAAAACTTGAGCTTGCTATTATCGAAAACTTGCAGCGTGAAGATTTAAATCCAGTTGAACGTGCTCATTCATTCCAACAACTTGCAGAGGAGTTTAAACTTTCATGGGCAGATGTCGGCAGAAAAGTTGGAAAGAGTCGCGAATATGTTTCAAACACCGTTCGTATTCTCATGCTTCCACAAGATATTCTTGATGCAATTTCTAAAAAGCAAATTACAGAAGGTCACACACGACCACTTCTTATGCTCATCGATAAACCAGATGAGCAAATGACTTTGTTTAAGGAAATGATGGTGCGTAAAATGACAGTGCGCGAAGCGGAAGGAATTGCTCGTCGTATTGCTTTTGAAAAGATTCGCAAGAAGGATCATTTTATGACGCCTGAGGTTGTGGACATGGAAGAAAAGTTAGCTGAGACATTAGGAACAAGAGTACAAATAGAACCACGCGAACGCGGTGGGAGAATTTCCATTGAATATTTTTCTTATGAAGAATTGTTGGCACTTTCTCTTGCCATAAGGAAAGCCGGTGAAGAAAAAACTCACAAGGGAATGTTTGATACTTTGCGCGAGGAAGACATTGAAACATTAAAAGCTTTGCCAAATAATCCTGTGCCATTAAGTGGTATATATGAAAATAATATTGCTCCTCTAGGACAGGCTGCTACGCGTGAGGAAGTTTTAAGTTTGATAGACAATGCTTCAATACAGACAAGTAGTGAAGCAATAGAAGAGGATTTCCTCCCAGAGGATATATCTGATATGTATATTGAAAATAATCCATCTATGGACGATAGATCAATAGAGGAAGTAAAGGTAGATGAACAAAGTGAGGATTTGTACAATGTAAAGAATTTCGCACTCTAAATTTGTGTGTCATTCCCGCGCAGGCGGGAATGACAAATACAAGTGTAGTGATTAGTATTTCATTAAAAACTAAAAATTAAAAATTGTGGCTTATGTCAGCCCGTTGTATACTAAAAGTTATATGAAAGGAGAAAAAATTGATTTACCAGAAAATTATCCAAAGGCAGGGGAAGTCTATCGCCACTTTAAAGGTGATTATTATAAAGTAAAAATGTTAGCACTTCACTCTGACGATGAAATTTGGATGGTGGTTTATGAACCTATGTATGAAAATCCTGACGCTCCATTTTTTACCAGACCCCTTAGTGAGTGGTATGATTTATGTGATTGGGAAGATGTACATGAGAAGATTCAGAGATTTGTTTTAATAGCCCCGTAGGGGTAGGTGATAGGTTGTAGTTTTTAGGTTGTAGACAATAAATACGAAAACAGAAATACAAAGGCAACCCCGAAGGGGTTGCCTTTGTATTTCTAAAACCTACAACCTAAAAACTTATAACCTACCCCAACTATCTCGTTAGGAACTTATCAATAAACCCTCCGTTTTCTTTAATATATTGTCTGATTTTTCTTTTAGCAATTGTTGTCTTAGCCATATCTATCCATTTTCTTTTTGGTGAAGCACTTTCTTTTACTTCTATTTCTATTACGTCACGATTTTTTAAAATAGTTTCTAGTGGGACTAATTTTCCATTTATTTTCGCTCCAGAAATATGATCTCCAATTTTTGAATGTATTGAATATGCAAAATCAATAGCAGTTGAACCTTCAGGTAAATCTATCACATCTCCTTTTGGAGTAAAAACGAATACACGATTATCAAAGAAATCCGTCTTTAAATTACTTAAAAAGTCTTTATGATGCTCGACATCTTTTTGCCATTCTAATAAATCTTTAGTCCAACTAATTTTCTTTTTTAACTCTTGTTCGCTTACATTTTTCCCAGCCTCTTTATATCCCAAGTGTGACGCGATACCGTACTCTGCTTCTTGATGCATTTCTTTTGTGCGAATTTGTATTTCAAGGGTGTCACCATCTCCTGAGAAAATAGTTGTATGAAGTGATTGGTAACCATTTGGTTTTGGGACAGCAATATAATCTTTAAATCTTCCTGGTACTGGACGATATAGTCCGTGTATAACTCCAAGCGCTTGATAGCAATCACTAATTTGTGGGACAAGGATACGAAGTGCTACCACGTCATATATTTTTGTTATATCCATTTTATATCTCTTAAGTTTTTGCCATAAAGAATATAAATGTTTTATACGTGAGTCTATTTTTTCAATATGAACATCAAAAATATTTAATTCCTCTTCTAGTTTTTTTACGACAGTTGCAGTTGCTGTTTCAGAAATTGGATTAAGACTATTAAAAAGTTCTACAGTTTTTTCATATTCTTCTCTGTATACATAAGGAAAGGCTGCATCTTCTAGTTCCGCTTTTAATCGCCCCATACCAAGTCGGTCAGCAAGTCTTGCATGGAGTTCTATTGTTTCAAGTGCTATACGTTTTTGTTTTTCTGGCTTTACATATTGCAGAGTCTGTACATTATGAAGTCTGTCACAAAGTTTAATAATCACAACACGTATATCATCCGCCATGGCGATGAAAAATTTACGCAGTGATTCTACGTGGCGCTCCATTCCGGAATATCTAAGTTTTCCTAGTTTTGTTACACCTTGAACAAGTTTTGTTATATGTTCTCCAAACTCTTTTGTCATTTCTTCTTCAGTAACTTTTGTATCTTCAAGTACGTCATGCATAATTCCAGCCGCAATAGTATCAGCATCCATTTTAAGAATGGCTAAATTTACTCCAGTTGCGAATACGTGATTGTAATAGGGTTCACCAGAATTACGAAGCTGACCTTCATGTGCTTTTTGAGCAAATTCACAAGCCTTTATAATTAAATCTTTATTTTTTTGGGTAAGTTGAGGTAAAAGCGCAAATATACGTGCAGGACTGGTATCAGAGGTGGGTACAAACCTGTTGGGTGACATTTATTTACGATACCACAAAAATAGTTGACAGTCTACAAAGACTATAGTTTGTCTGTGTCATTCCCGCGAAGACTCCAGATTTTTTAAGTTGTAATCAACTTGTTAAAATCGCAGTACTGTTAAGTGCTGGAATCCAGTGTTTAAAAAAGTAAAGTAGTAGGTAGTGAGTAGTAATGCAAAATAATTTCCAATTTCCAAAAAAAGAAATCCCTGGATTTTGTCCGGGGATTTCTTTTTTCTTGAATTTCACTATCAACTAGTAACTACCAACTACTTCTCCAGTTTATGCGGGTTATGATTCGGACAAGTTTTATCACTACATCTCTCTGGAATAGTTTTAGTTCCAGTCATCATTAATTCCCCACAAACACTTCCGTCAGCTTTTTTATATGAACATCTATTTCCTGTTGGACGAGTTTTAATTATGTGTTTACAATCTGGATAATTTGAACAAGAATAAAATACTCCGAATCGCCCCTTTCTTTCTTCCATATATCCGTCCTTACATTTATTGCAGCTTACTCCTGTTGAGTTTGCTTTTCTTTGTTCTTCGTCTTGCTCAATATATTTACACTTTGGATAATTAGAACAAGCAATAAACTTTCCGTAACGTCCTTCACGTTCCATTAATTCTCCTTTTTCACATTTTGGACATGCCTTACCAAGTTTCTTTGGGCCTTCAAGTACAGTGCCATCTAATTTACGAGCTCCCATACAGTCTGGATATTTTGAACAAGAGTAAAACTTTCCATTACGAGCTAGTTTAATTACCATTTTAGAATTACAAAGTTGGCAAAGTAAATCATCCGGTGCATCACCTAAATTTGTAGCTTTCTCTAATTTTTCTTTACTCTTAACATCTTTCAAAAATGGCCCGTAAAAATCTGATAGAGTTTTTAAATAAGTTGTTTCACCATTTGCTATTTTGTCTAATTTATCTTCCATATCTGCCGTGAAAGTATCAGAAATATATTTTCCTAATTCTTGTTCCAAAAATGTAGTTACAACTTCACCAGTGTCCGTTGGGTGTAATGCTTTATTTATTTTATTTACATAACCACGGTCTTCGATTGTGGAAATAATAGAAGCATAAGTAGAAGGGCGACCTATGCCACGCTTTTCGAGTTCTTTAATTAAACCAGCTTCTGTATAACGAGAAGGCGGTTGGGTTTGTTTTTCTATTGATTGAAGAGTTAAAAGATTTAAATTATCTCCAACATTTAGCTCAGGTAATTGAACATCATCTCCACGTGCATCAGGATCAGCAATTAGCCAGCCTTGGAAAGTCACAACTGAACCAGTTACAGAAAAATCCGGAATAGTAGATTTTCCATTTGTAATATTTGCTGTTACTTTTGAACGACGGATTTTTGCATCTTTCATTTGAGAAGAAACAGTTCTTTCCCAAATTAAGGAATAAAGTCTTTTTTCGTCATCAGTTGTACCAGCATAACGCGCGCTTGCATGAGTTGGTCTTATGGCTTCATGGGCCTCCTGTGCATTTTTTGATTTTGTTTTATATGTACGAATTTCTAGGAAATTTTTACCAAAAATATTTTCAACAGTATTTGCAATTTCACCAAGAGCAACTTTTGAAATAGTTGTACTGTCTGTACGCATATAAGTTATGAGTCCTTTTTCATAAAGTTTTTGAGCAATACCCATAGTACGAGATGGTGCGTAACCCAAGCGTGATGAAGAAGTTTGTTGAAGTGTCGAAGTTGTAAAAGGTGCACGTGGTGAGCGTGATACGTCAGAGCCATCAAGCGCTGTTACTTCCCATTTACTTGCGCGACCAACTTTTACAATTCTTTCAGCATCCTCTTTTACTTTTGGCTGCTCCTCGCATTCAAGTGCCAATGTATAAGTTTTACTTTCTTTTATTTTTCCTTCGGTCTTCCATTCACCGGCTAATACGAAATATGTTTCAGGGATAAAAGCACGTATCTCACGTTCCTTTTCCATAACTATACGAAGCGCAGGGGATTGTACACGGCCAGCGGAAAGTCCATAACGAACTTTTTTCCAAATTATTCCAGACAGGTCATATCCCACAAGACGGTCCAATACTCGACGAGCTTCTTGGGCTGATTTTAAATTCATATCGATTTCTCTCGGCTCTTTTATTGCTTCTTTTATGGCACTTTCGGTAATTTCATGAAAGGCGACACGTTTAGCACCCTTTAATCCACAAGCTTCCTGTATATGCCATGCAATTGCTTCTCCTTCGCGATCGGGGTCAGTTGCGAGTAAAATTTCATTAGCTTTTTTTGCGAGGGATTTTATATCACTTACAACTTTTTCTTTTCCAGCTGATACTTCATAGTGCGGAATAAAACCACCCTCGATATCGATAGCTTTTTTATTACTCTTTGGTAAATCACGTATATGACCAATAGAGGCGCGTACTTCGTACTCGCCTCCTAAATATTTTGCAATCGTTTTTGCTTTTGATGGACTTTCTACAATTAAGAGTTTCATAGAGATGATTGGTGGTTACTGGTTGCTAGTTAATAGTATTAGAAATATCAATGCGTTCACTGTATAGTAACACATCATTTTGTTGTGTCTTGTGTATTCTAATAATAACTAGTAACTATAAACTAGTAACTACCTTACACTATTATTCGTATTTCGCCAAATGTTTCTTGTATTTTTCCTTTTATTTCAAGAGAAGAAAGAGTGATAAGAAAATCTGTTGGTGATAATTTGCTTTCTATTAACAGAGAATCTTTTTCCTTTGGTTCATTTAATAACTCAATAATTATTTTTTCTAAATCTGTTAGATTTTCATCTATAAAGCCTTCTTTTTCTTCTACAGAAATATGCAGTAAATCATTTAAGTCTTTTATATTTCTAATTGGATATGCACCCTCTCTTATAAGCATATTTGTGCCTTCTGAAGTTTTTGAAAAAATGTTTCCAGGAATTGCACCGATATCACGCCCGAGCTCAAGGGCCATACGGGCCGTAATAAGTGTGCCTGATTTTTCCTCAGCTTCTATTATGAGAACAGCATCAGAGAGTGCTGCCATAATACGGTTACGTGCAGGGAATGTCCAAGGAGCTGGCTCTGTGAATGGTTCAAATTCTGAAAGTAAAGCACCATCATTTTCTAAAATTTCCTGTGCGAGATTTAAATTTATTTTTGGATATAAAACTTTTTTGTCTAATCCGCTACCAGGAATTGCAATAGTTTTTAAATTATTTTTTAATGCAAATTTGTGGGACATACAGTCAACCCCAATTGCTAGACCAGAAATAATAATGACAGGCGAGCCAGATAAATTACGTAAAAGATTTTCTATTACGTCCGTTGCATAAGTTGTATGTTTGCGGGAACCGACTATTGTGAGAATGCGAGGGTTTGCACGACCATATTCATCTATTGAAATTTCTGGAAGATTTCCATCTATATAAATTTTTTCTGGGATGTCGTGGAGTTCAAGTAGACGAGAAAGAAGTGGATGATTTTCGAATTCGTTGCGAGGAATTATTTGCATGAATATAGTATATCTTGAAATTATATATTTTATATTTTTTAATATTTTCCACGAATTATAATTTTTATCAGTACGCATAAAATTCTGGTGAATTTTTGCTTTGCTCGGCTACCCGCCTGCGCAGAACTTCTAAAAATTATAATTCGTGGAAATAAATTCTTAAAAAGGGGAGTGGTGGTGGGGTGTGGCCTCCCACTTTGTGGGTACGGGTTCGGCCACACCCAAAAACTTTCTGAGTGTATGTCATTCCAAGGAAAGTTGGAATCCAGTGTCTGTGTTTTGTATGAAAAGAATGCACCCCACTACGCTAAAGCTACGACGTGGTTATATTTCGGTAAGTGACCCAAAATGAAAGTCACCCACGCCACGCATCGCGTGGCGGGGTGTTTTTTTGGTAATGGGCTCAAACCAAAAAAACAAAAAAACGGGCCAACTCCGTTTCTTCCGAGAATGACATTTGCCATACCTACTAGGAAGAGGATGGCGCACGTTATTTTTTGGAAGGACTTTGTTGGTCCGTTGTCCAGCGGTTTTGTTTCAGGCTGCTGTTTGCCTTTGATAATTAGGAGTGGGTATTTTATCATCCCATTTTGTAGTGTTACCTACGGTGTTGCTGCTGGTGGTGGCGCTACTGCTTTTGCCTTTTTTGCTGCCAGTTGAGCTTGAAGAGACGCAATTTCTTGCTCGTGCTTCTTATTGCCCATCGCCCACTTAATTAACCAGATGAATGCGGAAATTCCGATACCCATCTGAATCAACATCATGAAGCCGGCACGAGAATTCGTGAAACCAGCGCTGACGTTGGTCAGTCCGATTGCGAAGTTTGCACTCCATTCGGCAAATGGTTGTCCTGATAGCGAGAAAAAGAGCATGAGGCCCAATCCTGCTGAAGCCAGAACCGCCACTGGCATCCACCACTTCTTACCTTCGTCGCCGTGACCATGTCCAGCGTCTGCTGTTGCTGTGGTCATGTTCCTCCTCCTTTGAGTTTGCTGATAGCACACTCGCCTTTGGCGATAAATATGCCACCATTCTCAATGGGTTTACCACCGGTAAGAGTTGTTCCTTCCGCAGGATACAAGTTCTTGCCATTTGGGGCCGATGCACAGACCTTTACAGGACTGCTCGCACTCGGTCTTTCCCAAGCATCATCACCGTACGTCAGATTGACGGTTTTAATCCCATCATTTGACACAGGGGGAGGTGCTAGTTCTGCCCTTGTTTGTTTCCCCGCCGGGGCTTGTTCTTGAGAACTTGCCACAGGCGGTGTCACATACGCAGGCTTGAAGCCATTGCTACCAGCCGTTGAAGACGAGCACTCAGCCTGGGGCTGAGTTTTTCGGAGATCTATACACGCCATTCTTTCGGCGTGTTCGAATCCCTGCATCGCCCAGTTCACAATTCCAATGACAATTGACACGACTGCCAGAAGGCAGATCACTATCAACGTCATCTTGTTGTTTTTCTGCTGACGCTCTTTTGCTGCAGCAAGCTGCATCTCCAGAGCTACTGTTTCGGGGTCGGCTGGTACTGCCGTTGCGGCTGTTGTGGCCGGTGTAGTGGCGGGTGTTGGCCCGCCGGTGGTCGATAACGCTGAGGTTACCATGCTTCACTCTCCTTGTTGACCGTTTTTAAGCGAAAATGCTATTACGATCGGTTACCTAAACTAGCGGTTAAGCTAGAGCTTAGAACACCTATTGCAATTAAAAGTGCTCCTAATTAATACACTACACTAATGTAATGTTTTGTCAAGTAATCTTTTTACCACCGGAGGTTGGACCTCCGTGTGGTTTTTATATAAATTTTTGTAAGTAAATTTAAATATTAAAATGAAAATAGCGGCTGCAATGATTGCAGCCGCTACGGTCGTAAGACCTTCTGGTATTTCGGGGTCCTAATACACCCGACATTTGGATCTTCTCCAGGATCTCCTACAACCCCAGGGTATTTGTATTTGCATCCAAGTTTTGTACGGAGGTCCAGTTCTCCATAGAAGTCGACCATTGATTGATCATCTCTGGATCCTTTTACAACGGTTTCTACTTTTTTATTAGATACTCCCATACTGTTAAGAATAATAGCAAGGGTGACAACTAACAAAGAAAGAAGTGAACACGTCGTAAAGAGTGTTTTCCAGAAAGCCGAGTCATCACCAGTCTTTGATACTACTGGCTTTGCTTTTGGTGACACCTTTGTATCAACAATAGTTTCTTTTTTGACTACTGGGCCAACTTCGTAAACTGTTTCTGGTGGTGGTGTAGGTGGTTCTGGCTTTAGTTTCGCTGGCACAGGAGGTGACGGAGTGATGATTTCCTCGGGTGGTAATGTTTTGTCATATGCCTCCCGCCGTTCGTCATTCAAAAGGTAATATTTCGCCGCTTGAACTTTTTTGAATTCATCCTCGTTTCCAACTCCACCACCGACACCTCTCGCTGGGTATGTTTCGAAACTTCTTTTTTTGACAGCCTTCCTTATTTCTTCGGGTGTCGCATTACGTGGGACACCCAATACTTCGTAGTAAGTTTTCATGGGTTTCCTTTGTTGTGATCTGGTACGATTAAAATCAATCTATCACATATATTAGTTTTGTCAAGTTATTAGTAGTCCATAAAGTCTATAAAGTAAATTCTAAGACTTTTAAATACATAGGTCCAACCTGTGGGAACTGTGGGAAAATATTTCCCCGGAGGTTGGACCTCTAGGGAAATTTTAATTTAAATTTTATTGAGATGTAACCCCGCCACGCATCGCGTGGCGGGGTGATTTTTTGCTAAGTGGCTCAGGCAAAAAATCAAAAAGCGCGACCTGATTGTTTTTCGTCGATGACGAATCTCGGTCGCGCTCTTATTTCATTCATGGCCCGACCACTGTCCGCATATCTGCGAAAAGGATGGTCAGGATAATGAGATTTCTCACACACAAAATGACGGCTTGATA
>JBAXLU010000022.1:0-10054 GCA_037134695.1 Candidatus Nomurabacteria bacterium
CGTAAAGAAAAAGAAATTACGACCACTCATCAATTAGTAGACGTTATAGCAGGTGCGGTTCCAGCGGCCTACCGACACCGTAAGACCCACTTTGCCACAAAGACATTCCAAGCATTACGTATGGCCGTAAATGACGAAATAGGAAGCATAAACGACCTTATAGATGCAATACCTAAAGTACTCAAATTAAACGGAAGGGCCTGCATAATCACATTTCACAGTACAGAAGACCGAATAGTAAAACAAAGAATGCGTTCAAAAGAAGATACTTTAAAAATTATTAACAAAAAAGCAATAGTAGAAAGCGAGGAAGAATTAAAAAATAACCCACGTGCCAGAAGTGCTCAATTAAGAATAGTAGAAAAAATATGCTAACAAAACATTTCATTCATCAAAATTTACAGCAAAGAATAGTTAATTCAATGCTTGCAACTATATTGGTTTTGGCTGTCGTTTATTGTGTAATTCTTCTTTCCTTGGTTTTTTCTGTTATTGAACGCAAACAAAATCTTATTGCTGTAAAAGATTTATCTTCTCAAGTTTCTGCCCTTGAAACCCGTTATGCTAATGAGGTTACAAATATAAACGATACTGTTTTAGCACAGCATAATTTTGCTCGTATCGAAAATACAACATTTACTGTCCGCAAGGATCCTATAGCAAGCTTCTCTTTGTTGTATACTCATTAGTATGGGTATACAAAACAATAGTAAGTCTACGCCTACAGCCCACGTAGAGCGTTCTATTCATCGTATGAGAATAACAATATTTTTCGCGCTTTTATTAGCGCTTATTGTTATTTTTAGAGCATTTTATATTCAGATTATAAAACATAATTATTATATTTCTTTAGCTGATAAACAATATATTTCAACTATGGCGACATCTTTTGATAGAGGCACAATATTTTTGTCTCATCATAACGGTGACCCAGTACCAGCAGCACAGTTAATTACAAAATATCGTATTGCTATTGACCCAACAATCATTGTAGATAAAGATAATGTTTATAACATTATTTCTTCATATATAACTTTAGATAAGCAAGATTTTTTGAATAAAGCAAATAAAGTAAATGATCCATATGAAGAAATAGCCAAAGATATTGGGGAAGATGTTGTTGCCATACTTCGTACAAAAAAAATAAAAGGAGTTAGTTTTGTGAAAGACAGCAAAAGATCTTATCCACAAGATGATGTCGGTGCTAAAGTTTTTGGTTTCGTTGGTAATAATGGTGTGCGAGTAGGTGGTCAATATGGTGTTGAAAAATACTATGATGATGTTTTATCTCGCGATAGTCTTGGTTATACAATTAATTTCTTTGCAGAGCTTTTTACAGATGTTCAAAAAACAGTTGTTTCAAATCAAAATCAAGAAGAGGGAGACGTTGTTTTAACAATAGATGCAGAAGTACAGCGTGCCTTACATAGTTCCTTGGTTGAAACAAAAAAACAATGGGAATCAGATATTATTGGTGGAATTATTATGGACCCACAAACAGGTGCCATTCTTGCCATGGACAGTCTACCTTCTTTTAATCCAAACAAATATGGTGAAGTTGAGGATCCGAGTTTGTTTGGTAATCAATTAGTTTCTGGTGTCTTTGAAATGGGAAGTATAATCAAACCTATTACTATAGCTAGCGCATTAGATGCTGGTGTTATAACCGAAGATACAACTTATGATGACACCGGTTTTCGTATGTTAAATGGTTTTAAAGTTAAAAATTTTGACAGCAAACCACGTGGACCAAACACATCCATACAAACTATTTTAGATAAATCCCTTAATGTTGGAATTGTTTTTGTTGTTGAAAAATTAGGAAGTAAAAAACTTTCAGAATATTTTAAAAAATTTGGCATAGGGGAAGATACTGGAATAGACTTGCCAGGTGAGGCTACGGGTCTTACAAAAAATCTAGACAGTAATATTTTGGTTGATAGCGCAACTTCTGGATTTGGTCAGGGTATAGCAATTACACCTATACAGACAGTTAGAGCACTTGCAACACTTGGTAATGGTGGAATATTAGTTAATCCGCATGTAGTAGATACTATTATTTATAAAAATGGTAATACAAAAAAAGTTGTAGCAAATACCGGAACTCAAGTTATTACAAAAGAAACAAGTGAAAAGATTTCTCGTATGCTTGTGCACATAGTAGATACAGCTCTTGCAAATGGTGCTCGCAAAATGGACCACTATTCAATTGCAGCAAAGACAGGAACAGCTCAAATGGTAAAGCCAGGTGGTGGATATTATGATGACAGGTATTTACACTCATTTGTTGGATATTTCCCAGCTTATGACGCAAAATATGTTATATTCTTATTTCACACCTATCCAAAAGGAGCAGAGTTTGCGTCAGCAACACTTACGGAGCCATTTTTTAAGATGGTGAAGTTCTTAATCTCCTACTATGAAGTCCCACCCGATCGTTAGAGTAAAATTACTTCATCTCGACGAGCGAAGGCGAGGAAGATACTGAGCACAACAGTGCGAATGTATACTTCGTCGTTACGAAATTTTATTCGGTCACTGTACATTTAGGTACAGCTTCCTCATAAAATTTCTAGACTCCTCGTATCTGAGGCAATTTCTGGCTTATCTAATGTCTTGGTCGTAAAAATCTTTCATGCCTCGCATCTAAAGCAATTTTCCTCTAACGGAAGCTTTGTAATATTATCTAAAACAATTTTCATTGAACGCATTCGTGTCATTCCAGCGAAAGCTGGAATCCAGTGTTCGTATTTTTTTGGAAATTGAAAATTGGAAATTGAAAATTATATTTCTGTTATACTATAAATATGAATAAAAAACCTTTCACAAAAAAGCCACCAACAACCACTGAAACCTCTTGGGGTTCTGTCGCCACCTGGTATGACAAACATTTAGAAAGCTCTGGTGATACTTATCACGAAAAAGTTGTATATCCAAATATAATTAGATTATTAGGGGACATAAAAGGAAAACATATTCTTGATTTAGCTTGTGGTCAAGGACAATTTTCTGACATATTAGCTGGCTTTGGTGCGAAAGTTACAGGCGTAGATATTGCCAAAGAATTAATTGCTATCGCGGAGAAAAATAATATCGACCATAAATTTTCATTACATTATTTTGTTAGTTCTGCTGATGATTTATATATGATAAAAGATAAGACACAAGATTTTGTGGTCTGTATTTTAGCACTTCAAAATATTGAAAAATTACAAGATACGTTGAAAGAATCTGCTCGTGTATTAAAAGATGGTGGAAAGTTTTTATGTGTTATAAATCACCCAGCATTTAGAAATCCAACCCACACTCATTGGGATTATGACGAAAGACAAGGCAAACAATACAGACGTGTTGAAGAATATTTGAGTGAATCAAAAATAAAAATAGATATGACACCAGGATCTTTTAAAGATAAAAAGTATACTGTTTCATTCCATCGACCGCTTCAGCTTTATGTAAAACTTTTATCAAAAGCTGGATTTGCAATAACTCGACTAGAGGAATGGGAAAGTCATAAAGAAAGTGGAAAGGGAACACGCCAAAAATCAGAAAACAAAGCCCGCAAAGAAATCCCTTTGTTTATGTGCCTAGAAGGACAGATAGTAGCTCGTAGATTGTAGAATGTAGCTTAAATACAGATAAAAAAAACGACAACAAAGTTGTCGATTTTTTATCTTGCTACACACTACAAGCTACATGCTAAGAGCTGTTGGGTATGTTATAATTTCTCTATATGAAAAAATTACAACACTTTTTAAGAACAGGGCAAGGTAAGTTTATTGCTGGTTTAATAGCTATTTTTGTTGCATTATTCGCTTATTATTTTTATGCAGAAAGTAACGGCCAAGTTAGTACAACAACAGAGGCTGTAGTCTCAAACACAGATCATATTCGTGGAGAACAGGACGGAAAGGTTACTCTCGTTGAATTTGGAGACTTCCAATGTCCAGCATGTGGCGCTTATGAACCACTTGTACGTAAAGTATTAGCTGATAATGGAGCAACATTAAAAGTTGTTTTTAGACATTTTCCACTAACTCAAGTTCACCAAAATGCATTATTAGCAGCAAAGGCGTCTGAAGCAGCTGGTCTTCAAGGAAAGTTCTGGGAAATGCATGACATACTTTATGAAAAGCAAAAAGATTGGTCTCTCGGACTTAACGCTCGTGATTTCTTTATGGAATATGCAAAGACTTTAGGTCTTGATACTACAAAGTTTTCAACTGATTTAAATAGTTCTGCCATTGAAGCAAAAATATTAGCTGAATATCAGGAAGGTGCAAAGCTAGGAGTACAGGGCACACCGTCATTTTTTATCAATGGAAAAAAGCTGTTAGAAAATCCACAATCACCAGAAGCATTTAATAAATTAATACAGGAAGCTGCAAAATAATATGTCTATTCGCGATTTCTTCGTTAAACAAGCGGTAAAGCACGGTACTAAAAATCTTCCTAAAGATCAGGCGGAGATGCTTCAAGGTGCAGTAGAAAAAAACCCAGAACTTTTTGCAAAAATTTCTAAAGAAATTGAGGCATTAAAAAAAACAGGCAAGCCAGAAATGTATGCGTCATTAGACGTGATGAAAAAATATCAAAAAGAACTTCAAGCTTTGTTTGAGAAATAGTTAAACCAATTTTTTGATTTTTATAAAAATAATAATTAAAATTCCAGAAAATATTTTCTGGAATTTTAATTTTAAATTTCTATTTTAAATATTTAATTTTTATGTGGACAGTAAACAAATTTTCTTTGTTTTAAATGATATAATCACATTAAGACCTGTGAGAATTTTATGAATAAAAAAGAGGAAATAAAAATAAAAAATAAATCAGCTTTCATATCATCAAAAACCTTTGATAACTATACTCTTTTAAAGACGTTGGCATTTTTTTCATTCCTTATTTCTTTTAGTTTATTATCAGCAGTAAGTGCTAGTGCAATCATATATGAACCAGGGGCAACACTAGAACCTGCTTGTGCACCTGGTCCTGACTGTGGAGTTTCTGTAACTGGTTTAATTTTAAACAGCCAAACTGGGAGTTCCCAGACATTAGTCGCTGGAACAAGTGGTACGGATTTTAATATCTCATCCGCTTCAAATGTACACACATTTAATTTACCAACATCCTCTGCCTCAAACAGAGGATTACTTTCGTCAGCAGATTGGATAACTTTTAATAATAAACTTTCATCAACTCTAAACGCTGGTAAAATTTTTATAGGTGATGGCTCTAATCAGGCAAGTGCTGTGACCGTAACAGGTGATGCTGGACTTTCTAACTCCGGAGTTTTGACTTTAGTGAGTAACGCAATCACAACTTCAAAAATTATTAACAATGCTGTAACCTATGCGAAGATTCAAGGTGTTGGTGCTGGCAAACTTATAGGAAATCCAACTGATACTTCTGCGACAGCTGAAGAAATCAGTCTAGGATCTGGTATTACATTTTCTGGAACAGATTTAAAAATAAACGCACCAACTTGTGCTAGTAATGAAAGATTGAGTTGGAACGGATCTGCTTTTATTTGTTCTGTCGTGGCTGCAAACACAATAACAAGCGCTCACACTTTTTACGCTGGACCAACTGAAGGATCACCAGCACTTCCTGCTTACAGAGGTATTATAGCGAGTGACTTATCAGAAGGTACAGCAACCAGCCAGGAAGTTCTTTTAGGTAATATGTCATGGTTTAGTCTTTTGGATGGTTCAGGAAAAATAAATTCTTCAGTACTTCCAAGTTCTATCACTGGATCTTTGAAATTTAAAGGCACTTGGGATGCGACAACAAACACGCCTGAATTAACAGCAGGAGGAATAGGCGGTGTTAGTGGTGATTTTTATGTAGTAGACGTTGCTGGTACGACATCAATTGATGGTCATGCACTATGGGCTGTTGGTGATTGGATTATAAACAATGGAACAACTTGGGATCGTGTAGAACAGGGAAATACAGTCTCTAGTGTTAACGGTGCAACTGGAAATATAACATTAACAACAGATAATATTTCTGAAGGTACTACTAATAAATATTTTTCAAGCACTCTTGTTCGAAATGCTTTAGCTGGTGCTGGGCCAATTACATTTTCAACTTCAACCGGAAACATTGATTGTCCTACTTGTGTTACAAATAGTGGTAATGGAAATTTGGTTTCAGGAACTGGGGTTACTTTAAGTGGCGCTCTTTCTAATCGTCTTATTGGTAGTGGAAATATTACTTTTACAATAAATAATACTGCGGTGACATCAGGAAGTTATGGTGGCAGTACTTCAGTGCCAACTTTTACAGTTGATGCTCAAGGAAGACTAACATCAGCCGGCACGACAACATTAGACGCTTCTGTAATTAATTCAGGGACACTATCAGTTGCTCGTGGTGGAACAGGTGCTTCTACTTTTACATCTCATGGAGTTTTATATGGTAATGGAACAGGTGCATTATCGGCAACTTCCGCTGGAACATCTGGTCAATTTTTAGTTGCAAATGATTCTGGTATTCCTACTTTCGTTTCGGCCTCTGGCGATTTAACTGTTGCAACGTCCGGTGTTGTAACTATAGGAACAGGCGCAATCACTAGTGGGAAAATTTTAGATGGCACAATTGCAAATGCTGATATATCAGGAAGTGCTGCTATTGCTTATGGAAAATTAAACCTCGCAAGCTCAATAGTTAATGGAGATATTGTAGTTGGTACAATTGCAAACAATAAACTTGCAAATTCTTCAGTGGGACTAACTTTAGGAATTTCTGGTAGCGATATTTCATTATCTTCAACGACAGTAGCATTAGGAGATACTTTAGTTGTAAATGTACCAAATGCCGGAGCAACAGCTAGAGGAGTTGTATCTACTTCTACACAAATATTTGCTGGTTCAAAAACTTTTAATGATTCATTGTCTGTTATCGGCACCTCTACTTTTTATGGAAACTTTCTTGTTCCAAGAAGCTTAGAATATTCAGTAACTGGAACACAAAATGATGTTAACTTTGGCGTAGGAGAGTATTTTCATTACTCTGGCAATGGAGACGCAACTTTTACCGGCATAGCAGGTGGTGTAGACGGAAGATTAATTACTATTTTGAATGATAGTACTTCTGTACTAACTATTAAAAATATGGATAGTGCCTCGACTCTTGCTAATAGAATTGAAACACCAAATGGACTTGACTTGATTGTTGGACCAGATTATACGGTGGAACTTTTATATGATTCTCAATCTACAAACTGGCATCTTGTCTCCATTCCAACATCTGCAGAGACTATAAAACCCTTTGCGTATGTCCAAGGAGGTAATGCTTACGGGACCACAGCAACATTAGGCACAACAGATAGTTACGGTTTGAATTTTATTACAGGTGGCACAACTCGTTTTATTGTAGCTTCTACTTCAGCAACTATTACAGGAATTGGTGCCACATCTATTACAACAGATAATACTCTTTCACTTTCTTCAGCATCTGGTTCTGCATTAAATGTTACTTCAGGCACAACTGGTGCTCTTAATTTAGACTCGGGATCAACAGGTGCGATAAACATTGGTACAAATGCTAATGCAAAAACTATTACCGTGGGTAATTTAACGGGGGCTACTATTTTAAATCTTAAAAGTGGTACAGGGGGTATTAATTTAACTGGTCTCGTAACTCTTACAAATGCATCGACTACAAATATTTCTGTTTCAAATAATGTAGCAGTCGGATCTTCAGCTATTTCAAATATTAAAGGTGACGATGGAGTATCGACATTACATTCAGATTTAGTTGTAACTGGAACAACAACTCTTGCTGACTTCACTGCTACAAATAGTACAACAACTGGAAATGTAAAAGCTGGAAGTTTTTCTGGAGATGTACAAAATGGGACACTTGCAAGATTGGGTAATACAACTTTTTCTACATTACAAGATATGCAAAATGTATTCCATTCATCAGGATGGACTACTGGGGGTAATATAACTGATGCTGGAAGTGGAAAAATAAGTGTAGCTGCTGGAACTGGTCTTCTTCGTCCAGCAAATTCTGCTATTTCAACTGTTTATTATGCTGACTGGCCAGCAATGAATAACATAACCATACCAACTAACTCTATTAGATATGTTGGTATTGAATATAATGGGGGAACACCACAAGTAACAACTAGACCATCTGCTAATTGGAATTACAAAACAGATTTTCCTATTGGAGTGGTAACAAATGAAAATGGGGTAATTCATATTGCAAATGATGTACAAGGAGTAGGGGATCACGCGGCAACTATGATACAACGCGAGTATGAAACTATGCCACTTTCTCGCGATGAGCGTGATGGAGGTCTTATGATTATGGATCACGGAAGAACCATAATGGTATCAGCTGGTGCTCTATGGGACAGACTTAATCGTTATGTAATACCTGAAATAGATACAGCTATGAGTGATACTTTTGATTCATATTTAGGAGATACAAAATATGCATCTAGTCAAACACAATGGGACAATACTCATTATAATAATTCTGGAACTTTGACTACATTAGACGATGGTAAATATGCAGTTATGTGGTTTTATGTAGAAACAGATGGTGGGTTAGTTGCCCTTTATGGTGCTAGTCAATACTCTACACTTGCTTCGGCCACTGCAGAGAATGCACCAATGACATTACCAAACAGATTAATTGGTGCTGGTAAATTAGTTGGGCGTGTTATTTTCCAAAAATCAGCATCATCGGCTTCTCAAACAGATAGTGCTTTCAACATGTCTCAGTTTAGTACAGAAGCGCTTACTCACCTTTCAAATCTTTCCGATCTTGATTTCACTACATCAGGTTTAACTGGTTTCGTTGGAACAGGAGGTGTTATAGGTGGCCAAACAATTATAGGAGGTAAAAATGCGACTGACGGACTAACATTACAAAGTACATTAGCAAGTGGGACTACTGATTTTATAAAATTCTTAGTTGGAAATAATGGTGCAACTGAGGCTGGACGTTTTACAGATAATGGTAATTTTGGAATAGGTACGACAACTCCATCTGCAAAGCTCTCTGTCGCCGGAGAAACTATTGCAACTAATTTTACAGCGACAGGAGTTACTAGTACTTCCACTTTTTCTGGCCCAGCAATTTTCTCAAATACATTAAATGTTACAGGTTTAACAACATTGAGTACAATAGTTGCCTCTGGTTTAACTAGTTTACAAAATGTAACAGCCGTAAATGCAACTACAACAAATTTAGTTTCTACAAATTTAACAGTATCAGGCACGTCTAATTTAGGTACAGTAAATAGTGGCACATGGAATGGTACAGCTATCAGCGCTACAAAAGGTGGAACAAACCAAACAAGTTGGACTACTGGAGATATTTTGTACGCAAGTGGGCCAAACACACTTTCAAAATTACCAATTGGTGGTATAGGTACAGTTCTAACAGTTGGTGGAAGCAATATTCCAACTTGGGGCTCTGCTAGTTCTGGGGGTAGCGGTGAAAGTAAGTGGTCAACAACAACAGATAGTCTTGCTGTATTTCCAAATATCCCAACACAAATAGTTTTGATTGGATCATCTGGCACTACAACAATTGGTGCTTTATTAAATGCAATCTTAGAGGTCACAGGTAACTCATTATTTAGTGGCAGAGTTAATGTAACAGGTTCTACAACATTAAGTGGCGGAGCTTCTACAACTGACATGGTTGTAGCAAATAATTTATATGTTGGAGGAAATGCGACAACTACTGCAAGTGGCGCGTTTATAACAAATGGTTTAATAACCGCAAATGGTGCCGGCACTGGTCTTTCAATAATAAACGATGCGTCCATCGGAGGGCTTGCAACCATCGCAAACCTTAGCGTGACAGGAACAACAGCTCTTCATGGATTCACAGCGACAAACAGCACTACAACAAATGCAACCACTACAAATCTTTATGCAACAAATTTCGTAACAGATAATTTTAGTCCAGCCAATTTGGCAACAGGAGGAACTTTAGGTGTAACAGGTCTTACCACTTTATCTAACGCTTCAACCACAGGCGGTCTGTCAGTAGGAAATGCTCTATATATAGGAGGTATGTCTAC
>JBAXLU010000023.1:0-10026 GCA_037134695.1 Candidatus Nomurabacteria bacterium
AAAAATTCTGGTTTGAAATAATCCTTTAAAGCTTCGCGAACACGTTCTTTCACTTGTACATATTCTTTTCCTTCTTCATGATTACCAAAACCAATTTGTTCCATCTTTTGAATGTATTGACTACCAACATTTGATGTCATGATAATAATAGTATTTTTGAAATTTACTACTCTGCCTTTATTGTCAGTCAATCTCCCCTCATCTAATAATTGCAAAAGAACATTGAAAACTTCAGGATGAGCTTTTTCAATTTCATCAAATAAAATTACAGCATATGGTCTATGACGTACACTTTCAGTTAATTGACCAGCTTCTTCATAGCCAACATATCCTGGTGGTGAACCAATTAATTTAGAAGTTGAATGTCTTTCCATGTATTCACTCATATCAACTTTAATCAAAGCTTTTTCATCATTAAACATAAACTCAGCGAGTGCTTTTGTGAGTTCTGTTTTTCCAACTCCTGTTGGACCCAAGAACATAAATGAGCCAATCGGTTTTTCTGGATCATTTATTCCCGCACGACTTCTCCTTACTGCGTCTGATACCTTTGAAATGGCCTCACGTTGACCGATGACACGATTACCGAGTACTTCCTCCATCTTTGCAAGTTTCTCCTCTTCTTCCTCAAGCATTCTTACAACTGGAATACCCGTCCAACGAGCGACAACCCCTGCTATATCTTCTTCGGTAATTTCCTCTTTCAAAATTCTACGACTCTTTTGTGTCTTCTTTAATTTTTCAATTCTTTCATTTAATTGACGAGTGAGTTCTGGAATTTGACCATAACGAATTTCTGCAACACGAGTTAAATCTGCACGAAGTTCAGAATTGTCAGATTCTGTTCGAAGCGCTTCAAGAGATTTTTTAATTTCACCAATTTCACCTAAAATCTTTTTTTCATTTTGCCACTTTAGTTCAAGTTCGCGAGTCTTTTCTTTTACATTTGCAATTTCTTCTTCAATTATTCTTATTCTCTTCTCGGCTTTTTTATCTTCTTCATCATCACGTGCTACTAACTCTTTTGTAAGAGCTTCTTTCTCAATTTCTAAACGCATAATTCTGCGATGTGCTTCATCTAATACTGGTGGCTTATTTTCAAGTGCAATACGAAGTGAAGAAGCAGCTTCATCAATCAAATCAATTGCCTTATCAGGCAAGAATCGATTTGTAATATATCTGGTTGAAAGATTTACAGCAGCAACAAGAGCATCGTCTATGATACGTACACCGTGAAAGAGTTCATACTTTTCTTTTAAGCCGCGCAAAATAGCAAGAGCATCTTCTTCAGATGGTTCTTCTATAAATACTGGTTGAAAACGTCTTGCAAGTGCTGGGTCTTTTTCAATATGCTTTTGATATTCTTTTAAAGTTGTGGCACCTATAGCACGAAGCTCACCGCGTGAGAGTGCTGGCTTTAATAAGTTAGCTGCATCTGCTGATCCTTCTGCTTGTCCTGCTCCAACAATTGTATGTATTTCATCGATGAAAAGAATTATGCCGCCTTCTGAGCGTTCAATTTCTTTCATTATGGCTTTTAATCTTTCTTCGAATTCTCCGCGGAATTTTGTCCCGGCAATGAGCATTCCTAAATCAAGAGACACTAGTTCTTTATTTTTCAAACTCTCTGGCACATCGCCCTTTGCCATACGAATAGCAAGACCTTCTACTACTGCAGTTTTTCCTGTTCCTGCTTCACCAATTAAAATTGGATTATTTTTTGTACGACGAGAAAGAATTTGCATTAAGCGCATGATTTCTGTATCGCGTCCAATAACTGGATCTAACTTATCCGCTCGTGCTAAGTCTGTAAAATTACGAGTGTATTTAACAAGAGCTTTATTTTTCTTTGGACTATGAGCCTCTGTTATGTTTTGAGCACGAAGGTCTTCTAATATATGATAAGCAGCTTCTTTATCTATTCTAAAACGTGCGAGTATTTCACGGACTTGTCCGGTTGTGTCTAGTAGTGCCAAGAAAAGATGTTCTGTTGAAACAAATTCGTCCCCAAGAGACTGTGCAACTTTAAGTGATGACTCAAGAGCCATAGCAAGCTCTGGAGTTAAATACATTTGATATGATGGACTCATTGTTGAAGATCCACCTGGAACTTCTATCGCATCAACTATCGTGTCAGTTAAATGAATTACATCTATCTCTAATTTTTCAAGAATTGCATGTACTAGGGATTCTTCTTGTACCAAAATAGCACCAAGTAAGTGAAGCGGGCTAACCTGATTTTGTCCACGTTCAATAGCGAGTTCATGGGCTCGACGTATGACTTCCTTGGCTTTAGTTGTGAAATTATTAAACTGTGGGGGCATGGGATAGGTTTTAGGTTACGGGTTTTAGGTTGTAGAAAACACAAACCTAAAAATTAAAATACAAACAAATAAATTACCAATTAAATACATATACATTGTAGCAGAATTAGGAGTTACGGGTGTGGTGGATAGTCGGACTTGGCTGTATATCTCTTTTGTACAGGAAAACATTTTAAATGTCAACATACGCTTGCGCGAATTTTTAATTTATAATTTTTAATTAAATACAGATATATATTTACTTTGTGGTGAAAGTGTTTTATGCTTGACTAGTTGAATTTCAAGGAGAACAACATGGGGATATTAAAAGAAGGACCAACTGGGGCAAAAGGCTGTGTAGTCGGACAAATATGTGTATGCGAAGACCACATCAAACCTGGTCAGGTAATCTCAATGGCAGAAAATGGAAGATACAACCATACTGGTTGTCATTTCAGAGAGCTGACCGAACAAGCCAAAAAATCTGAAGGTGGTAAATCAGATACAGAACAACGAGAGCTGTAACACAACCTTCAGCTTAGGGGCCGTCGTAAGCGACGGCCCTTTTTTTAATTTAATTCATTGACATAAAAATAAAAATAAATTATTATTACACTTTGTTGTTTAGAAAGGTTGAAAATGAGCTATGAAATAAATTCCACATCTTCTGATGTTCCGAAAGTTGTTAAATATGTAAGACGCTTCAAGTGTCAGACATGTCCAGCACCGATATTAGAATCTGACCTTGTAATTACAATCGGTGAGAAATCCTATCACACGGAATGTTGGCCTGGCGCCAACAAATCTAGTGAACAAATTTTCTCTTGTGTTACAAACGAATTATTCCAAGAGAATGGATAACAATCAAATCTTGCAGTGGCTCACCGAGTACGGCGGGCCACTTTTTTATATAAAACCGATTTTATTATAAGACAAGAAATTGTTTTAGATACGAAGCGTGATGGTTTTTAACTCCTAACCCCTAACTTCTAACACTATGTATTTGTATTTCTTATACTCTTTCTTCTACAGCGTGCCAATCAATAGAGGTTATAAATGCATTAAGATAATCTGCTCTCTTGATACCATAATCAGTCATATATGCATGCTCAAAAACATCCATAACAAGAAGTGGTGTAGCACCTGCTAAATGACCCATATCGTGCTCACTAACCCAGACATTAAATAATTTAGATTCTAATTTATCATGAGCAAGTATCACCCAGCCAATGCCACGCATAGAGCCGAGTGCGATAAAATCTTTTTGCCAATTTTCAACAGATCCCCAAGTGGTTTCAATTTTTTGTTTTAATGATCTTTCAGATAAGGCAAGTCCACCATTTATAATGTTTCCAAAATAAAGTTCATGTAGACGCATACCATTCCACTCCCAACCTAATCTGCGATGTGTTTCTGCATATTCAGGAGTTCCAACCTCTAAAGTCTTAAACTTTTCCATCAAAGTATTTGTATTTTTTACATAACCCTGATAAAGAATAAAATGGTTTGTTAACATTACATCAGAAAAACCAGTAAGCCCGAGTAATTGTGAAAAATCTTTTGGAGTGTACATAGTATTAATTTTTAATTTTAAATTTATAATTTTTAATGAAATAAACAAGTAACGATATAGGAGTCTGGTAGTAACAAAACAGTCTGATGCTTCAGTATTTAATCAGTATACAATTACTTTACGTATTTACTAACAATTTCTTTGATTGCTTTTATTAAGTTATCAAGGT
This sequence comes from Candidatus Nomurabacteria bacterium, assembly GCA_037134695.1. GTDB lineage: Bacteria > Patescibacteriota > Minisyncoccia > Phycocordibacterales > UBA5272 > UBA11704. The sequence continues at coordinate 4,046 of JBAXLU010000023.1, forward strand.
CTTGTTTTGAAGTTGAACGACCGAGAGTTATGCGAATATTTTGTAACGCTTCCTCGCGTGAGGCGCCAAGCGCTTCCAAAACATAACTACCGTCTGACTCAGATGAAGCACAGGCAGACTTGTGTGAGACTGCAAAACCTTTTGCATCAAGTCGAATAATCATTTCATCAGATAAAATTCCCGGCACTCTAATATTAATATTATTTAGTAATCTGTCTTTTTTATCTCCATAAATCGTCACATCAGGAATTTCTTTTAAAATATTTTCAAAAAAGAAATCACGAAGTTTTTCTAATCTTTCTCCTTCTTTTTCTTTTAATTCTGTGCTTTCGGTCAATGCTTCAGCAAAGCTGCTGGCGAGTGCAACTGATTCTGTTCCACTTCGCATACCACGTTCTTGTCCACCACCTAATGTTGTTGGTTCAACTTTTATCCCCTCACGTTTATATAAAAGTGCAATTCCTTTTGGACCATAACATTTACTACTATTTACTGTCATTAAATGCGCACGGAGGCGTACAACGTCGAGATTGCAATAATTCACAGCCTGGCATGCATCAATATGAAAATATGGATAATCAGTATGAGTACGATTATTTTCTTTCTTCCATTCTTCAATTGCACGACCAATTTCTTTTACTGGTTGTATGGTTCCTATTTCATTATTTGCATACATTACAGAAACTAAAATTGTCTCGGGTGTTAGAGCTTCACGAATATCATTTAATTTTACAATTCCATTTTCATAAACCGGTAAATAAGTTACACGAATTTTTCCTTCTTTTTCCAAATAACGAATGGGCTCAAGAACTGCTGGGTGCTCTATAGCAGAAACAATTACATGAGGAAGAATTGTTTCTGAATTTTCAATTATCAATTTCCAATTTTCAATGGAACCCAAATACGTACCTAATACAGCGAGGTTACAAGATTCAGTTCCAGAGCCGACGAAATATATTTCATAAGCGTGAGCATTTAAAATTTTTGCACAAATGTTTCGTGCTTTATCTAAAAGTCTAGAAGCTATATCGCCTTCTTTGTGAATTGCAGATGGATTACCGTATAAGGAAAGTGCTTCAGTGAGAGAGCGCTTCGCGCGCTCACTAATTTCTGTCGCTCCAGCATTGTCTAAATAAACTCTATTTCTTTCAGAAAGCGCAGACCTACGCAGAACGAACGCAGAAGGTCGCAGAAAAAAATTCCTAAATATATTATTAAAAAATGAAAACATAATTATGACTTTACTCTATCATATAAATAAAAAATTAACACAAAAAAAAGACAGTAAGTTCCTTGTGGGGAAAATACTGTCGATTCGAACGCTGCGGCCTGATAGCCGCGTTGTTCAATATGGCTGATCAAGCCTGAGCAAATTGACAAGCCCTTGGTGTCCTGCCAGGCAAACTCATCCAACGGGTGTCGGCTGTACCACAGTAGAAAGCAAACTGCTTCACTGTGTCCTGGGTTTTGGCCGCTGGAGGCTTCGGTGGCTTGGCGCGCTGAGCGTTTTGATATTGAGCGCTTGTCATGGCCGCGACTGGCAACTTTTGACCACCACCAAACTGGCGGGAGCTGTTGCTATTTTTTGGGGCTTGTCTCTTTACCCCTACAGAAGGAACAATGGGCATCGTTTTTCTCCTTGGTTGATGCACTAACTGCCTCGTGATGGCAAATCCACCACCTAACAATACTACAATGAGATTCTTCTTTATGTCAACATGTGTTTAAGTTTATAAAGTTCATAAAGTCCATCAAGTTGAAAGTTAATGCAGATACTACAAATTATCTTTTCCACAGAAAAAAATAATCTTATGTTACACTAATTTATATATGAATTTTGCCTATGTTTTAAAACTTGTAGAAACTTTTCCAAGTATCCCCTTAGCTTTCGCAATACTTATACTTTTATTTTATGTTATTTATCTTCATTCAAAAATAAGCCGATTCACTCGTGGAGAAAATGGAGCCTCTCTTGAAACCTTAATAAAAAAATGTGTAGACTCTGTAGCTGAAATTGAAAAAAGAAATGAAGTAATAGCTGAACACGCATTATCTCTTGACAATAGAGTGTCTCAATCAGTAAGAAATGCCCAAACAATTCGTTATAAAGCATTTGAAGCTAATGGTTCAAATCAAAGTTTTTCTATCGCATTACTAAATGAAAAAGGAAATGGAGTTGTATTGTCCACTCTTCATGCTCGTGATCGTATAAGCACTTTTGCAAAACCAATTGAAAAATATCTTTCAACTCATGATTTAACTGAGGAAGAACAAAGTGTGATAGAAGAAAGTAAGAAGGCACACAAGAGGTAAGTAATAGTTTTTAGGTTATAGGTTGTAGAGATACGAGTAATCACTTCGTGATTGTCTTTTGAATTTCTATAACCTACAAACTAAAACCTGAAACCATTTTCGTGACTAATTCACGAAAACGTGGTATAATTGTCGTTATATTTATGTCAAAAACTTCTGAACCAGAGTTTGTTTCTCGCCAACCCGTTATTGCGGTTCTTGGTCACGTCGACCACGGAAAGTCATCATTACTCGACTTCATTCGTAAATCAAACATTGTTGATGGCGAAGCCGGAGGTATAACTCAACGTATTTCAGCTTATGAAGTCAAACAAAAGTTAAGTGAAGGAGATTTAAAATCAATAACATTTCTGGATACTCCAGGTCACGCGGCTTTTCAATCAATGCGTGAACGTGGTGCAGAAATAGCCGATATCGCGATTTTAATTGTCTCAGCAGAAGACGGTGTAAAAGCACAAACTCTTGAGGCTTGGAAAACAATTGATGCCCGCAAGTTACCTTACGTTGTTGCTATTAATAAAATAGACAAGCCAGGTGCTGACATTCAAAAAACAAAAAACTCTCTTGTTGAAAATGCTATTTATATAGAAGGCTACGGAGGAGATGTACCATGTGTAGAAATTTCTGCAAAAACTGGACAAGGGGTGGACTTCTTACTTGAAACACTTTTACTCTTAGTGGAAATGAATGAACTTAAAGCTGATCTTTCAACTGAAGCTACTGGTTATGTACTTGAAAGTTTCGTAGATCAAAAACGTGGTATATCTGCAACATTAATCATAAAAGATGGAACATTAGCAGGAAGCGGGGCCATTGTCGCTGGAACTGCACTTTCCCCTATTCGTATTATTGAAGACTTTGCAGGACGAACAATTAAAAATCCTCATGCTGGTCAACCTATAAAAGTTACAGGTTTTGATGAGGTTCCAAAAGCTGGTGCAATATTTGTTTCTTCTTCTGATAAGAAAGCTATGGAAGCTTTACAATCAGAGACAAAATCAAATGCTGTTCAAATAGTTATGGATCCAAGAATTTACCGTAATGCAAAAGTTGTTATTCCTGTAGTTATTAAATCTGATTCACTTGGAACATTAGATGCTGTAAAGATGGAATTGAAAAAGCGTGAGACTGATGATATAAAAATAAAAATTATCGCTGAAGGTGTCGGTACAATTTCTGAAGGAGATATTATGCTTGCGTCATCTGATGAAAAAACTGTGATTATTGGATTCGCTGTTAAATTAGAATCAAAAGCTCGTGATCAAGCTGACCGTTTCAAAATTAAACCAGAACTTTTTGATATTATTTATAAACTTTCTGAATGGTTTGATACTCTAGTTGAGAGTCGCCTTCCATATGAAGAGAAAGAAGTTATACTTGGAACTCTAAAAATTCTTCGTAACTTTTCTTCACAAAAAGAAAAACATGTTATTGGAGGACGCGTTGAAACTGGTAAAATACAAAACAATGCTGTTGTAAAAGTTATACGCCGTGGAGTAGAACTGGGCCGTGGAAGAATTATTGAACTTCAATCACAAAAAATAAAGACAGATACTGTAAACGAAGGAAATGAATGTGGGCTCATGGTTGAAAGTAAAGTCGAAATGATACCAACAGATATATTAGAAGCGATATTGGTGGAGAAGTTGAGAATTTAATAAAATTGCCTTAATCTAGTGAAATTGTTAGATTACACTAGATACGAGGCACGGAGAAACTTTTGAGTAAAATGTAGTAGACCTACATTGCACGAAAAAGTGAGGCTCCGTAACAAAGTAGATGGTGTGATATAACAATTTAACATTATGGATATAAGTAGAGAACCCACCAAACGACAAATACAAATTGGCCTTGAAGTACTAGCCATTGCTCAGGACTTTTTTCAACGTGAATCATCCGGTGCTTCATTAATCACAATCACAAGATGTGACGTTACAGCAGATATGAAGAATGGAACTATTTTTATGACTGTATTACCGGAATCTAAGGAAGCGGCGGCGTTAGACTTTGCAAAACGTATGAGAAGTGAGCTTCGTCATTATGTAATGAAGAGACTTCCTGTAAAAGTAATACCATTTTTTGAAGTTGAAATTGATTATGGAGAAAAAAATCGTTTACATGTAGATGAACTTTTAAGAAAAGATAAACTAGCAAACGAAGCTTATCAGGCAATGTTGAAGGAGAGAGCTGGAGAAGTGGAGGATAATTAGAAATTAAAAGCAGTATCGAGAGATACTGCTTTTAATTTAATGTGCCCAGGGCGAGACTCGGTCACAAAATCAGCTCCTACGTCGCAGATGATTTCGCGACCCCTATTCTCGTCCCGACGCAAGTGAAGCAGTTCACTTGCTCCCTGGTCACAAATTAAAAAACTGACTTTCGTCAGATTTTTAAATTTGTGCCCAGGGCGAGACTCGAACTCGCACGCGCGTTGCGCCAGACATTTTAAGTGTCTTATGTCTACCATTTCATCACCCGGGCAGGTGAGGCATAGTATATAAGAAAATCCACTTTTTTAAAAGCTCTATTTTTTCAGAGTAAAAATACCAATAATTGATACAAATATTGCACCTAATGTATCCATCAACATATCTTTCTGAGCATCCCAAATATCTCCCTGTGAGCCAAGAAAAGCAAGGCCTGCGTCTCCTCCTTGTTTTACTGCATATTGCCACTCAATTAATTCATAAGTCATAGCAAGAGTTCCAATAAAACATATGCCCAAGAAAAATGCCCAAAACTTTGTAGAAACTTTTTTATAAGTAAGAACATACTCAGCTAATCCATAAGCAAAGAATCCAGCGGTAAAATGCCCGACTCTATCAAACATATTCCTTTGGAAACCAAATAGATTGTCAAACCAATCAAATGGAACTCTTTCAAATGTATAATATCCCCCAATTGTATGAAGAAATGGAAGAATGCTCATCAAGAAATATGCTGTATTAGAGAACTTTATTCCTCTGATATATAAGATAACTAAAAATAATACAATCCCCAGTATTGGAATATTTTCTGCATACCAAACATCTCGTGAGTATGGGTGAATGCCTAATGAAACAAATTCAATAATATAAATTGCTAATAAAAAATGTGGAAAATACTTTTTAATTTTTTGCATTATTAAAAGTATAGCAAACATAGTTACTAGTTTGTAGTTGGTGGTTTTTAGAAAATACAAAAAATAATACCTGTATATTTACTATATATACTTTACCAGTAGGGATCGGTCACAAAGTCTATTTTTGATTACAAAAATATAAGACTTCGCGACCCCTATTCGATCCCTAACGAAAATGAAGCAGTTCATTTTCTCTGGGGGCACAGAAATATAAAATACACAGGCAAGACCTGTGTATTTTATATTTCTGTGCCCCCAGTAGGGATCGAACCTACGACCTGCGGATTAAGAGTCCGATGCTCTACCAGCTGAGCTATAGGGGCATTTCTGTGGTGAATACTATACCACACACCGGAATATTTTTCTAGAGTCTAATCATTTTTTATGCTAGAATGATAAAACTTTTAGAAATGATTTTTAAAAGAAAACAAAAGACACGGTGGCGAAGTGGCTTAACGCTGCGGTTTGCAAAACCGTCATTCGCGGGTTCGAATCCCGCCCGTGTCTCACGAAGTGAGTAGGGAGAAAGCAAACTTCTTTGCTTTCG
>JBAXLU010000024.1:0-9350 GCA_037134695.1 Candidatus Nomurabacteria bacterium
GTGCTCCAATTTCGTGGCTTTCTGAACTCTCATTATATAGTAATGATATCAAATCTTCTATCCAGCAACTACAAGTTTTATGTATCGGAAAATAGGCATAGACCATTGTTTCTTTTTTTGCGCGCCATCAATAGTGCGAAGCTCCTTATTTAATTGGTTGCAAATACCTCGAGGGGGGTGACCCTATCGAGACCCCCGGGGTTGTTATTCTAAAATAAGTACCGGTACCTACTCAAAGCATCTTCCTGTTTTCTTTCCTATATATAGGGCAGGAAGCAGGAAGATTAAGTTCGCTCCTTTGAAGGGTTACTTATTTTTTGAAAACAAAATCTTTCCCACGATAAGAGACCTTTAGATTTCCTTCTTTATCTGGTTCTATTGTAGACATTTCAGTCGTATCTATAACATTATTACCAATCTTTTCAAACCCCTCTAAATCAACTTTGCCATTATTAGATAAATAAGTAAGTAGAGCGTCTATATGGAAACTATGACCTACGACAACTATTTTTACTTTTCGTTCACCTGAAAACTTTTTTACAAAATCCTCAAGTCTTCTTATTCCATTGAGATAACTTTCTGCCATTGTTGCTGGAGAAGGTACAACTTGCTTACCATCAAAAACACCTTGATTACCGAACCACTCTCTTATTGCAGAGCTATAATCTTTACCATACTTATCAAGCATATCCATCCATTCTTTCTTTGGATTTCCCTCTTCATCATAAAGCCATTCTCTATTTTCAAAATTCCTCAGAACAAGTGGAAAATCAATCACGACTTTTGCTGATGGATTTTTATCTGCACTTTCTTGAATTTTTTGCACACTTGCGAGATGACCAACTTTAGCCTGTTCAGTGATTTGTTCTTCGTCAAAAAATAATATATCTGGAGCGTATTTTACTTTTTTCTTTACTTCATCTGCATACACTTCAAGCGTTGAGCCTGTTCTTTGCTCATAAGAACTACCACCAAAAAATATCACCGTCCCCGGGGAAGAGTTTTCTATTATCTGAATGAAATCTTTAGCTCTCTCTTTTGCTTTATCTACCCCTTCAGGTGATAAATGTTCATAGTCTGAACCCTTACCCTTAATTGTATGACGGGTAATTATTGCCTCTGCCTCATTTGGCATTCCTTCTTTCATACTTAGTCCAAAATTATAATACCTCTGTCGGCATCAAGAGTTATTTTTTGACCAGTCTTTATAGTATCGGTTGCAATCTTTGTACCAATAACACAAGGCTTTCTCAATTCACGAGACATAATCGCGGCGTGACAAAGTATCCCTCCTTCGTTGGTAATAATTCCAGCAGAAAGTTTCATAGCTGGAACAAACTCTGGAGATGTCATTGTGGTCACAAGAATTTCTCCTTCCTGTAAATCTTTTGACTGGCGTCTATCAAGAATCACGCGAGCTATGCCTGTAACCTTACCTTTGAATGCTGACTGACCTTTAATTTCTGTTATTTTCTCACCTTCCACTTTAGGGATAACTAGCTGGTGCAAAGTATCAACATCCTCTCCAGTGACTAAATATGAGCCATTAGGAGCAATCAGGTAAGCATACCCCTTATTCAATCGTTCCATAATCAAATCTTTTTCTATTGAAAGCTTGCCGAGCTCCAAACTGCTAATGATTTCTTCGTAAGTCATATGAAGAACCGCCTCTACTGGAAGGTCAAGCTTTTCCGCAATCGAATTTAGTATAGACTTGAAAGCACTGTTTACAAGCATCATATGGTCTATACATTCTGTTCGTAAGTACATAAACCATCTAACAAATTCAACTCTTTGTTTCAATTTTTCAGAGATATCTGTTTTCTTCAAAAGCTCACTTGCCTCAGATATTTCTAAATCAGCAGACTCAAGTAAATCTTTTTGCTTCTGATATTCAACTGGGTCTTGAAGTGACTTTACTCTTCCTCTATAGTATTCAATATCAAAGTATTCATCATCAGGATTGTGGAGTGAGAGGTGTTTATATTTCTCGCAATGTTCATTTAGTGCAACTTCTAGTTCCTCACCTTTCAAGAGGGCTAATTTTATTATGTCTCTTTGTTCCACACTAGACAAAGGAAGTTCCATAGGGCGATAAGCATTCTCAAAAAAATCTTTTAAGTCCTCTTCAGAGCCTTTCCATTCTGACTTAATTTCAGCATCAATGTTTTCTTTTATATTTTCTACACAGAACCACAAATAAGCAACTTCAAAAAAAGTAACCCAATAATCTAAATGCTTTTTCATCAAGTCAACAGTTTCTTCGACTGAAAGTTCACGCTGTGGAACAGATTTTGCAAAATCTTTTTCAAGAACGACGATGCTTTTTACTTCATCAATAAGACTTTGAGTAAAATTAGCTTCTTCGTTCATCTTTTTAAGCCAAACTTCAGCTCCTTTCACGTTCATTGTATCTGAAATGTAACACGGCTTAACTTGTTCGTGACCGGCTTCAAAAAAACAAATCTCAACACCCCATCGATTGGTCGCCGCATACCCTGAATATCTGTAACCATCCATAAATAAAGGAATTCTTCTCCGAATAAATTTAGAGAAATTTTCTTCTTTAATAATTGAAATGTCTTTATCTAAAAGGTCTTTATTCAAAAAATACTCTGGTTTTGTAAGTTTGATAGTTTTCATATACTTGAAATTATAACATATTGTTGTTTAGTAAAGTTGTAATAGGACGACTTTGAACAATGTAAAAAAGTCCTTTCTCGTAAGCCCATTCAATATCGCAAGGGAATCCATAATGTTTTTCAATTCTTACTATCAACTCAGAAAGTTGTAAAATCTGTTCTTCTGAAAGAACTTGCGACGATGCTTTTGGTTCGTGAATGGTCTTCCACTTATTTCCACCCCCATTAGGGTTTTTATAAAGGGCTTCCGTTTGAGTGGAAATAATAGTATCAATAATTTTTCTTGGTTCTTTTTCAATGACATAACTATCTGGAGTTACTTGCCCTGACACAATAGCTTCTCCAAGACCAAAACCTGCCTCAATTATAATTTGATTTTTGTCTTCAGTTACCGGGTGGACTGAGAATGCAATACCGGATATTTCTGACATAACCATTTTTTGAACAACAACAGCAACAGATATTATTGTCGTGTGGAGTCCTTTTTCAAAACGATAAAAAATAGCCCTCGGCGTAAATAGAGAAGCCCAGCAATGTTTAACTTTATTTAGAAGGTCATCTTCTGTAGTGTTAAGGTAGCTATCAAGTTGACCTGCCCAAGCATGGTCTTTACCATCTTCTGCTGTAGCAGATGAACGCACGGCAACAAATTCAGCACCAAGCTCTTTGAAATGCTTTAATGTTTCTGCTTTAATTTCCTCCGGAATTTCTTGAGACAAAATAAGTCCCCTTATTTTTTCAGATGCAAACTCTACCGTGTGTATTTGGTTATGATTCACCGTATCTAAAACTGCCTGAATTTCTTCTATTAAACCTGTTACTTTTATAAACTCCTCAAAAGCATTTGAAAGTATCACAAATCCAGGAGGTACCGGAATACCCGCTTGAATCATCTCGCCCAATGAAGCACCTTTACCTCCTGCAATAAGTACATCATCCTTATTAAGCTCATCAAAGTTTTTTAAGAGTTTCATATTTCTATATTATACATTATTTTTCTTACATATTTTAATTGAAACTAATGCGAATTTATCGCATAATATAAGTAGTGATTTTGTTATGATTTCTTAGGAAATAATTATGAAAAAGACCCCATCCATCCGTCAAAGAAGATATGCCTACGGCATCATGAATGAATCAAAGACTAAGCAACAAATAGCTCTTGAGTCTGGCTTTTCTTATAGCACTTCTCGAGTACCAAAATCAATAGAAAACAAACTTGGATTTAAGCTAGCTGTAGCAAAAATAGCAGGAGAAATGGAGAATGTTTCAATGCAAGTATTGTTTGAACTACAAGCAAGAGACATGAGTAAGATGGATAATAAGACTCTTTTGTATGCTTTGGAAGTTATCTCAAAAACACATGAGCGTTTTAGCTTAAAACTAGTGTAAAAAATTATTGTCCTTTAGTAGAAAATAAGAATAATTTTAGAGAAAAATAATACTAAAAATTAGTAAAAATAAGGTTTTTTTACTTTTTCCAATGTAAGTATACTCCTAAAAACTATTGTAAAATAAGGGTTTGCTGTCGGTGTCGCTCTTGCAAGAATAAAATTACTTTGATAGAGTTATTACAGGTAGCTCCTTAGTTTAGTTACGAAATATAAAAATGTTTCTTCGGTGTAATTATTCAGTGTATCGGATAGTTACAGAGTTTTTATCACCAAAGAAGCACATCAAAACAATGTATCCATTGATAAATAACCCCCGGGCGAAAGCGTGTATTTATAAATAGATATGTGAAGTTGATAACTCGCAAGCATTTGCTTTTTAGTTATCAACTTCACACCTCTTAATGAGTTGTACTGTTGAAACTGAAAAAACACCTTCGAGGGTGTTTTTTCTTTATATAGCAAAACACTATTAAATAACTTTGTTTTTTCTGATAGTTCTGGGTAAAGATATAAGTCTTCTCGCCACCCAGGACTATCACAAGGAACGGCCATAGACTTATGCCAAATACCATAACTACTCCAGAAGAATACTTCTCTCTGTTCCCGGGTTCTCGTTACCGTTACATTCATGATTCAATTGCTAACACAGTCACACAAGGAAATAATGTTCTAGATAAAACTTTCAACGAAAGTGGTTACGGTGTTTTTTATGCCGTTAACGGCTTCCCTTTAACAGGAAGAATGATAGAAGAAAATCTATCTTTTCTCAATGTGGTTTTTGTAGATATTGATTTTAGTCCAACACTTCCACAAGAAGAAGTCACTGCACTCATACAAGAAAAACGTATGCTTGCCGATGAGGCAGGGTTACCATCACCTACAATAATAGTAAGAACTAAAAAGGGGGCACATATGATTTGGCTCTTCCCAGCACCACTTGAAGCAACAGAAGAGAACAAAATAAAGTGTCGAGATATACAAAGACGACTTGTCCATTTCTATGGAGGTGACAAAAATGCAATGGACTTGGCGCGAATATTACGACTACCATTCACCAAACACCTAAAAGACCCAAACAATCCTTTTGATGTAACAATACTTGCATATAATCCAGATGAAAGTGAAAGATGTACCATTGATGAATTGGATAAACTAATACCGAAATACTCTGCTGTTGAAATCAGTAGTAACAAAATCCCCGTTAAAGAAATCTTAGCAAAAGGTGTAAAGATTGGTGAAGGTTTACGACATATGGCAATAGCTCAAGTTTCTGGATTTGTACTTAGTGGAGCAAAGACTCCGGAGCAAATTACAATTGCTAGACTAGCTTTATATGGTTGGGACAGAACTATTGTTAAGTCACCAGAGCCTTTCGAAACCAGAAAGAAGGAACTAGACAACACCTTTAATGGTTTATGGGGGAAAGAGTCTAGAAAAAAGACCTTAGGAGGAACCCTTGAGGAGAATATCAGCGTAGAGAAGATTGTAAGCACTAAGCCTCGTTTATGGTCAATTGGAGACATACTTAATAACGACTTCGGGGAAGAAGATTGGTTAGTGGACCATTTAATACCTAAACAAGGTATTACAGCACTTTCCGGTAATCCTGGTGAAGGTAAGACCTGGGTTTGTATTCACATTGCTTTGAGTATGAGTCGTGAGACCTCAGTATTTGGTAAATATAAAACAACAAAAGGGGCTGTGCTAATAATTGATGAGGAAGACCACCTCCGTTTATTGAAAAAACGATTAGAGCTTCTTGGTACAAATGATACAGATAACATTTTCTATTTGTCACAGAGTGGCATTAAGGTAGATGACGAAAATGTTCTTGAAATGCTTGTTGATATTATTAAAGAAAAGAATATCGTACTAGTGATTCTTGATTCTCTTGTGAGAGTACACGGACAGGAGGAAAACGAGGCAAAAGGCATGGCAAAAGTATTCGATGGTCTTAAAAAAGTAATTACTGCAGGTTCTTCTATTCTCTTCACTCATCATCATAGAAAAGAAAAGGGTTATGGTAGTCCAAATGGACAAAGTATGAGAGGTTCTTCTGATATCTTAGCTGTGGTTGACTGTCACATCACAGTTGAGAAGAAGAAGGATGAGGAAAATCGCCTCATAATACGACAAACAAAGTTACGCCAAGATGAAGCATTGAAGCCATTTGAAATTAACATTATAAACGGAGAACATGGTCCATCTGGTTTTGAGTATGTTGGGGACTTTGATGAGAAAAAAATGAAAGTTGAGGAGGTTGCCGCCGCTGTGTCATTACTGCTCGCCGACGGGATGAAAAGTCGAGAACAACTTCATGAAATTCTTACTGATGATTTTGGGAAGACCGCTATTGATGATGGCATTAAATTGGCAAAAGAGTCTGGGAAAATCGAGAAAGTTCCAAGCGATGAAGTGCCAAAAGCTGACAGGAAAAAATCCCATTACAGACTGCCTAGAGAGAACGACTCTGAGCAAGTTGAACTTCCTGTTTTCTCCACATATATAGAGGATAGAAAGCAGGAAGATGAGTCACTGTTTGATAACCAGGAGCCTGCATTCTAATTACCACTTAGACAATGGCTGATTTATACGGTAATGGTGGAGGTCCTGAGCAGGATAAGGGTTTGCCCATATCTTTATTCCCTGAAGAAACGTTACAGTCAGTTTCAATGCTGGTTGATGTACTTCGACGTATCGACAGAAGGATGAAAAATGAAGGTTTTTACATTAAAAATGGTAAAATAGTAAGAAATGAAAGCAGCTAATTTAGAAGAAAAAGTGTTGAAGGAAATTGAAGATGGGAAGTACAAATCCTGTTATTTGATGTATAACAGACGGAGCACTGATGATGCTGATAACCAGAAAAACTCACTCGAATATCAGTTAGCAGAGAATACTAGGTTTACTAAAAGAGAAAAATTACTCTTGGCTACAGTTACTATTAAAGGCTTGTTCACAAATGGAATTGTAAGCGAGAAACATTCGTCTTTCAAAGAAGATGATGTGATGATATTTAACAGTGATGGAAGTATTACTTTTGCTATAGAAAGACCAAAGTTTTATAAAATGGTTGAGTTCTTAAACAAAGGTCTTTTTAAGGGTGTCATCTTCTTGTCATGGGACCGTGCTAGCAGGAATGGGATTGATACAAATGTTATCAAAAAATTGATTAAGAATGGTGTAGACGTTAGGTTCAGTATGGCTAAATATGAGAAGAGTAGCTCCGGCTCACTTCATATGGATATAGACGGTGTTTTCTCAGAACATCATTCGAGAGTTACTAGTGAAAAAGTTTCGCTAGCCTTAGGCAAAAATCGGGAGAGTGGTTTGTGTTCCTACCAAGCACCTGTTGGTTACCTAAACGAAGGTAATGTGAACTGGAAGCCATTTGACCCTGTCAGAGCTCCTTTTATAAAGAGGTTCTTTGAACTTGCTGATGAAGGGTGGTCTCTGGCTGATATTGCTAAATGGGCCAATGAAGAAGGGTTCACAATGCCTCCAAGAAGGAAACGAAGGACAAGAACAGAGATAGAATCAGATGAGTGTGATAGTTTAGATGACGGAAGAGAAAAAGTATCTCACCCTCTTCGCTATACAACAATTCAACCAATCCTGAGAAATCGTTTCTATATAGGATTTTTCTTAGGAGATAACAAAGAGTGGATAAAAAGTAATAGTCATGATGCTCTTGTTTCTGCTGAGTTGTTTGAAAGAGTGGACACTAAACTCAAAAAGAAGAATAAGAGTAAGCACTATGACAAGCCTCTAGACTATGCTTTCAGAGGTATATTTATTTGTGAGGCTTGTAGTAGGTCGTATAACCCTTACCCTAAGAAAGGAATACTGTACTGTGCACTGAAGTGTAAAGTTGATTGCGAGAATACCAACAAAAACTTTAATGTTAAAAAGTTTTTAAGTGAGAAAGTAAAACCACTCATTGAGAATTTTGCTTTTACCGAACAAGAGCTAGAAGAGTTTGAAATCAGACTCGGTAAAGACATCGGAAAACTCGAAGGAAAAAGACTAAAAGAAATCGAAAGCAAGGAACGAAGAAAGAAAAAACTGCGTGAAGATTTGGCATACTTGAGAGAAAACAAAGTTACCCTACTCAAGAGTGGTGCTTACCAGCCGGAAGAATTAAAAAATGAGCAGGATAAATTAGAAGAACAGATTTCTACCTTAATGATTGATGAACAGGTCTCAGAGGAAGCAATGAGAGAAACATTGAAAGATGTAGCAACTATTTCTGAACTTCTAAAAGATATTGCTGTACGTTGGGATTTTGCTGATTTATACGAAAAAGACGAAATCACGAAGATTCTTTTTTCTGAACTTTCTATTTTCGATAACGAATTGAAATATAAGCTTAATACAGGATTTAAGCCATTCGAGAATCGTTTCGTTGCTATTTGTGCCCAGGAAAGGACTTGAACCTTCACGCCTTGCGGCATCAGTTCCTAAGACTGATGTGTCTACCAATTTCACCACCTGGGCATATTTGTTTGCTAATTAATATATTAGTAAAGAGCATTATACACGAAAATATGTTAGAGTGCGAACACTATGTATATCCCTGTAATATTCGAGGATACAAATATCGTTGTATTAAATAAACCGTCCGGCATTGTGATGCACCCATTTGATAATTCTACCGAAGAAACTTTGGTTGATTTTTTGGTGGTAAATTATCCAGATATTTTTAGTATTGAGAATCAAATAATACTTCAAGATGGAAGAACTATAAAATTAGGTGGCATCGTACATAAATTAGATAGAGAAACTTCTGGTGTGATTGTTGTTGCCAAAACAAAAGAAATTTTTTATGAATTAAGAAATCAATTTATAAATCATAGTATAGAAAAAACATATTTAGCTGTCGTAGAGGGGATTGTTAAAGAAGACAATTTTGTAATTGATGCACCACTCGGACGAAATAAAAAAGATTATAAGCAACAAGTTAATCCGACAAATCCACGAGGGGAATTAAGATCAGCAATAACAGGGGTGGAAGTTATAACAAAAAAAGATAATAGTACTCTCGTAAAACTAACTCCAAAAACTGGACGCACTCATCAGCTACGTGCGCACATGACTTATATTATGCATCCCATAGTTGGAGACATTGTATATGGAAGTAAAATACAATCAGAGCGTATTATGTTGCATGCATCTAATCTTAAATTTAAAATAGGCGATAAAAATTTTGAATTCAAAGTAGAAGCTCCAGACGAATTTCTAAATTAAATGTATTATTCCCTTCGTGAGACACGGGCGGGATGTTCGGTCACCTCGTCTCGTTTTATGATTACAC
>JBAXLU010000025.1:0-9277 GCA_037134695.1 Candidatus Nomurabacteria bacterium
CTCATGTTTTACTGACGGGTTGTAGTTGCGATAATTTTATTTAAATTTATCATCCACATGGATCCATTTTGTTTATTTGTAAACAATAAAGATGTTATATTTTTGTTTACTTGTAAATGAGTTATGTCAAAAGGACTTCCACCCTCATTTGTTAAAGAAAAAACTAAACTACTTAAACCACTATTTGTATTTATTAAAAACAAATCATCAGAAAAAGAAACAACACCCTGTAACCAGTCATCAGGAAGGCCTTCGTCCCCTGTTGTTAAAATTGATGGAACCCCACATAAGAATTTTACTGTATCTAACCAAAGACACTTAGAAGCTAAAGTTTTTATATTTAAAGTAGTTGATTGTCCAGTTTTTTTAGATAAAACAAAATCTAAAAGCCCAGAAGTTGACCACATAGAAGAAAGAATCAAATCACCAGTTTTATTAGGAAGAGAAATTAAACCAGTTTTACCACCAACATTATAAATATTTTTAGGAAGTGAGAAAGTTGAACCCTCCATATAAGCGGATGGTTTATTTGTAATATATGGAGTTTCTCCACCATAAACTAAAGACCACTCACGAAGAGGTGAAGAAAATGAAGTGGAAACATCTTTTGAATCAACTGTATAAATAGAAGAACCATAATAATTTGGAACTACATATGAAAAATAGTTTGATGATTCACTTACAGCAAAAGAGGAAACATTGTCTTGAAGAGATTTTAGATTAGTTAAAGAGTGTGGGTCTGCTCCTTCAATAAAATAAGGGATATTTGCAACTATTGTTTTTATTACATTAGTATCTTTATCAAAATAACGCATAAAAACTCTTGTACCATTTTGAGTTATATAGGCATCATATACACCAGGAATAGTTGTATTAGTTATTTGAAAAGGAGACATTCCATCATTACTATATCCATAAATATGGCCAGTAATACGGTCTACAAACATTAAGTACTCAACAGTTTTTTTAGTTGGTTTCGAAAGTTTTTTTACAGTAGAAGTCCCCATTTGAGATGTAGAAGTTCCCTCTATTATGATTTCTCTTGTAACAAAATTATACCCAGCAGTTGGTTTATCCCATATTTGTATAAGGATTCTTTCTGAGGCAGGAATACGTTCATCTGTCGTAGGTTTACTGTTTCCAGAGAGACCATTTACAAAGTTGGTTATAAATCCTCCACCAGGCTTAGATGCTGCCTCAGGACCAAAAGGATTACTTGGGTTATTTATAGAAGGATTAGAAGATGGAGAGGCTTTAAAGAAATACCAAACAACAACCAAGAAGGCAAATAATATAGCAACAGTTAGAATTAGAAAAAGTTTTCTATCACGCATGAGTAAAGTATAGCAAGATATAGCGCTTAGGGTATAGGGTATATAAATTAAAAAGAGAAAACTTCTTTAAAGAATGAAACTAGCGACCTGTAACGGAAGCATGATAATGTCTTATTGTTGTTAGCCCCCCGTCACACCCAGGGTATTCATCCCAGAAAATAATATCAGTAAACTTAAATTTTATACCACAAACCCCTTTTGTGTTATCGCTTACATCTTTAACTAAGCCACTACTTGAATTATTAAAAAATGAAACAAGTTGAGGAGTTAAGAGAATATCAACAGCATTACCAGTTGTATGATTAGATGTCCCAGAATGACCCCCAGA
The DNA here is from genome assembly GCA_037134695.1 of Candidatus Nomurabacteria bacterium. GTDB lineage: Bacteria > Patescibacteriota > Minisyncoccia > Phycocordibacterales > UBA5272 > UBA11704. Next base: position 1,663 of record JBAXLU010000025.1, read on the forward strand.
CTCAGTTCCTCCTGTTATTTGAACAGAACAGTTACATTTTACCTTTAAAGCAAGTACAGCATTAATAATATTTGTCTGCATTCCAGAAACATTTGTACAACCAAGGGATGTAGGTGTTGCACAGGGGTCTTTGTTTATTGTTATTTCAGCATCATTGAAAGTTTTTCTTAAGGCGTTTTCAGAGGCACTGCCAGCTCCTGTTGATGTCTGTGGGTTTGTTGTGGTGACTACTCCTGTATTACTTCCCACTTTCACCTTACTAAAATCCACATTCCCCGTAACTATATCTGGATTAATTGCTAAGAATAAAAGCACTAGAGAAAAAGACATGAGTAAAGCAAACAACGAAGAAGTAATTATCTGATTAGCCGCAGTTATCTTAGACTCATTATCACTATTAGCGGTCTTTAATCCTAAGGCATAAAGTATTCTACCTATTGTGGCTACACCACTAGCTGCTAAGAAAAGAAACAACACAAAAGACGATACATCAACAAGACTAGTTTCTTGTCCTATTGTAAAACCAAAAGGCTGATTAGATTGGCCGATGGTGGTTTGGATGTTTTCATCTAATAAAACATATTGGTTTGGATTTGTTGTTGGCATAATTACTGTCTTGTATCAAAAACTATATTGAGATCTGTTTTTGCATTTTGTAAAACCCTTTTTGTATTTTCTAAAGCCACACTTAAAATTTTAGAACCATAAGCATTTTCTTTTGGACGAAGAGTGATAGTTGTAGAATCTTCTGTCTCTATTGGTAAACCATCCAAGTTCCAAGAAAAAGAAGATGTGTCTCCCACCCCATTATTTAAAGAGAAAAAGTAAGGAACAAGACGAAGGGTAAATTCTTTAGTTGTTTCAAAACGACCGGTAACCGCTTTTGTTAAATCGGTTCCTAAAATAGGATCATAAAGATAGAAAATAGGTAAAATATTATGAGGGTAAATAGTAATATCTTTCGAAGTCTTTGTTCCGTCTGGTGCTACTGCTAAAACTTTTATAATAGTGCTATCACTTAAATACTCTAAACTAATATCAGCCGCCTGTTTCCCTCTACCTGAAGCACTCTCTATATATTCATCATTTCTATACCAAGAATAAGAAATGTCAGCTGGGGTAACACTTTTTCCATAAGACATCATTTGTGGGAGAGCCGTTACTCTAACGGTTGAACCCTCAGCAGGAAGAGACCTTCCTTCATAAAAAGGAGGAACAAAAGCCTCAGGTGATTCCCAGAGTAAAACAACAGAGGATGGAGAAACATTCATAGTACCCTGAAAAACTTGCCCATCTGGTAATTTTGCAATAACCGAAACATTATTAAAAGTACCAACAGCATTTGTTGTTAATTTAATTTGTTTTAATCCAGGGCCTGTACTTACAGTTTTACCATCTATCTTCCAAGAGATATCGGCAGAATTAACGTCAAAATCATAACTACTTAATGTTATTGTGACAGGCGCAAAAGGTTCTGGGTTCTCTGGATTTAGAACAAAGTTACCAATAAGTTCTGCATGAACAAAAGTTACTTTAGTTAAAAATATAAAAAATATGAATATTATTTTAAATTTTAATTTCATCATGTTTTTTGATCTTCAAGTTCTTTTTTCATGGCTTTTATTTGTATTAGTTGAGATGGGTCACTCGTTATTATTTGATCTTCAGTATAAGAAGCTACAATTTTTATTGCCACGTGTTTTAGTCCAGCAAAGAATATTCCCTCCCCTACACCAGATTCTAACAGTAAGAACTTCTCTTCATCAGTTAAGTTGAAAGTTTTTTGAACCATATCAATAGAAGAAGGAGACTGTTTCAAAAGAAGTTGAATGGAAGAGTTTGTTATAATAGGAAGGCCATAAGGGGACTTTAAAAAATCTCCCACGTCCTGAGTAATGGTGGCAAGTCCTAAATAATACTTTCTTCCACGCTTAGCAAGACCAAATAAGAATGAAGCAGTGTCTTCATTTTTCATCATAATCCAAGCCTCGTCCACAACAAGTAATCTCCTGCGAATATCTTTACGAACAGAATTCCAAATATAGTGAGTCACTATATACATAGCAACAGGCTTTAATTCCTCTTCCATATCTCGAATAGAAAAACAAACCAGTTTTTTATTTATGTCTACGTTTGACGGTTGATTAATAAAACCTGACCAAGTCCCTTTTGTATATTTTGATAAGCGTTGTTGTAAATCCTCAGATCCTTCAATTCCAGAAAGAACTGTTTCGAAATCAGAAAGTAGAGGTGGTTCCAATTTTGTAAAATCCACTTCAGGAGAAATGTCTTTAAGGGCATAAGTTTCTGTAATTGCTTGGTCCACAATAGAGTCCTCAGCCGGGGTAAGTCCTCCTAACATCACACGGAAAAGACCAACAAGGTTAACTATATTTGAACGTAAAACCTCAGCTGGTGATTCATCTTCAGTTGGATTTGGTAAATCAAAAGGATTAATATGGTGACCGCTAGTTAAGGAAATATCAAAGTACCTTCCTCCAACAGACTCCGCGAGATATTCATACTCTCTTTCTGGATCTATAATAATAACCTCAGTATCAAACATAAGAGTACGTAAAATTTCCAATTTAGTTGCATAACTTTTTCCAGAACCAGATTTAGCAAAAACAATAGAATTATAGTTTTCAAGACCAAATCTATCAAAAAGAATTAGAGAACCGTTATGGCGATTAAGCCCATAAAGAATTCCTTTATCAGAAGAAAGGTCAAAAGAAACAAATGGAAAGAATGACGAAAGAGGAGATGTGTTTAATTTATTTTTTATCATTAATTTGTCGTCCCCCAGCGGAATAGTAGAAAGAAAAGCTTCTTCTTGTTGGAAAAGGGCTGGTTTAATATAAATCAAACGACTGTCTAGCATGGATTTAATTTGATTTTCTGTTTTATCAACCTCAGCCTCATCTGCTCCATAAATAGAAATGTAAAGTGAGACATCAAACATTTTTTCCTGGGCTTGAATTAAACCATCACGAAGACCTTCTAAATCCTGATAAGCAACATCAAGTGAAGGGTCACGAACTAACCCCTTACCTTCACGTGTCATTATTTGGCTTTCCACTTCTGCAACTTTTCTTTGAAAAGTTTTCATAACTTCACCAGTATCAAGTGGTGTTATGTGTATTGAAACATCAAAAACTTTATCTAAGTTTATAAGTGGGCTTAACCAATTATCTGTCAAAAAGTGAGGATAAGAAATAACAAAAAATGATCTAACTACATTAGTGCCAAGATTTAACATTTTTGGTTGAACACCAAGAGCGGAAGGTGCAATAATATCTTTTAATTGCATTTCAGCAATTTTATAAATCTGGTCTGGCAAAAGAGCAGAAACAGGAGAGTCTTTTTTTTGTGATGATAAAAAGTCAAATAATCCCATATATTTATGATTGTTGTATTACAGGAGCAGATCTATCTTGCTCACCTGGATTAAATAATTTATAAAATAATTCAACAGCTTCTTCTGTTCCTAATTTTTGAGCCCTAACCCCAAAACGAGCAAGTCCTTGTACAACAGTAGAAATTCTTTGTTCCAACTGTATTCTTGCAGCGTCAAAAGCTTGTTCTAGTTGTGGTGAAGGAGAGGAAGACGATCCACCAAAAGGAAAGAAAGAAGAGCCACCCCCTGTTGCAGCATCAAAAGGAAGGTAAGGGATAACAATAAAAAAGTGCTTAGTCATAATGTTGGTCTCATCCGCAAATTTTTTAATGAATCCAATATACTCATGTATTTGGATTTTTAACAAATCCTCTGTAACTTTAGTCTCTCTCTCTTCTAGTAAATCAATATAGGGTTTTATGTTTAACCTTCTTGACTCTGCAAACATTTGTATAGGAAATTCTAGTGAATTTAAAAGATTCTGATATTGAAGTAAGATGGCACTCTGTTCATCCTCACTCTTAAGAGCAATATTTAGAGAACTTGTAATAAGAATTGCACGTAACTCACCACTTTTTAAAGTGATAATACCATCGCGTATGCGCTCTATTGGAACGAATTGTTGAGTAGCTGAACCTTTTGACATATATTAAGAGTATAGCAGATAGATAGTAGACAGTAGAGAGTGGAGAGTGGAAGAACTAGTTTAGAGTAGAGAGGAAAGAGTTTAGAGTGGAATAAATAGTTAAGAGGAAATTAAGGAAAAAGGAAAGAGAAAATACGGGACGGTCGCTTCGCGACCGTCCCGTATTTGTATTACTCTAAACTCTTCCCTCTATTCTTTATTTTCTTGTTTATCCATAACGTCCAAACCTAAAGAAATTTCATGTAATTTATTTGAATTTGCTTTTGCTACAGCTATCTCTTTTGTTGTCTCAGCCACAATGTTTTCTGTTATATTATTTTGAACAGCAGTAGGTTGTCTCCATGTGTAAATTTTACTACTCGTATAGTATCCAACAGCACTTTCAACAACATCTATAAAAGGTCTGTCATTTATTTTTATAAAAGCAAGAGCTATAAAAAAGCCACCAACAGGAATTATAAAAATAACAGCAACCACTTTTATGGGAATAAACGTCCAAAGTAAGAAAGAAAAACCACCCGCACCAAGAATATAAGCAAATTGTTTCAGTGTTAAAGGTCCAACTATTTTGTCTTCCATGTCTATAAATTGTGGTACTTTAAATTGCATAGATATATTATATCAGATTTCAGAAGACAGATATAAGAAAAAAGAAGAATCCTTAATCAAAGACGTTGTATTTTTCTTTTATCTGTCATCTGTTTTCTGCCTTCTACCATTCTACCTCCCTATATGGATCAACATTATATGTTGTAGGGGCTCTACTATAAGTGGCTGATTGAAGTGATGCCTTAGCTACAGTATTTCCTTTTTCCCCAAACATAAACTCTTGAAGAGCGATGTTTGAATCTAGATTTCTGGAGTCAGCTTTACTTTCAATTGACGCTATTTGATCTTTAATTTTATTTAATCGATTCCCCACCTCCTCGTCATCAGGAATGGTTTCCAATACTTGTAATTGCTCAAGAAGTTGTGAGCGTGACCCCGGTTGGAGATTTACTTGTTGTATTTTTTGGTTTTGATCTACTGTCTCACTAGGTTTTGGCTCTGGACGTTTAGTTGTATCTAGTATCTCTTTTCTTAGTTCTTCTTTTGTTGCATTTTCATCTTCTAAAATTAATTTTTTTACTTCAGAAGCATCTTTTTTTAAAACAGAAAGTCTGACTTTTTGAAAAATAGTTTTCTCTAAATCTGTTGCCAGAGCATAGGCATCCTCCTCAGTCATTTTACAATTTTCTTGTAAGGCGCTAACGACATTTTCTGGTTGTATGGCACCAAGTAAAATAAGTGTGATTGTATTTTGTAATGTTAGATATAAATCAATCGGCAATTTATATACTTTTCCAAAAAGTGCAACAGCCCCATCTAATTCATTAGTCAGAAAATAAGCTTGAACCTCTGGGCTAGCATTTTCGTAAAGTGTCTTGAGTTGGTTTGTTGTATCATTCATAGATTTTAGAATGTAGGTACAGCTGTTTGATTATTCCGTGTTCCTCCACCAGTTTGTGGTGGAATTATTATTGTAGGATTTTGACTCGAAGCACTTGTATTATTTTGAGATATTCCTCTGACTAAGTTTGCCATGTTAGTAGCGTTATCTTGTGCCATCTTAGTAAGGGCCGTCGCCGTCTGTTGATTTGTTATAGTTGCTGCTGCTTGTGCTTTTTGTATTGCGTCTGCTGCGTCCATTTGGGCTTGGTGTAACGCTGTAGCGTTAGTTTGGGCCGTTGCTGCATTTGTAGCAGCATTGGTTTGAGCAGTTTTAGCAGCCCCTCTAGCTTGATCTGCTGCGTAAATTTTTCCTGCCAAAGCATGGTCTATCCCCGCTGCTTCTATCGTTGCAACATCTAATGACCCAACAGCATAGTTTCTTTCATCAACAAGCTTTTCCATAATAGCCAGTTGTGCTTGGAGTTCTTTGTCATCATTTAATTTTGCATTTGCATTCATACTTTCACGAGTAGCTTGATCAGCTGTTAAATAACTTGCAATACGAGCTTCGTTACGAGTTTTCTGAGCAGAATCTTTTGCTGCTTTAGACTCAAAAGCTTTTTTAGTCTCAGCTGACATTTTATCTTTTGCAGCATCTACGGCAGCCGTATTTGAAGTTTTCGAAGCTGTTGAAGCCGTATCTACATTTCCAAATCGCTGTAAATATTTTTTATTCTTCTCATCTTCCATCATTTTCTTTCTCCCCTCCTCGTTAGCATTAATATATTGCTTCATTGTATCTTCATCACCCTTCACAAAACTCTTATAAGCTTTTGAGTTTTGGTCGGCAGTGCCTGTAAGCTTGGCAAAATTACCAGTACTGAATTTTCTGTTTAAATATTTTTCTCGTTCACCATCATCTTGTATTTCCCCTGCTCTTTCGTGGGCATTTTTTTCATACTCCTCCCTATTTTCAGCATAGCTTTTCTTTGAGCCTTGGCCCATTCCGGTTATGCCAAGAGTTCCTGCTATAGCACTGGTTGCACCAAGGTTACGAAGATCATAACTTCGCTTTCCCATGCCTTTAAAAGTATCTTTTGCAAGATTACCCATAACTCCTCCACCCCAGTCTCTTTCCCCTAAATTTTTTGCAAACCTCCCAGCTGTGTTTCTACTAACAGCACCAAAAGTTGCAGCCCCAGCACCTAGTGCAAGACCTGTACCCAAACCACCCGCCTTTCCTGCCCAACTGGTAACAGTGTCCCCTACACCACCCGCGACTGCTTTTGTAACTTTTAACATTATATGAAGCATGACCAACATCATAATTAAATTGAAGAATACAGTAACATTACTTGTCCCAGCGGCACTTAAAGCAGAAGGACCAGTTGCTTGAAAGATATTTAAAAACTTTAAAGTAAGAGCAAGCATTATAGTGAATACTGGTGCCACAAAAAGTTGGGAGACAAACATTCCACGTAGCCACTTTGCTTTTTCTCCAAGAGCAGGAACAATTGTATCAACAAGTAATATTGGAGAAGCAATAATAATGCAAACCAAAAGAGCAGTACGAACTATTATTAAAAATGCCGCCATAAAGAATATATAAGCTGCGTACCCAACAAAACCAACTACGGCCAAAGCCCCAGGCAGACTTGTCACTTGGCTAATAAAACCATTATTGTTTCCAGCGGTAGGCAGAGACGTTGCACTCGCGGCTAATCCTTGTAATCCTAATGATGCCATTATTCTTTCCCCCGCATTATTGCCAGCACCTGGATTATCAACTAAAACCTCTTTTCCTAATGCCGTTTGATAAATTTGAAGAGAAACAACATTCGAGACATCAACAAAAACTCTCACTATTGGATATGAAAAGTTTACGAATAGTCCAAAAACTACAAGAAATGCAATATATTTTTTAAACTCCTCACTTTTCCCAATTATAGCCATGAAACCAACAAATAGACCAGTGAAGAAAACAAAGAGAGAAATTATTTGTCTAACAACTAGCCAGATATTATAAATATCATCTGGTGCAAATTTTTTAAATTCAAAAACCCCGTGATACATTGCAAAATTTAAAAGATTCGCTGACATCCATAAGAAGAAACCGACGATATTAAGTAGTATACTTTTTA
>JBAXLU010000026.1:0-9183 GCA_037134695.1 Candidatus Nomurabacteria bacterium
GTATTTGTGAAGGTTGCTCCTGTTGCTGAAAGGTTTGTAGTTGATGCATTTCCTAATGTTGTTAGTCCATTTACATTTAATGTTCCAGTTGCGTAAATGTTTCCAGCAAAGTATGAGTCCCCGTTTACAGATAATAATGACCCTGGGGTTGTGGTGCCAATGCCAACATTGCCAGCAGTATATGAAATATTTGAACCCGATGTAGTCCACTGCGAACCTATATATGGCGTACCGTTTATATATAGAGCTGTTGCATTCACAATACCAGAGACATCAAGCTTGAAAGAAGGAGAAGTCGTTCCAACACCAAGATTGCCGTTCGTTATATATGTATTCCCTGAACCGTTTGGTGTAATAGCAATGCCTCCATTAAGGACAGAGGTGTTAATGGAAGGAGTAGACAATCCGTCAGAAAAATTAACAGGGGTAAGATCTGAGGATCTTATAGTTTTTCCTGCTGTAAGAGTTATATTACTTTTTAATAAAATAGAACCACCACCAGAGGCTGGGTTAAGTTCTATATTTCCACCGCCAGTTGTTTGTAAAACTAAATTCTGAGCAGTGTCCGCAGTGACAACGACATTATTTGAAAGATCAGTTTGAAGAACCTTCTGACCGTTAACATAAATAGATCCAGGGCCGACATAAAAATCTTTCCACATATGAGTAGGAGAGCCCAGCGCATAAATGTTATTACTGTCTGGAATAATATTTCCACCAATACTCATATTTCCATCAACAGTAAGTCTTTCTGTTGGGGTTGTAGTACCTATTCCTACATTTCCACTAGCATTCCAAATTCCAGTATTGTTTGCAAAGTATGTTGTTGATGCAACAGATAAGTTCGTAGTAGATGCATTTCCAAGTGACGAAGTATTAAATGAAACCGTGCCAAAGTTAGCATTTGTGGCATACAAATTTGTAGTCGTTGCATTAGTAATTGTTGCATTTGTCGTTGTACTGTTTGTAACTGTAAGTCCACTAATCGTAGCGAGAGTAGAAAGTAGAGAGTTGATCACTCCGTTAGTGGAGAAGAGATTAGTTGATGTCGCGTTTGTGGTGGTGCTGTTTGTAGCAGTTAATCCTGTGAATGATGCAATACTTGCAACTAGGTTTGTAAAGAAGCCATTTGTAAATGTAAGCCCAGTTCCTGAGATGTTTGTAGTTGAGGCATTTGTTAAAGTAGCGTTTGTGGAGAACAGTGATGCAAGAGTTGCTAAGGCGGCAGAGAGATTAGTTGTTGATGCATTTGTAGTATTCAAATTAGAAGCAAAGAAGTTTGTACTTGTAGCGTTTACTAAAGTTGAATTAGTCAAATGCGAATCATCCGCATATAGATTTGTGATGTAATGAGTAGTACTTGTAGCATTCTTGGCAAATAGATGATCGAAGTTTGAAGAAAATGCATACAAATTAGTAGAGGTCGAATTTACAAAAATTCCATCATTACTCATGATAATTGGAGTAGAGAATATTCCAGACACTGAAAGATTTGTCGTTGAGGCATTAGTTAGTGTAGTGTGACCATTAACTACAAGATCTCCACTTAATGTTGCGGAGTTTGCATATATATCCTTAGTAATAACAGTCCCCGTTGCACTTACTTGGAATACATTTTGATTTGATACTGGATAATCAAAGACACTAATTAATGGTGCTCTTTGTGTTGAAGTTCCATAAATAAGGAAGGCTACTTGGTCAGGATCAGTGCTCTGTATAGATATCTTACCTGAAGGAGAAGATGTACCAGCACCAATTTCTCCCGGTGCTATGACTTTATCACCAACAGTAAGTATTCCTCCTTGAGTAATACTGGTGTTGCCGTTTACTGTTAACGATCCGACTATGGTTGTGGTCGCAAGATTAGATAATCCAGTAACAGTAATGTTTCCATTAAACATAGAATTTCCAGTAATATTTGAAGTACCAATTCTTAGGTTTTGAATATATGCATCAGTAGTCGTACTATTTATAGTAGTAAAATTATTTACATATAGATCTGATATATTAGAAATATTTGCAGACAAGTTTCCAAAGTAACCATTAGTTGAAGTAGCACTTGTAAAAGTCGCAGACCCCGCAGACAAAGCGCCGACTGACGCAGACGTTGAATACAAATTAGAAGATGTAGCATTAGTTGCAATTAGGTTAGTCGTAGTAGCGTTTACTGCAATTAAGTTTGTTGTTGATGCATTACTAATGGTTGCATTAGCTATGTTTGCATTAGTAATTGTTGCATTTGTCGTTGTACTATTTGTTACTGTAAGACCACTAATCGTGGCGAGAGTAGAAAATAGAGAGTTGATCACTCCGTTAGTGGAGAAGAGATTAGTTGATGTCGCGTTAGTGGTGGTGCTGTTTGTGATTGTTAGACCTACAAAGTCTGCAAATGTAACAGCAAGGTTTGTGAAGAAGCCATTTGTAAATGTAAGTCCAGTACCTGAGATGTTTGTAGTTGAAGAGTTAGTGATAGTAGCATTAAGTACAGTTAAGTTTGTTGTAGAAGCATTTGTTGCTGAAATATTTGTAGCAGACGCATTTCCAAGTGACGATGACTCAAATGACACCGTACCAAAGTTAGCATTTGTGGCATACAAGTTTGTACTTGTGGCAGAGACAGTATTTAGTGAATTGGCATATAGAGTGGAGGAAGTAGCATTAACTGAAATTAAATTCGTTGTAGAGGCGTTTGTGGCCACCAAATTTGTTGTAGTTGCATCAGTTGCCGTTAAAGAGTTAGTAGTTAAGACGTTATTCGTTAAATTCGTAATATTTCCATTTGTAGAGAAAAGATTTGTACTTGTGGAATTAGTTGCTACAGAATTTGTAGTTGTTGCGTTTGTTAAAGTGGCATTTGTAATTACTGCATTAGTTGTAGTTGAGTTCACTAAAGTCGCAGAGCCTAGAGACAAGGAGCCGATTGACGCAGACGTTGAATACAAATTCGTAGATGTTGCATTTGTTAAAGTGGCATTTATAATTACTGCATTAGTTGTAGTTGAGTTTGTAACTGTAAGACCAGCGATAGTTGCAAGAGTTGAGAAGAAAGAATTTATAGTTCCATTTGTAGAATAGAAGTTAGTTGAAGTTGCATTTGTTGCTACAGAATTTGTTGTAGTGCTATTTGTAATAGTAAGATTGGCAATTGTAGCCAAAGCTGAGAAGAAGTTGTTAATAGTACCGTTTGAAGAATAGAAGTTAGTTGACGTCGCGTTTGTTGCTACAGAATTTGTTGTAGTTGAGTTTCCAATAATTAAATCTGTAATTGTGGCGAAGGTTGAAAGTAGAGAATTGATCACTCCATTGGTGGAGAATAAATTAGTTGAGGTTGAATTAGTTAAAGTGGCGTTTGTGGAGAACAGTGATGCAAGAGTTGCTAAGGCGGCAGAGAGATTAGTTGTTGATGCATTAGCAATATTTGCATTAGTAGTTGTGCTATTTACTACGACTAATGAGTCAGAATAGAGCTTTGAAGAGGTTGCGTTAGTGGTAATTAGGCTAGTCGTAGTAGCATTAACTGAAATTAAATTCGTTGTAGAGGCGTTTGTGGCCACCAAATTTGTTGTAGTTGCATTTAATGCTACTAAATTCGTGGTTGAAGCATTATTTATAACAGCAGACGTTGCCACCAAATTTGTAGTTGTAGAATTATTTATTTCTATATTATTCGTCTTTATACTGGTTGCTATTAAATTTGTGGCTGTAGCATTATCAGTTCTTAAATTAGAAACATTAGCAAAAGACGACCATAAGTTGGTCGTCGTTGCATCTGTTAAATTAACAGAACTTAGAGCTAGATTGCCAAATGATGCAAATGATGCAAATAAATTTGTTGACGTTGAATTTTGAGCAGATATATTTGTAGCAAAGAAATTAGTTGATGTTCCGTTACTTAAAGCAAGATTTACTATGTCTTGATTTGTTGTACTAGCATTAGTAAAGAAGGAATTGATTGCAAAAAGATTAGAACTAAATAAATTAGTACTTGTAGAATTCGTGGTTGTCGCGTTTGCTGCCATTAAACCTACAGTGTAAATATTTGTCGTACTAGCATTGTCTAGAGTAAAGTAATCCGCATTAAAAATACCAAATCTCGCATTGGAAGAATAAAAATTAGTTGTAGTAGCGTTTGCAATAACTGCATTTTTCATTGTAGAGGTTGCAATCTCTATATTATTTACAGTTAAGGCTCCAGAGAGTGTTAATTGACCGTTAAAGACACTGTTACCATTGAAAGTACCATTTTCAATGGTTGCATTTCGGGCTGTTAGGTTGTCTGATGTTCCATAATTTAATTTTGCATATTCAATTACTGCATCACGAATATATCCAATACTAGAAACTCCTATCAGGTTTTGTGATGGAGATACTGAAGCGTAACTATTTGTTGGTGATACATATCCTCCAAATGTTACTTGTGTCTGCGTTGTAACTTTACCACTTTGACCATCCTTACCTGGTTGTCCATCTTTACCAGGTGTTCCACTTGGGCCTTGTGGCCCAGGAACAGGAATGTATCGAACGTTATAATCATTTAAATTTTTTATAGAATTACTATCTGCATTCTTGGTGGCGAGTTCTGTTGAATTATTTTTAAAAGTTTCAGATGAAGTAGCTGTAGAACTTGTCGCAACAACAGGACTTGAGGTAGTAGTAAGATCGTTATTATTTAAAGCAAGAGTCGGAACATTTGGAGTATTTTTATTAGCAAGATTGGCTGTTAAATTATCATAATTACAACGAGAAGAATCAACGGACTGTACTAATGATTCTATGCCACAAAATAATTTAAGAGAAATTCTACTAAAAAATGATGCTCCAAAAATAGGTTTTAAAACTTGCGTTTCGATAGCCAAATTTCCAACCTGTGAGACTCCGAGAACTCGAGCAGTAGTAAAATTATCTAAATTTTTCTTAGAATCAGAAAGTGTAAATAGTGGTTCTTTGTTATATATTTTATTTAACTTTAATGATGATAGATTAAGACCAGAAGCTATATGAGAAAGATTATTTCCAATAACTGAAAGATTTCTTTCTGCTCCGCGATACAGTTTTAATGCTGATATATTAGGGATATTTTTACTTAATGCTGGTAGTAAAAAGAACATTGTGGCCGCAGTAGCAACAACTAAACCAAAACGTTTATATGATTGCCATTCAATTGATTTTATAGGAACTGTAAAATCTTGTGGTGTTAATTTTGTAATTAGTTTTGGTTTAACTGGAGAATTAAAACGTATTTTATTTTCTTTTAATATTCTAAAAATTGTTGCCGAATTAAGTGTTATTTTATAATTAAGTTGAAGTTTTTTTGAAAGATCTAAGATGCCATCTTTTGTATTTTCTTGCGCTAAATAAATAACCAAACTTTCTATATCACTAGAAACTTTACTTTCACTAACCAAAGCTGTCTTTCTGATTTTCTTATCTTCTTTATTTTTAAGATCGTTTTTATATTTAAAAAGCCATTTATGAATGGTCTGTCTAGAGACATTTAATTCCTCTGCAATGGCTGTTACAGTCTTCTTTTTTATTAAAATTTCTTTTATTTTTTTCTCCTTTTCTTTAGGTGAAATTACAACTTCAACCACCTCTTTTTCTGATGAAATGACAGTCCCAGTTTCAACAATATTTAAATCTTTTTTGAGTTCATCTTTGTATTCACGAAGCCACTTATGTATGGTTTGTCTAGAGACATTTAATTCCTCTGCAACAGCTGTTACAGTCTTCTCTTTATTCAAAATATTTTGTAATTTTTTATCCTTGATTCTCATTAAAATTTTTCTTTCTCAAATATAGATTTATTTCACAAAAATTTGATGTTTTCTATTCTTTAATAATAACAAGAAAAAGTGGAAAACATGTTGAAAAATAATAATAATCTGGGGATAACTACTGGACTCAGGTTTACAGTTTAGTTTACATGTAAACTTACACTTAGGTTTACACTTTTTGTAAAAAATAGCCTGGAATACTTTATTAAAAAATAAATATTTTTTTAGATCAAAAAACTCTAAAAAGTAACCCCGAAATGTGGCCTAAAAGATGTTAATCTACATCACCCAAAATTAAAACTTTTAACGCTATTTAGAAGATTAAAAAACTTTAGTATTAAGAAAAAGTTAACATATTATTAAGAAATATTTTTTAAATTAGCTTTAAATTGATATTCAAAGTTTCTTTAAATACTAAACGTTAAATATATTGATCGTTATTTCATAAAAAGACCTTAAAACATGGCTGTAAACCTGGTAATTGACACTATATAAATAAAAAGCTTATTATATAAGGTTTTTTTATTTTAAAATTTTAATAAATATAGCCATTTAAAAGCTTAAATTGATTGGTTTAATATTATCTGTTTATTTTAATAGTTGATATAAAACAAGAATTTATAACACCCTTTCTTTAGGATACTTTATAATTTAAAATACTTTTCTACTGATTATACGTTAAGAAATACATCGTTAACTAATCGTTACCTAAGCAAAAAATACTAACATTTTTATACAAAAGTAACATGAAAACTTAAACTGAACCACAGCTAAAGACGTGTTAGCTTAACCAGATATATTTCCTAAAATACCATCCTCGATTTTTGATGTATACCCATGTTTAAACTATCTGTATTATCTAATATTTATAAATATACTTGTAATTAAGGATTTATTATTGAACTATTAGAAATATACTAATTGAATAATGTTTAAATATATAGGATTTAAACATATAAATATTCAAATTTTTATTCTTTATATCTTTAAATATTAGACACATAATACAGTTATCACACTAATATATATTAGTTATATACCGAAGAGTCTGTATAGGCCCCTATTTGACCAAAATATGCTCTTAGAGACTAAAATATACATAAGTCATGATATATCATACTCACCTATTTATGTAGCTTTTGTGGTCAAATTTAGGCATTTTAACCTCTTATTTTTATATTAAGTATAGATATATATAATAGATAGATATATATATAAATTTACCATTTATACAATCCCCAGCACAGGTCTTGCCTGTGCTAATTGCCTGTATTGGTCGGTGGACTTATGACATCGTTTTATACAATGCTTATCTTAAAAGAAAAAACTGTAAAGCAAATCTTTACAGTTTTTTCGTCAATTCCACTTAAGAAGTGATGGTCTGATCCTTTAAAAACCTTAACTCACCAAACATCCTAACTTACTAATCACCCCCCTTGTAACTCTCCCTGTTATACCTGTAACAATTAGATTATTGTCTGTTTGGAATTGTTTAACAGCTTCTCTGGTTCCTACTCCATAGTAACCACTAATCTTTTCATTGAAGTAACCATTGCCTCTAAGATAATACTGAAGTTGAGATACTTCACCCTGCGTCGTAGTATCATCTACTCCGTAAAACATTCTATGTTTTAGGTTTGTACAGATCTTAGAAGTCGAAGCACCTAACACCATACCTTCAGAACTATTTATACTTGGAGCATAACCATAAGCGTAGGAGTTAAATAATTTTAACAACCCAACATCTCCACCTCCACCCCCTCCACCTCCAGGTGTTGTTGTTGCTTTTTGTCCAGCTGGTGTACTTGTTGCATCTGTTGTACTTGCAGCACCTCCTGCAGCACCTCCACCTGTGACAGTTGTTGTAGCTGTACTAGCTGGTGCTTCAATTTGAACTAGATTTACAGCACCTCCACCACCAGCATAAGGTCTAAAGTTTCTATCTCCTGGGGTAAGTTTTGGTATTTTTGTAGTATCCGTATAGTTGAAGCCCGTTTCGTCACCTGAGTTAGTTAATCTAAAACAATATAATACATTTGGACTTGCATACGGTGTCGATCGTATCAAATACTCTATTTCTGTATATTGAGTTGGAGAAACTAAAATAACTGGTGTTGCATTATTTAACGTTTGTATTGTTCCTGCTACGAAAGTTTTACTGACTGGTGCGGTTATTGCTGACACGACAGCGTTGTGTGTGGTGTAATCACCGTTTGCAACATATGAAGATGGATCTATTCTAAAATCTTCAGAATTTGCAGAATAAGCATTAGGAACAGTTGTCCAAGTTGTACAATCTCCCTTAGAATATTGTATCTGATACTGCATGATTGTTGTAGCTGTACCTTCATTTACGAGATTAAATCTTAATCTTGTACTATCACCAATAAAGAAATTAGAAGATATTGGAGTACTTTCAGCTGAATAAGCAGAAGTTAATTCTAAGGATTGATTAGCTATATCTTTTATAAATCTATATGAATTAATTTTCATCTTAGAAGGAGTAGCCGTTGGTATTACTGGAGATCCTACTGGGGCTAAGCCAGAAGAATAATTACCTGCATTATCTTTTGCAAAAACCTTAAAATAATAAGACGTTCCATTTGTTAGCCCTGACACAATACAAGAATCTAGTCTTACTGAAGTTATTGAGGTATCAGCACAGGCAACTGTTGCTGACCCAACAGATTCTCCTCCTACATAAGTAATTCCACTTGCTGGTGAATCTGTTACATAGCTACTTGACATCAGTACTACCATGCTATTTAAATCTAAATCATCAGGTAATGTGTAGCTAACGATTACTTTGCCGTTACTTGGTGTAACTGATGGATAATTAGAAGATGAACTCATGACACGATTACCAACACCTGAATTTGCTACAGCTACGAATACACCATCACCGTAGGCAACAGATCTCCATGTGTTATCTACTACCTTTACAGTGGAGCGTGATGTCCAGGTTGATCCGTCTTGAGAAGTCATTACGCGATTGCCTATTCCAGTTTGAGATACTGCAACAAACATACCATTACCATAAGTTATATTAGACCACTGATTACTATTCATACCTGGTAAGTTTCTCCAAGTAATTCCATCTGAGGAAATCAGTACATTATTACTAGTTCCATCGTTTGAAATTGCTACGAATTTACCATTACCATAAGTTACTGATGACCAAGTATTTTCGGATAGACTAGCTCTAGATGTCCAGATCACTCCATCTAATGAAGACATTATTCTATCACCAGTTCCGGTATTTGAAACCGCAACAAACATACCATTACCATAAGTTACTGATTGCCAATCATTATTTGATGCACTAGTGCGTGTTGTCCAACTAATTCCATCAGTTGAAGTCATTACGCGGTTCCCTGTACCTGAATTTGCTACAGCAACAAATAGTCCA
>JBAXLU010000027.1:0-8812 GCA_037134695.1 Candidatus Nomurabacteria bacterium
GAAAGTTGTCACAATAAACAGTACCGGCAACGTCGGCATCGGGACGACGAATCCGAGCCGCTCATTAGAAGTTGCGCAATCGAGTGCATCAACGCAGCCGCCGATGCTGATTAGAAGTAAAACGCAGGATGCAACTTCTGCGATGGGTATTGGGTTTGTGGATTCCGGAAATGCTAATAACTTTTCGATCGGCGTCCTTGGCGATGGTTCAGGTATGCGCTTAACTTCGGCTTCAGATTTGATTTTTATTACTAACATCAACAGCACGGGAATCCAAACTAGTGGTGAAAAAATGCGTATTAATAGTACTGGCAACGTCGGCATCGGGTCTTCTAATCCTAGCGAAAAGTTAGAGGTTAACGGAAATATGTATTTCTCAGGTAACGCAAGTACACTGTATGGTAGCGGAGATTTCTATATACGAGCAGCCACTGGAGGAGTTCTACGGCTAGGAAGTAATAATGTTAATAGCCAAGTTGTTATAAATAACGGCAAAGTCGGCATCGGCGTAACAAACCCCGCATCTCCACTAAGTGTCGGTGGAGTAGGAAATGCTGGTTATGGTATTTATGGTACAGGTTCTAACACTGGTGTATACGGTGAATCTGCTAACTACGCTGTTCAGGGATATAGTGCTGCTGGTGTTGCTGGTTACTTTAGTGGGGCATATGGATTGATTGTAACTTCTACAACATATCCAGGAGTACAAAGTGCTGGCCCAGCAGGTAACTATGACTTCTATGCAAACGGTGCCGGCGTCGACTACGGTACCGCCTCCTCAATCCGCTGGAAGTCTAACATCACTCCCTTAACAGGAGCCCTAGCTAACATAATGAAACTAGAAGGAATCTCTTATGATATGAATCAAGAACACGGAGGAGGAAGACAAATAGGATTCATAGGAGAAGACATAGGTAAATACTATCCAGAAATAGTTAACTTCGATGCAAGTAGTACTGATCCTACTTACTACATTACAGGTATGGACTACAGTAAGATGACTCCTGTATTACTACAAGGTATTAAAGAACTAAACACCATAGTAATCAATGCATCCTCTACCTTCTCTAACTTCATTACAATAACTAACGATAATTTATTAACCGCCTCATCTTCTCTCTCATCTCTCTCTACAGAAGTTTCTTCCTCCACCGCAAATATCATTAACTTAATGAATACTAATGTAGCAAGCTTCGGTTCACAGATAAGTAGTATCACAAACAAGCTAAATCTAGAGAATGGTAAAGCTAACACAATGACATTCACCACAAATGGAACTGTAGGAATAGGTAACGATGGAAGTTCAATCAGTGGAGAACTATTAAGAGTATCAGGTAGAGTACGCGCAACAGGCTTTGATGTAGACAATGCAGCAGACATCGCAGAGAACTTCCCAGCTAGTGAAGCGGTAGACGCAGGAACAGTTGTAGCATTCAGTACAACTACAGTAGCGTGGGACTCTGGGACAGCAATCAGCAATCAGCAAGTAGCAAGTAGTACTAATGCAACATCTACTGTCTATCAAATGAGTAGCGTTCGTAAAGCAGTAAATGGTTACGAAGCAGTAGGAGTCATCTCAACTAACTCAGGTATAATTCTCGGCTCCTCATCTTATACTAATTGTTCTGTATCTGCATCCTCTACAAGCTACAACCTACAAGCTAACACCTGCCCAGTTGGTGTCCCAGTAGCCTTCTCAGGTCGTATACCAGTAAAGGTAACCACAGAGAACGGTGAAGTTAAACAAGGTGACTATCTAACAGTATCTCTAACTATGCCAGGCTACGCTATGAAGCTAACAGGGGAAGGCAGATCAATTGGACGCGCATTATCTGACTACGAAGTAGGACGCGATAGAGTTCTAATGTTAGTTGAAAATGGAAACCAGAAGCTAGACTTCAACGGCAAGAATGCAACAACGACAGGAATGCTTACTTCTGGAAACTTAGACCTTAATGCAAATGGGGTGGCGATATATAACATCAAGTCCTTAGCCTCTGCAAATGGAACATGGTCTATTGATGAGAATGGAAGGATAGTTGGACAAGAAATTGTTGTAAATAAACTTTGTGTAGGAGCTGTATGTATCACAGAAGGTCAATTCCTAAATATGGTTCAACAAGCCAATCCAGGAGTTACATTCCCAAATAATTCTTCATCTACACCACAGGGGACAGTTGCCGGCACATCTACTTCAGCAACCTCCACTGATCCAGTTCCACCTGTAGTTGATCCATCTGCTACTTCTACTAACCCAGTAACTCCTCCACCAACTAACCCAAATCCTCCAGTTGTTGATGCTCCACCAGTTAACCCAACCCCAGCTATATAAAATAATTAGCAATTAAATAGGTCGATAAACTAAACCTCAAAGCTATGCTTTGAGGTTTAGTTGTGTATTGTATTCCTATTGCAAAAAACAGCTAAATAATGTAGAATATATACATTATGGTAGTACGAATGAGACACACACGAGCGCATACGGCAAACCGTCGCTCACACCACGCCCTAAAAGCATCTAACATTGTTGCTTGTAAAAGCTGTGGAGCTATGAAAGTTCCTCACCGCGTTTGTGACGCTTGTGGAATGTATCGTGGTAAAAAAGTTATTAATATCAAGGCAAAAAAGACTGTAGCAAAGTCATAAACCCCTAATCTCCATCCAACCCCGCTCCTTTAAAATTTATGAGTACCCGCCACATAGCACGATCACTCGTTCTACAAACACTTTTTGAAATAGATCAAAGATGTGCTTTCGACATATCTTTAGCTGAGGCACTTTTAGTTTTGAAACGTATAAGTGATGAATTCGGTGAAGATATAAAAGATATTTCTTTTGCAGAAATTCTCGTCAAAGAGTGTTTAAGTAGACGTATCACATTAGATGATATTATCGTTCGTGCTGCACCTGACTGGCCACTTGATAAAATCGGAGAGGTTGATAGAAATATTTTAAGACTAGGCTTGTGTGAACTTTTATTTGGTGACCGTTCCCAAGTACCACCAAAGGTAGCCATCGACGAAGCAATCGAACTCGCTAAAACTTTTGGAGGAGAAACTTCTGGTAGATTTATAAACGGTGTACTTGGTGCTATTTACAAAGAAATGGGTGAGCCAGGTAAGGAACAAATCACAAAGAAAGTTGAAAAGGAATCAATGAAGCACGAAAGGTTGGTTGGCGCGGTTGTTATAAGCCACCATGAAGGTAAGCGTTATGTTGGTCTTGTCCATGATGTATTTGGATATTGGACCCTCACAAAAGGAAAAATAGAAGGCGAGGAACAAATAGAAGTTTTAGCTATAAAGAAAATCAAAAGTGAAATAGGAATTGAAGTAACCTTAACTACAATTCTTGGTGAAAATGAATATATTGCAAACAAACCAGACGAAGGAAAGGTTGTAAAAAACGTAGTTTATTATTTAGCAGAATCAGAATATACTCCGCTTGTATTAGAAAAGAAAGGTGGATTAGATGATGCAAAATGGTTTCCTGAGCACGAAGTAATGGACTTGCGTATGTATGATGACATTAAACCATTAATTACAAAAGCATTAAATTTCCAAAGGTCTAATTAACCTAATTTCTAATTAACCCCTAATTATAAAAAAATGGTTAAAAAATATGATTTGGAAGAAAGGACTGCAAAATTTGGTGAAAATGTTATTTTTTTTGCAAAAAAACTCCCTAAAAATGATATTACAAAACGCTTAATACCACAATTAGTTGCTTCATCAACAAGTATTGGGGCAAATTATTGTGAAGCTGACTGTTCCGAAAGTAATAAGGATTTTATTCATAAAATGTCTATTGCTAACAAAGAATCAAAAGAAGCTAAACATTTCCTTCGTATGGCGTCATGTGCATGTGAAGAACATGTAGAAATTGGTAGAGAATTATGGAAAGAAGTAAATGAGCTAAATTTGATTTTTACAACTATTATTAAAAAATCAAAAGAAAAGCTATAATATGTACAGGTTACAAATGTCTAAGGCCTAATCTTTGTTTATAAAAACAAAAATTAGATTCTAGATATTTGTATCCCATTAGGCCTTAGAAATTAGGTAAATTAGAAATTTAATCATATATGACTTTAAACGAATTCGAAAAGAAAATAAATATATCTTTCAATGAAAAGGAACTTTTACAGCAGGCTTTTATTCACCGTAGTTTTATAAATGAAAATCCGAGAAGTGGTTTAGCTCATAATGAACGTTTAGAGTTTTTAGGTGACGCAGTCCTTGAACTCGTTGTTACAGAATTTTTATATGCTAAATATAAGGATCACAATGAAGGGGATTTGACTGCTTATCGATCAGCACTTGTTAATGCTGTTACACTAGGACAGCTTGCTGACGAGCTTTCTTTTAACGACCTAATGAAACTCTCTAAAGGGGAAGCGAAAGACGTCTCAAGGGCAAGATCTTCCATTTTAGCTGATGCTTATGAGGCTGTAGTTGGTGCTATTTATCTAGATCAAGGATATGATGCAGTTCGTGATTTTATTTCAAAAACTTTACTTGTAAAAACAGAAGATATTATACGCCAAGGTCTTTATAAGGATGCAAAAAGTTTTGTACAGGAGAAATCTCAAGATATAAATGGTTTAACACCGTCATATAGAGTGCTTGATGAAGAGGGACCAGATCACGATAAACGTTTTCGTATTGGTATTTATTTTGGTGAAGATTTAATTGCTGAAGGTATGGGTAAGAGTAAACAAGAAGCCGAAACAGATGCTGCTAAAAATGCATTAGCCAGAAAAGGGTGGGCCGGTATCTAATTCCTTTCGGAATTAGATACAAATTTAAATATTTAAAAATTTAAAGAATACGTATGCAATTAACTTTAAATCTTTAAACTTTTATATTTTTAAATATGATTTTACTTTATATTTTTAAATCTTTTTCCGTATTAACTTTATATTTTTAAACTTTTAAATCTTTAAATATGAGATTAGATCAAGAAATAGTAAAGCGGGGACTTTGTGAAAGCAGAACTGAAGCACAGGGTTTAATTGAAAGTGGAAATGTTTTAGTGAATAATGTAATTGTAACAAAACAAACAAAACAAGTTAATGATACAGAGGAAATACAAGTAACAGCAAGAAGAAAATTTGTTTCTCGTGGTGGAGAAAAATTAGAAGGAGTTATGCTTGATACTGTAAATGCCAGTATCAAACAATTTTCAATTTTGCAATTTTGTTTTTCAAAAAATACAGATAACGGAAATACAGAAAATATAAATGCCATACGGGAGATGATAGAGGGGAAAACGGCGCTTGATGTGGGTTCTTCAACTGGAGGATTTACAGATTTTTTACTTTCTTATGGAATTTCTCATGTTGATGCAGTAGATGTTGGTAGTGAACAATTACACGAAAAACTTCGCAATAATGATAGAGTTTCTTTATTTGAAAATACAGATATTCGTAATTTAAAAAGTGACAAAAAATATGACATTATAGTCGCCGACCTTTCTTTTATACAATTAAAAAATGTTTTGAAAAATATTGTGGACTTTGGGAAAAGTGGAACATGTTATTTTTTGCTTATAAAACCACAGTTTGAAGTTGGAAAAGGTAATACAAAAAAAGGAATTGTGAAAGATTCTATTCTTGTAAATGAAGTTCTGTCTGAATATAAATCTTTAGCTGAAGAACTTGGTTTAAAAAATATAAAAATATTTCCGTGTAAAATAGAAGGAGGGGACGGCAACCAAGAATATTTCCTTACGGGCCAGATTTAAAAACTTTAAATATATAAATATTTAAAAGTAAAAAAAGATAAATACAGAGAATTCCATTTTAAATTTTTTACTTACTCGTATGTATTAACTTTAAATATTTAAATCTTTAAATTTGTTCTAATAATTTGCACAAATAAAAAACACTTGCGAAAGCAAGTGTTTTTTATTTGTGCAAATTATTAGAATGCGCGACGTGGACGGTCCTCACGAGGAGCTAGTGGACGTGCTACATTAACTGTAAGACGGCGTCCTTGGAACTCTTGGTCGTGGAACATTTCGATAGCCTTTTGAGCTTCTGCATCACTAGCCATTTCAACGAAGCCGAAGCCCTTTGAACGGTTAGTCATTTTGTCGATAATAATTTGAGCTGATACTACTGATCCAGCTGCACTGAAGTGATTCTTTAGATCATCATTTGTTGATGAGTAAGGGATACCTCCGATGTAAAGTTTTGAATTCATTTATTTAGAAACTAATTGTTAACAATAAGCCCTAATTCACATACCTACAAGTGTGTAACCGTAGAAACGTGGAGTTGCCTATTAGAGGAATAGTATAACACACAGACCATAATATGTACATAGGAAAAATACTGTCAAAATAGGTTGCTAAATAACCCTTATTTTGTCTAGCGAGGAGCGAAGTAGAAAAGTAATCTTTTATACTTCGTCCGAGCGACGACATAAAAAGGTTCTAATATCTATCCAGCTTGCTATGATTTGTATACTTGAAGTGATTTCTTTTATAATATCCCACCACATCTATTGCATTAGAACCTTTATTTAGGTAGCATTACTAGCGAGGGTCACATAAACTAACATGGGAGAAAATCATGGGAATTTATAGACTGAATGTTCCTTTAACAAAACAAACTAAATTTTATTTATACAACACAAAATCCTTCTTGGAATCAGTTGGGTATGATGAGGACAATCTTTTGGTTATCATTAACTATGCATTAAAGTTATTTGAAAACTATTTAGATTTACTAGACGGTGAGATTGTGGTTTTGGGATTTTCTAGAATGCAAAGAAACACCTTTAGTATGGAGGAGGTGGAAAAAGAGATGCATAAGAAGGTTTTAGAAATAATTCCTTTTACGGAAGTTTCCCAAGATTATGCTGACTGGCTTGAAAGTATAAAAATGAAAACAGATGCTAAAAATCATTCTGAAGTAATTATCTATGCCATCAGTTATCTTGCCTTTTTGGTGGAAATAATTGAGAACAATGGAGATATCTTTCTTGGAAGGTTTACCAAGCAAGGATTAGCTCTTGCTCATTACGTTATAGATCTTTTCGTACCTTATCGCCCAGCATTAATGCATTAACACCCGCCACGGCGGGTGTTTTTTTAAGCACTAGTGAATAGTAGGTAGTGTTTAGTAAATATTAATACGATAAACTACAGGCATTATGCTTCCATACAAGCAACTTATTGTTTGGCAAAAGTCTTTTGCATTAGCTGTTAAAATTTATAAAAATACAGTCATCCG
This sequence comes from Candidatus Nomurabacteria bacterium, assembly GCA_037134695.1. Lineage (GTDB taxonomy): Bacteria > Patescibacteriota > Minisyncoccia > Phycocordibacterales > UBA5272 > UBA11704. The sequence continues at coordinate 7,241 of JBAXLU010000027.1, forward strand.
GAGGTCCAACCTCCGGAACTTCCCCGAGGTTGGACCTCGGGAAAATAAAAACTAGAAATTAAAAATTAAAAACTATTAAATTGTAATCAATTTAATTATAGCTTTCCCAAATCAAGCGTCTGCGTCACTCCAACTTCTTTTACGAATTCATGCACGTGAGAAACAATAATCATCGGCCCTTCATATTTTTTCAAAGCTTCTGCGATAACAGGGATATGACGGAAGTTTATGTGATTAGTTGGTTCGTCCAAAATAAGTAGTCCAGGATTTTGCAATCTCAAATATGCAAACATAAGTAATCCTTTTTGTCCCTCAGAAAGTAATCCAATTTTTGCAGCCAATTGTTCACCACCTAGTAACATACTTGCCGCGACTTTTCTAAGCAGTTGATCATCCAATTTTTTTAAAACTTTTGCCAGTTCGACATAAGCACTCTTATCGAAATCAAGTGTCGAGAAATCCTGGCGATAGTATCCAACAGTTATTCCGTCTACGATAGTCACTCCTTTTTCTTTTCTGTTGGCCATCTTTTCAAGCAAGGTAGTTTTTCCAATTCCGTTTGGCCCTATGATGTGAAGCTTGTCTCCTTTACGAAGTTCAATATCAACTTTTCGTCTAACCGGTTTACCATCATGTAACACTTCAACAGAATCAAATTTAACAATCACACTTCCTATCTCTTCTTGGCAGTTAATAGTAAAAGGTCTAATTGTTCTGTCTTCTTTACGTACTTCAACTTTACTATCTTCTAACTCTTCTACTTCGTCTTTTAGTTTCGCTGCGAGCTTTCTCATCTTTCCTCCTTTAAGAGCAAAGAAGTTTACTTTGTCTTTGTTATTCTGAATTTCTTTTTCAAGCTGGGAATTGGCACGTTCAGCACGTTCTACTTGTCTTTTAATATCTTCAACCACTTTGTAATAGTTTCCAACATATTGTTCCACTTGATATGTTTGTGTATTTATATAAATAACTCCATGAGTAAAAGAATTGAGGAAAGGGGCATCGTGGGAAATAACAATAACAGTACCTTCGTACTCTTTCATAAAATCAGTAAGCAATTGAATACCTGCTTTATCTAAATTGTTTGTTGGTTCGTCTAATAGTAAAATATCCGGTTCTTGTATTATGGCCTGAGCTATCAGTAAGCGCCCTTTTTGTCCACCAGATAATTCTTTAATAGTTAAATCAAGTGATACATTCAAGGCAACAGTATCAAAAACTTTTTTAGCACGTTTATCAATATCATAAATTTTATCTGGAAAGGCTGATTCTAAAAACTCACGAACGGTGAGTGACCACTTTGTGTGTGGTATGAATTGCTTTGCAATAGCCAGACGTAAACCTTGTCCTATTATTATACGGCCTTCCTCAGGCTTAACATCTCCCATGATTAGAGAAAATAGTGTGGACTTACCAGCGCCATTTGGGCCCATCAGAGTTAGTTTAGTTCCTTTACGCACGACAAAATTAGTCTCAAATAGGACTGGTTTGTTTTCGCTATAATTGAAGTTAACATCTTCGAAACGAAGAACTGCTTCACCTCCTACTGGAATTTGTTTTTCTACAGCCATT
>JBAXLU010000028.1:0-8645 GCA_037134695.1 Candidatus Nomurabacteria bacterium
CAAGAAAATCCCCCTGCTTGTTCATGTCCACCTGAATGAGTAATTATTCCAGGAAACATTTCTTGTACTCGTGACATCAGTTCTACAACATGTACGTCACCCTTTGAACGACAGGAACCTTTGATCTCTCCTTTTATTATTTTGCCTTCAACTACCCCTTGTGTTCCTTCGCTTGCTAGCTCCGGAACCCTTCGTCGCTCCTCGCTCCTCGGCCCTGGTTCTTCGACAAGCTCAGAACTCTCGGCTCCGCCTCGACCCCACACAAACGTAGGCTTCCCCGTCTCATCAATAATCTTCTGTGCAATCAATCCCAAAATTCCAGGACCCCACGATAAATCCCCTACTACGATTATATTATTTGAATAAACCTCATGATCAAAAGATATTCCTTCTATAATATCTTTTACTCCTGCTTTTCTTTCCACGTTAAGAGCTTCCAAATCTTCTACAAATCCTTGTGCGTCAACACTTTTTTTAGCATACAACATATTATGTGCTTGTATCGGATCGCCCATTCTCCCTGCAGCATTGATACGTGGTGCGATAGTAAAAGCAATATCTTCTTCGGTCAAATGTTCTTTTGAAACTCCCTGCATTAAAAATATTTGATTAAGCCCGTGACGTTTAGTCTGTCGCAAAACTTTTAAACCAAAATGTGCCAATGCACGATTTTCTTTCACAAGTGGAACCATATCAGAAATAGTTGATATCCCAACCAAATCGAGTAACCACTTTTCATATCCTTCCTTTAATTTCGAGACTGTATCCAGAACATTGTTAAATGTTTTATGTTCTTTGTCTCCACTTTTGACTTTATGGACTTTATGACTTTCAACTTGCTGTGCATTACTTTCTTCTCGCAATTTAGAAAGTAATGCACAGCTGAGTTTCCACGCCACAGCACATCCACACAACATATCATCGTGATAAGTACAGAGATCTTGCTTCGAATTAATCACTGCGATAGCGTCTGGAACTATTTGCCTTGTATTTTTTGTATCAGTATCACTTTTAACTTTCGAATCAGTAGATTCGTGGCCTTGCCGTAAATTATTATGACTTTTGACTTCTTCCGTAATCGGAAGATGGTGATCCGTCACAATCACATCTATTCCTACACTTTTTGCATATGTTACCTCATCAATATTTGTAATCGCCAAATCAACCGTAATAATCAAGCTCACACCTTTTGCTTTCAATGCATCAATCGCATGAGTATGTATTCCATACCCTTCATTATGTCTATGTGGCACATATATTTCTACTGGATAGCCAATATCATCAAAAAATGTTCGTAAAAGCACTCCACCAGGAATCCCATCGCAATCATAATCACTATAAACAGCAATTTTCTCCTCATTTTTTATTGCATCAATAATTCTTGCTACAGCCTTATCCATTCCAAAAATATCAAATGGGTTTCCAATATGCTTTTCATATGAAGGGAATAAAAAGTCTTCCACTTCTTTTGCTTCTGTGATCCCCCTTTTATTAAGCAGTAATCTAGTTAATGGATGTAATTTTTCAATATTAAAAGTATCTTTCATGTAGATGAGAGTATAACCCAAGACAGTTATTAGTTGATAGCAATTATTTTTAGATTATTCTCTAATGAATATTGTTATAGCAACATGTCCTAACTCTTGTTCCAAAGACATTTAAAGAATTCCCGCTGATTACGTGCAAAAACAGGATCACAAATTTCTACGAGGTAATGTGGCCTAGTTCGTGTTTGGACCATAATCGTATAGTCACCAACAATCCAAGTTGAAGAATCGACCTCATTCCCAGTTGGTAATAATTTAGTATGTCTTTCTTTGTGAGTTTTGTTCATCTCCTCCTCTTCCTTGTTTTCATTACTAAATAAATTAACTGTTATATCCCTACTAATAGGCTGTTTCCAGCTCCAATGAATCCAATCTTCATATGTCTTTGTAACAGAGCTATCATGATAACCCCACCATATGGCATCACGTGTAATTGCACTCTCCATCCATATATCATGCTGTTTATATAAATAATCAGTCAAATCATCCTCTTCTATAAATTTAATTTTTGGAACGGAGTACGAAGCTTGTGATGGTATTTTTTTTAATTCTTCAACAATATTTTTTACGAGATCTTGTTTTTCTTTTAATTCATCTTCTTCTTTTTGAAAAATAGCAAAAAGTGATTCTGGTTTATCTGCATACAAATACGCAGCTTTTGCACCAACCTCTTCAACAATCAATCCCAGCTTTGCTAACTTACGCGCAATACTATACACCGTTGTGCGATTGATTCCTGTTTCTTTAGCAATACGAATAGGAGAAACTTTCCCAGCCTTTAAAACAGCCAAATATACTTCTCTTTCATTATTATTTAAACCAATTTTGGAAAATTCTTTTTCGAGCATATTTTAATATATGATTATAGTATACATGTTGTTGGTGACTCGTCAACACTTTTATATAAAATCACCAATTTTGTTGATAAATAAAAGGTATTTTAGTTGACAAATTATCAACATATGTTATAATGTGTTAGGTAAGCTCATTGATTAACGCGAAATTTATCGCAACCTACATTCTCTGAGGTAAAACAGAGTCGGAGATCAAAATGTCAGTCGAAACAGTAAAAAATGAATACCTCGTACATTTGGATGTAGATAACTTGGCGACTAACCGCTCTTTGGCGGAGATCATCTACAAGATGAGTGATGATCAGAAGCAAGTGTTTGGCGTGTGGCTATTGCATACCATAGAATACCTCAACTATCCTGGGGAGGAAGAAAAAGAGAACAAGGAAAAGCTCGTTGCTCTATTTGGAAAGGAAATTCTTAATATCGCTAGCTTCAATCATCCTAGATTCTTCTTCTCGCTCACAGAAAAAGGAACCGAGTTCCGTGCTTGGTACGGTGCATTCAATTCGGTCTCGGACGATCAATTCGATAGCTTTGGTGGGTCTGGTCTTGCATTCTCGGCAACCTGTGATAACCCACAAGTACTCAGAAAGTGGATCACTCCGTTCATCGCTAAAAAAACTAAATGGGGATCGAATGGCCTCGGGAGTCTCTGGATTGCTTCCGACCGCTGGTCACGTCTCCGTTAAAAAGGTTTCTGACGGCAGAGAAGCTCGATAAAGACGCACGACCTAACTGGTACGGCGTCTTTTTTAATTGTCAAAATAAATTATTATTTGGTCTTTCTCTTAGCTGTAACAGTTTTATACAAACCCATTTCAAATGTAACAGAGATTTCATATGCATCCCCAATATTTTCTGCAATCTCTTTCAAATCAAGAGCCTCTTTATCATCAAGTTCATAATGACTCACCCATTCTGCCTCAGCTTCCTTTAAATTATGCCTTTCTCCATACACCTTTCTAAAGGATGCGATTTCTTTATCATAATCGGCTTTATGTTTTTCAGGATTTGGGTCCTTAATTTTATCCATAATTACAAATATTCTTGGGTTTAATCTCAATAGTTCTTTCCAAAACTTTTTTCTATCTACCGTTGGAATATTGTGAATCGCTGCACCTGAAATAATAATCTCAAAATCCCCTTCTGAAAACAAAGACATGTCGACAGCATTCATTTTAAATAAGCGGACAGAGTCTCCAAATCTTACCTTTGTTGCATCTACCATTTCTTGATTGAGATCTATACCAGTTAATTTTGTACATCCTGCCTGAACAAAATCTGCACTCGTTGCCCCATCTCCAACACCAATATCTAAAATTGGTAATTTTCTAAAATTAGGTTCCACCTGCGAAACACTTTCAAGAACAGCCCTTCCTAACTGGTTATAATCCATACCTTGCTCATCAAATACTTCTAAAACTAATGCACTATAATCAGTAGATATTTTTTCAAATCTATCAGTCCCTGTTTCATTACTTTCTAAATCTTTTACTATGGCTGGTGTGATTGGTTGTGCTTCTAACATTGTTCAATAATAACATATGTAAAATACACTACCTATCCCCCAAAGATTCCCACTGTAAAGCAAAAATACTTTTCAAAGTCTTGGATATTGACTCACTCTCAATAATCAGACCCAACTGATCCTGAAATGACATAATGCCAATATTATCCCTTCCGTATAAACTTATTTCTACATCTAGTGGAAATTTATTTGAATCAATAAGTCTAGTAACTCTAAGAGATTTCTGGTCCTCCCCTTTATATTCAGAGATACTTGGTAAATTAGGAGCTATTACTTCTACCCAAATCTTTTTCTCAAGACGCTTAGGTGTATAATATTCATCTAAAAAATTTTTATCAAACTTATGAATCATTTCCTCAGAAACCCACGCCTGCAATTTTTGATCCGGAAATCGTAATGTATCTTTATATACTTCCTTAATTCCTTCTATTCCTTCGAAATATCTAATACGTGGTTTTTTATGAAGAATATTAGAGATTGAAAGTAACTCTGGCAACATTTTTTCTATTGAAAATTTCTTCTCATCAATCTGTTCAAGTATTTTTCTTGGATTTTCTGCAAAATATACTACTTTCTTATTTTTCTTTGAAATACTAACTAGCCCTTTTTCTTTAAGGGCCTCAATTATATCATAAAGTGTTGTTCTCTTGAGTTTGGACTTCTTTACAAGAGTCCCCATAGCAGATTCACCAAGCTCAAGAAGGGCTAAATATGCGACGGCTTCTTTCTCATCTAATCCTATGCTTTTTAGGTCGTTTGGTACCATATTTTTATAAAATGTCGACAAAAAGGTCAACATTTATAGTATATATAAATAACAAAATAAGTCAACAAATACAACCATTTCTTATTTTTATAAAATTAAAATAATAAATATTTGACCTAAATATTGACATAATGTCAAAAAAGCTGTACAATGTTATCAGAAAGTTCAGGAAGCAAACTAGAGGCGAAAAGCCAAAGGCAACCTGAATTAAGTACATTTAAGTAGACTCAATGGGGGAAAACCTTCTTGCTCATATTGAAGGAAATACCGACTCAATTATGGGCGCGATATTAACAATACTTGCGCAATTGGAGAAATCTGTGGTGGTGGACCGCATTGAAAGAATTGACGTGTACAGGATAGTAAAATCCTAACCCATTGGGCGATTGAAAAACATCGCCCACTTTATCAAGTTCTCAAAATGGTTTGAGGATTTGTAAAGTTTGTTCTTTTAAATTAGGAGAATTAGAATGAGTGTTACATCTAAAGACTTTGGTCTTGATAAATACAGATATCGTATTTTTCTTTTGAAATCTGACGAGGACCAAAAGGATGTTGCCGTCGTAAGACAGGCACAAGATGGCAGGATAAAGCTCACATGTTTCTGTAGTATGGATTGCTGCCCTACACGTCCAGAACAAAAAGCATCACTGCAAACGGTTTTAGGTCAGGATTTATATCCTTGGTCTGAGAAACTTCCAGTTAAAGATGGTGAGATTGCTAGGCTTATTGAGAAAACAAGACTTCCATCAGAAATTTCTGACACACTTGAAGAAAATGAAGAACTGGAAAGAAATATCAGGTTCTTTACTGAAAAAATTTCCGAAATCAAAAAGAAAATCAAGGAGCCACCCGCTAATTCACAACAAGTATTCCAACTGAGTTCTCTGCAGGAGTAACTCCGTTACCAAAAAAACACCCAAACGATATTCTCGTCTGGGTGTTCTATTTTGTCTTTTATAATTAATCCCCTTTCACTTTGAATTGTTTTCTAATTTCTTTAACTTGCTCTTTGTTTTTCTCTTCCATTTCTTGTTTCCCGGCCTCACCGAGCGCTTTTAATTCCTCGACTGATAGTTTCATTAGTAGCCCAGCTTGTTTATCCAAATATTCTTCTGTATTTTTCTCTGGACTCTCTAAAACCTCATCAAACAAAGCGTGTAAAACAAAACCAATTTTTGGACCAGGCGTTTCTTGTGTAACGTCCATGATACGTTTCCCGTCAGTTTTCAACATTTTTAAACTAATTGGATCCTTCAGCGCTTGCTCAACCATAGATTGATACATTCTTAATCTATAAGGTTCTTCCTTTGGTCTACCCGTCCCTACACGATCACAAATACGTAAATCTATTAAATCCCAAATGTTTTCCTTACCAACATTTGTAATCATCCTTCTTACCGCAGCGAGAGTTATTTGTTCCGGATCACTGAAAAACATATGCCAACGCACAAACATTGAAACTTTTTCAATCATTTCCTTTGGAAACTTCAATCTCTCCATAATTTCACGTGTAACGCGTCCACCAACTACATCATGTCCATAAAAAGTGTATTCATTTTTTTCTTTTGAATAACGTCTAGTCTCTGGCTTTGAAATATCATGAAAAATTGCAGAAAGCCTTACATGCAAGGGCCATTTCTTGTCTGCTGAATGTTGAAGTGTACGAAGATTATGCTCCCAAACGTCAAAACTATGAGCTTGATTCTGTTCCACCCCTATTCCATTTAACAATTCTGGAATAACTTGCTCCAAAATACCTACATCTTTCATAATAACTAAGCCTCGCATAGGAAAATCAGTCATTAAAAGCTTTGTAAATTCATCTCTTACCCTTTCACGTGAAATGTTTTTCAAAAGATGAGCATTTTTCTCTAAGCTTTCACGTGTAACGGGATGAATATCAAAATCCAGCTGACTCATAAACCTAACAGCTCTCATAAGTCTCAAACCGTCTTCATTAAATCTTAAATCTGGATTTCCTACCGCTCTTATTAATTTGTCCTTTATGTCCGTTTGACCAAAGAATGGATCTATAATTTCTCCGGTTATGGAATTATAAGCAATGGCGTTACATGTGAAATCACGACGTTTTAAATCATCTTCTATATTTTTACTCCATTCTACTTGATCTGGATGACGGTTATCTGAGTACGTACTTTCTAAACGATAAGGTGTAACTTCAACTATTTTTACAGTTTCATCAGTACAAACTGGTAGTCCCTCTTCTCCACAAGTAACCACCCCAACTGTTCCATATGTATTTTCATAAAAAGTCTTGGGAAATAAGGCTATTATTTGCTCAGGTGTTGCATTTGTCGTAATATCAAAATCTTTTGGCTTTATTCCCATTATTAAATCTCGAACACAGCCACCAACTAAAAAAGCTTCATGTCCCCCATTTTGAAGAACAGCAAGTACCATTGTGACTTCCTTTGGTATATTATTTATTAAATCTGTCTGTGTGTTTTTCATCGTTTATGTTAGTATAACTCTATTATACAAGCTTCCATGGTGAAATGGATATCACAACGGTCTTCGGAACCGTCGTTCCAGGTTCGAGTCCTGGTGGAAGCACAAAAAGACGAGCAAAGCGAAGACTTTTTGTGCTTCCACAGCAAGTGACATTAGTCACTTGCGTCAGGACTCGAACGAAAAACCGGTCTACGAAAATTAATAATAAAAATTGGGCCTAAATATTTTTATTAATAATTTTTGTCGGTTTTTCCCGTGGTCGCGAAACAATCTTTTTATTGAGTTCGTAGAACGAAAGTAAAAAGATATGTTTGGTGACCGAGTCCTGGTCAATAATTAAAAGATTTGTAGCCGAATCCTGGTGGAATCCCCTTTTAAATCAACGAATTTTTCGTATTCGTTACATGTGTAACGAATTAAACACTATCCCCTTTTAAAACAAGAGCCGCGTATGGGAGAACCGGTCACCGCTAGGGATTTTCTTTTTCGTCTTTTAGACTCAAACAAAATCTCCTAGCCTCGACCCCGGAGAAAACCGACAAAATTAAATTATAAAAATGTTTGAACCCAATTTTTATAATTTAATTTCGTATACCGGTTTTCTGTTCGATTCTCCACGCAAATGACGAAGGTCATTTGCTTACGCCCACAAAAATACTCACTTCGTTCCTATTTTTAGTGCGGCGTAGGAGAATCGAACTCCTGTCTCAACCTTGGCAAGGTCGCGTTCTACCACTAAACCAACACCGCATTAGGAATGATTGTAACACAATAGCGAAATCTTGAAAAGAAAATTTTGTTAATTAAAAAATAATTAGATAATAAATTTACAGAATAATAAAAACGAAGTCTTTCTGTTATCTGTAATCTGTCGTCTGTTAACTGCAAGTTGTCCCCAGCATTTTCAAAACTGTGGATAAACCTGTGGGCATTGGGGATAAAAGACAGTAAAGTACGTATAGGGCATGTCGTATAGACTTTGCCCTTAACTCACAAATAGTCTTATAAGATAAGCTTATTTTAAGAACATTTGACTTTTTATAAAGGATAATAAGACAAACGTTTCATGTGAAACAGAATTAAAAAAATCCTTTAATTTAAATGGCTGAACACAATGAAATAGGTAGAATAGGGGAGAAAATAACAAAGACGTTTCTTATGAAACATGGCTTTTCTATTCTTGAAACGAACTACAGGACAAAATATGGGGAAATAGACATAATAGCAACAAAAGACAGTAAAATAAGGTTTATTGAGGTAAAAAGTGTAAAAGTCAGAGATTTATCAGAAACAAAAAATTTAGATGTTCAACCAGAAGATAATTTAACCTTTGCAAAATGGTCAAAATTTGTAATTAGTGTAGAAACTTATTTAAAACATAAAAATATTCCGAAAGAAACAAAATGGCAAATAGATCTAGCTTGTGTTTATATAAATACAGAAACAAGGGAGGGGAGGGTGAAGTTACTTGAGAA
>JBAXLU010000029.1:0-8276 GCA_037134695.1 Candidatus Nomurabacteria bacterium
CATATATTTTATGCTTCTCCGTGAACAATTTTTCCACGTAAAGTTCTCATCTCTTTCAATGCTACTTTTGCTAATTCTTCATCAGGAGTTTTTCCATGCCACCTATAATCTCCTTCAATTGAAGAAATTCCTTTTCCTGGAATAGTGTGGGCAATTATAACTGTTGGCTTATCGAGTGAACTTTTTGCCATTCCAACAGCGTGAACAATATCACGAAAATCATGTCCATTTATTTCAATAGCATGCAAATTAAAACTCTCTATTTTATCTTTCAATGATTCTAGTGGTAAAACTGTTTCTGTATATCCATCTATCTGAATAGTATTTCTATCTATAATAGTTATGACATTATTAACTTTAAATTTACCAAGATGTAGAAGCGATTCCCAGACTTGTCCTTCATTCATTTCTCCATCACCCATTAAACAATAAATATATCGCTCCGGTTTGTGATTATCTATTTTATCAGCTAAAGCCATACCTATAGCCTGAGACAAACCACAACCAAGCGGACCAGAAGTTGTTTCAATACCTGGAAGTGATTCACGGTGTGGATGACCTTGGAGTCGTGACCCAAATCTACGAAGTGTTTTAAGTTCAGATACAGAAAAATATCCAGCATGGGCTAGTGTTGCATAAAGAACTGGTGCTATGTGACCATTAGATAAAATTAATCTGTCTCTTTCTTTCCAAGCTGGGTGTTCTGGATTATGATTAAGTAGTCTGAAATATAAACATGTAAAAATATCAGCCATATCAAGTGAACCAGCTGTGTGTCCACTCTTCGCTTCAAGCAACATTTTAATTATACTTTCACGAATATCTTCCGCACGAAGAGTTAACGCTTGTATTTCTACATCAGTGATTGAATGCATAGGTACAGTATACAGCCTTAATCTTGTAGCTTATAGCTTGTAGTACACAGAAGGGCGACACCTTCGGTGTCGCCCTTCTTAAACATTACTCCCCTAATGCTCTATTTAATTCCTCAAGTGATGACCCTGCATCATCACGTCCAAAAATATAAGATCCAACAACGACTCTTTCTGCTCCAGCATCTTTAACAATTTTTGCAGTATCTAAAGTCATACCACCATCTACTTGTACTACAGTATCTCCAAATTGTTGCTTCAAAGCTTTTACTCTTAAAGGAGACTCCTCATCAAAAGTCTGCCCCTGTTCACCAATAGTTTTTATACCCATCACTTGAATGAAAACATGATTATAAAGATTTTTTGCTTGTATTATTTTTTCTATATGAAAATCTAAATTTTTGTCATTAGAAACAGCTATACCCAAAGAAGCAGATCTAGCAGAAACCATTTCTATTAATTTTTCCATATCACCATCAGCAAAAAAATCAACATGGGAAACTATTGATTTTGCACCAAGATTAAGGCATCTCAGTGTGCATGTTTTCCAATCACCAACCATAATATCAAATTCATAAGAAAAACCTGCCGGCATTACTTCTATACCGTTTGGTATCCAAGTCTTTTCAAGACCAAAAACTCCATCACAAATATCTATTTGAACATTTGTGATTAAACCTTCAATACGAGAAAGCTTCTCTGTAATTTCTTCAAAGTTATGTGGAAGAATAGCTGGAATAATTTGCATAGGTTTATAGTTAGAAGTTAGAAGTAAATACAAATACAGTATAGCAGGGATAACTAACAGCTAATAGTAAATACAGGGCAGCCGCTTTGCGGCTGCCCTGTATTTACTTTCAACTTTATGAACTTTACAAACTTTCAACCACCTCCACTTTCTGCTCTAAAATACTATCTTGTTCTCCAAAAGTAAATTCGGCTTTTATTTTTTCTCCATCTAAAACTTTTGGCAACCAAAAGATATCATCTGGCCACATTACTTCATACGGTACTTTATCAACGTTATACCAAGCTGGTGACATCTCCTCACTCTCTACTGGCTCGCCTTCCCAATTCTCTGTAACATAAATATGTACCCGTTGATTATAGTCAGGTTTAAATTTAAAAGAAAAAGCAATCTCCCCAACATTTTGTAAATCTTTTGCGTATACTCCAATTTCTTCTTTTGTTTCGCGAATAGTTGCCTCTTCAATACTTTCTCCAGCGTCAACTTTCCCACCCACACCATTCCATCTACCAACACCAAAACCTCTTTTCTTCATAGCTAAGCAAATTTCAGTTATTTTCCCATCAACTTTTTTAACGAGAAAAAGAAGTGTAGAGTTTTTCATAGTATGAACAGTATAACTTAAAGTGCGGAGAATGTGAGATTCGATCACCTCGTCTCGTTTTATGAGTACATAAAACAGGAATATTCGCGACATCGCCTCTCGGCGCGATTTACTAATCGCCTATTCGAATCTCCGGAAGCCACGCAGGTGGCTTCCTTTCTTTATAATGTGAGATTCGGTCATTACTTTGGTATTTTATTTCATGCCTTTGGCCTTTATAAAACACTCAAAGTTTTGACCTAATGAAAAACAGACAAAATTATTTCTAAAAATACTGAGCCCAATTTTTAGAAATAATTGTGTAGACCAGTTTTTCGCTTCGAATCTCACGAAAAGTGTCTAAACACTTTTCTACATTCTCCTCTCAATAAAAAAGGTCGCCATAGCGACTCTTTTTTATGCGAGCGGAGAATGTGAGATTCGAACTCACGGACCTAATAAAAGGTCGACGGTTTAGTAAACCGTTGGTTTAAACCACTCACCCAATTCTCCAATTTTTAATTGTGTTTCAAATCTGCGGAGACGGCGGGATTCGGTCATTACTTTGGTATTTTATTTCGTAACTTTGTTACTCACAAAACACTCAAAGTTTTGACCTAAGGAAAAACTGACAAAATTATTTCTAAAAATACTGAGCCCAATTTTTGGAAATAATTGTGTAGACCAGTTTTTCGCTTCAAATCCCACGTAATCATGTTTTAACATGATTACTGCCGTCTCCGCAAAATCTTCGCTTTGCTTCGACTTTGCGGAGACGGCGGGATTCGGTCATTACTTTGGTATTTTATTTCGTAACTTTGTTACTCACAAAACACTCAAAGTTTTGACCTAAGGAAAAACTGACAAAATTATTTCTAAAAATACTGAGCCCAATTTTTGGAAATAATTGTGTAGACCAGTTTTTCGCTTCAAATCCCACGTAATCATGTTTTAACATGATTACTGCCGTCTCCGCAAAATCTTCGCTTTGCTTCGACTTTGCGGAGACGGCGGGATTTGAACCCGCGAGGGCTTTAAGACCCTGCCTCTTTAGCAAAGAGGTACGTTAGACCACTCTGACACGTCTCCATTCTTCTTATCAGAATGACGTTCATTCTAACATATTTTAGCTGTTGTTTCTATCCACATTTTTTGAATTGAAAGAAACTATTAACCTACATGGTAATATTAAGTATGACCACAATAAGCAACGAATCAAATCCATTTACAAATGCCATCTCACAGCTAACACGTGCCATAAAAGTTGTATCTTCAAATGAAGACGTTATAAAGCGCCTTTCCTCACCTGACCGTGAAATAAAGGCCTCTATTCCCGTAATAATGGACGATGGCACGCTCCAAATATACGAGGGCTACAGAGTACAGTATTGCAACATATTAGGCCCCTACAAGGGCGGTATCCGTTTTCACCCAGATACAAATATTGATGAAGTAAAGGCTCTCGCCTTGTGGATGACTATCAAAACTGCTGTCATGGATTTGCCAATGGGTGGAGGAAAAGGTGGCATAACTGTTGATCCAAAAAAACTTTCTAAAAATGAATTAGAGAAACTTTCTCGTGGCTGGGTAAAAAAGTTATATCCAATACTTGGGCCAAATGTCGACGTGCCGGCACCAGACATGAATACTAACAGTGAAATTATCGGCTGGATGTCAGATGAATACAAAAATATAACAGGTGAAAAAACTGGTGCGACTTTTACTGGAAAAAGTTTAGACAATGGTGGCTCAGAAGGACGCACTCAGGCAACAGGACTCGGTGGATTTTATACTTTTGATGCGATACGCACACAAGCAGAGCTTCCCCTTTCTTGTAAGATTATTGTTCAAGGAATGGGAAATGTTGGTGGATATGCGGCACAAATTTTCCATGATCATGGTCACACTATAGTAGGCATGTCAGATTCAAAAGGTGGAATTATAAATCAACTTGGCATTGATCCAAAACTTGTTGAAAATTATAAAAAAGAACACGGTACCCTCGCTGGCTTCCCTGGTGCTATCACTGTGACAAATGGTGAACTACTAACTACAACAACTGACGTATTAATTCCTGCTGCACTTGAAAACCAAATCACACATGAAAATGCAAATGATATAAAAGCAAAACTTATTCTTGAACTTGCAAATGGACCGACCACTCCTGAGGCAGATGACATTTTATTTGCTCGAGGTATTCCTGTTGTGCCGGACGTACTGGCAAACGCTGGTGGTGTGACTGTCTCTACCTTTGAATGGGAACAAAACTTAAAAGGTGAACACTGGACAGAATCTGAAGTACTAGAAAAATTAAAAACATCGATTCAGAATCAAGCAAAATTAATTTGGAACTCTTCAAAAGAATTAAACACAGACCTTCGCCGTTCTGCATTTATTCTCGCACTTTCTCGCCTTTCAAAAAATATTTAACCTTAACAAGGGGTACCCTTGTAGTCCATAATTTTACAAGGGTACCCCTTGTAAAATTTATTTTTTATTTATCGTTAGTTTAAAGAGTGGTCTTTGATATGTAACAACCACCGGACGAAAATACATTTTAAATTCAGAAAATCCTTTCCATTTTTTATTATGTCCCGGTGTCCAAATAACTCCCAAATTAGCAAGATCAATATTTAAATTTTTACAATACAAAAACCAATTATTTAAAAGCCACAAACCTGTAGCTGGTGGGGCTTTTTCTTTATCTGAAAAAGCAATTAAATAATACGACTGATTAACTTCCTTAGCATCTACTGTCGCTATTCCCCCAACAATATCACCATTTAATTTATTTTTCAAAATAAATAAATTTACTCTTTCACTGTCTTCATTTAAATGTCTATCTAAAATACTAATACATGTATTTATCGTATCTCTTGGACGACCAAATTTTTCATAATATACAGCAAACTCATCACGCTTTATTTTAAGAATTTCATATCCTATCTCTGTTTCCCATTTAGCACGATATTGTCTAAAAGTTTTAGTCCAGTCTTTCCAATACTCTTCTTTTGAAACATCAACTATTACAGAGGTTGAAAGCCCAAAACCAGGGATCATTTGATACCATTCCTTTGGTTTATCTTTATTTAAAATTCTATCCCAAATTATTAAACGAAAACCTTTAAATTTTTCCAATAACGGCTCTTTGTCACATGTGTAATACTCAATAGCAAATGGACCATAAGAATATCTGACTCCGATAGCTCCATTTCCCCCAACTATTTTTCTATTTCTTTCTCCAAAAGATCCTTTAAGAAAAGTAAGTGACTGTTTTAAATGTAAAAAATTATCAGGCAAATTATTTTTTGATTCGCTTTCTTCATTTGTTGAATCATTTTTTTTCAAGAAAAACATAATAATTTACAGTATAACAGAATATTAAAATCAAACCTTTTTAACCTAATTGTTTGTTTTTTGCTATAATTTATAAATAACAAATAAAAATATGAAAGACTTTATCGATTTTGTACGTTCTCAAGGTGTGGTCGGCTTGGCTGTTGGATTTATTTTAGGAGGTGCTGTTAGTGACTTAGTTAAATCAATTATTGAAAATATAATCAATCCAATAATTGGAATATTACTTAATCAAGCGGGAGGATTAATGCTAGCTACTTTTACAGTAGCTGGAGCCACAATAAAATATGGGGCATTAATTAATACTCTTATAAACTTTATTGTTGTCTCAGCTGTTGTATATTTTGGAGTCAAAAAATTAAAGTTAGATAAATTGGACAAGAAAGCATAGTAAAATAGTTAGCAGTGTGCAGTAGGTAGTGAGTAGTAAATACAAGACGGGCGCGCAAGGTTTACCTTGCGCGCCCGTAACCACATGACTTATTTCGGCCGTTTACTTCCGCGCGTATTTGCGCGGCGTTGGTCGTTTTTCCAATTTTTACGATCACCATTTCTTGTTTTTAGCATCGCACCAGAGGAAGCTTGGCGAAATTCAACAGCGGAAAGCACCAAAATCAAAAGCCCAGCAAGAAACGAAACTCTTTGATGAATTAACATGAACATCTCCTTTATTGAAGTTTAATTAAATCTATCATACTTAATTATAAAAACAAAAAGGGCGCTGATGTGCACCCTTTTTCTTCAGGCAACTGAATTGTCAAACTGGTACACAGTGACCACGCGGATAGCCACCTGGACCAATTTCCCAAACAACTTTCATTGGTGGTTCGGGTTCCTTCTTTTTGGCCGGCTCACCTTTCGTGAAATATGCCGTAACCGCACTACCCCAAAAATCAACCAAAAAAAATGGATTCATCTTGAAGAACATAAAATACCCCTCTGAGGGAAGCCCTCTAATTTTTTAGTATATACCTACAATACAAAAGAGCGAGCCTTACGGCTCGCTCTTTTGTATTTACTCTGGTATGAGTTACATTACCCGTTAAGGCAAGGTACGAGATGTTACGAAGTTAATTCATAGCTATCTCGCTTCCATTACTAGAGTTTATTTTTTCCATAATTGCCATAACTTCATCAGGATAACTTTTTACTACTGTACCGTTATAATAATAAAGTTTATCTTCCGTAGATTTTCCAGCGTAGTAACGAGCAGTTTTCGAATTAGCACCTCCTAAGTTTTTTCCAAGTGCATCGATTGCATCACCGTAACTCTTAAAGTTATGTAATTTACAAGATCCCCAACCGAAAGGATTATTTCCACAGGCAGCTTTTCCACCAGAAGATTCACGTATAGCAATAGCAGGAAGTAATCTCCAGTCTAATCCATACTTTTCAGCAACTAAAACGAATGTCATACCAGTACCTAGAAGTGGCATTGAACGATCCTTGAAATAAGTATCGATTGCTTCTGCTTTCTTTTCGCGAACGTCATCTACACTTACTACCACCTGAGTTATAGGAGCAGAAGATAGAGAACCAATATGTGAGGATATTGCGGCACTTGGGATGGCCATGAATGGCACAAACGCAAGTACTTGGCTCACCTTGTATAAGTATTTTGTCATAGTTTTCCGATTACGCTTCGGAAACGTGTGATTCTGGGAAAATAGTGAGTGAAAATTAAAATACCTTAGGTTTTTGGGATTTTTACTCTCGAAAACTTAGGTATTTACAACTCCACTATTGTGTGTCAATGATAGCACTTCCTGACCCCTTTGTCAAGGATTTTACCATGAAAATGACCATTTTGTCAATAAATTTTTGCTAAAAAACCTTTAAAATAAAGGATTATTTGCAAAAGGACAAAAAACGTGTTATTATCCAATTTATGCATATTTTGGGTCTAAGCTACTAGCTAAAAGCTAAAAGCTGAGGTCTGTGCATTATTCGGCCCTATCGTCTATCGGTTAGGACGTATCCTTCTCAAGGATAAAAGCAGAGTTCGACTCTCTGTAGGGTCACAGCTATAAAAATCACATGTTATAATTAATCTATGATTGACCCAGAATTAAAAACACATTTGGAAAATATTGAAAAGGAACTTGTTGATCTTAGAAAAGGTACTAACGGACTGTTCTCTAATTTAATAAGAGGAATTGTCTATGGTGCTGGATATATAGTTGGGGCAGTACTTATAATTATAATTATTGGTTGGATTTTAAATGTAATTGGAGTTATCCCTGCTCTCAGTGGCCAAGTAAATGAATTTCGTTCCGCATTACAACGTATCGGCGGACCTGTTAAATAACTAATATGACTACTCAAAAAGCAGATAAAAAATGTATCGTTTGTAAAATTGATTTAAATACTCAAAAGAGTTTTAAAGAACGTGAGGACTGGGAGAGTGTAAAGTTTTGCAGTAGTAAGTGTAGGAAGATGACGGATGGGAAAAAGAGAAGGTAGGGTTTGTGAAAATCTATTCGAGATTTGGTCATTACTTTGGTATTTTGTTTCGTAACACGGAGTGATTCGCCTACAAGTTTCGTCTCGTCGCCACTCGACGAACTCGCAGGCCGCTGCTCGTGGTTTCGCTTGCTAGCGAAACATCACTGCGCCCATTCGAATCCCTACGAAAGATGTGCAGACATCTTTCTCCGTCTCCGCCATTTAAAAATTGATGCCTATAGGCATCAATTTTTAAATGGCGGAGACGGAG
>JBAXLU010000030.1:0-7485 GCA_037134695.1 Candidatus Nomurabacteria bacterium
CTGGTACCATACCGGTTAAAATTGCCGATAACGCTGTCACAGGTGGTACTGTTTCTGGTACATCGATTCTTCTCACGCCACCCACTGGATACTATGATGGCATTGCTACGGTCTCCACCACCTCTGATGTCTTCATCAGTAGCAATATCAAGAGTGGTGTCGATATCTTCGGTGTCACTGGCTCATATACTTCCCTCGACACTTCCGACGCCACCGCAGCCATCTCTGACATCCTCTTATCCAAGACTGCTTATGTGAACGGTTCCAAGATCACTGGTACTATGTCTACCCAGACACTCTCATCTGCAAATGACACTGTCTCTGCTGGACACTATGCTGCTACTACACTGTCAGCCATTGATACTGATCTTGTGGTCAGCAATATCAAATCGGGAGTGAATATATTCGGAAAGGTAGGAACCGCTCTCAGTGCCCAACTGATTAGAACGAATCAGACAATCTGTTATAACTTAACTGGTGCAGTTATTGGTTGTACAGGAACCGGTCAAGATGGCGAATTACAAAAAGGTGCCGTACGTTCATTCACCGATAATGGTGATGGAACTATCACCGATAATAATTCTGGTCTTATTTGGCAGAAACAGGATAGCGGTTCCACTTACACTAACGCAAATGCGTTTGCATATTGTAATGCGAACACTGCTGCTCTCCCAGGCAGCAGCTGGCGTCTCCCAAACGCCTACGAGCTCTATTCCATTCTTGATTTCGGGGTTGCGAGCGCCCCGTTTATCAATGGAACGTATTTTCCCGCTACGCAAAGTGCTAACTACTTGTCAAGTACGTCCTATCCCAGTGGTAAAGGTAGTTCCATAGTCGTATCCTTCAGTATCGGCAATGCAGCCAGCCTCGCTAAAGCTGGTAGCACCTACGTTCGCTGTGTTAGATAATAAGTTGGTTCTTGAGATCTTTGGTTATTTTCTTCAAATTTAAAAAATATTTACGGCACAATATTCTCACCAAGATATAGATGTCAACAGTAAACCTCCTTCAATTGATTTTGTTAAAAATCAAGAAGTAGTGTAATCATTGCGACTATAATTTCGCAATCCAGCCACTATTTTATTTAATTAACCTTAACAAAGACATGTCTTTATAGTTGCTTATATACAGTTTAGAAAAATTTTCTATATTAAAATTGTGGCTGTGGTTAAGAAAGCGGAAGGATTAATAGAATAGTTTGATGAGCAAAGGAGAGAAATATGTTGAGTACAGTAGTGTGAAAATATTTTTAGAATATAAAAAAGCCCACTCTTACGAGCGGGCCATTTCAGTTTGTGTCCTTCAAGCGGCAAGAATTTTTGCCTGTACAAACACAATTGTCAACTTTTTACTGAGCTCTGGAAATAAACCAATCAGTCCGGCGTGCAACATGGCAGTGTATGAGTTCTCGGAAATGACCCATGGATCGAAGTCTGTAGTCACTTCGATGAGGACACAGCTTGCCATGACATCCAGTTCCCCAGCCAATGTCCATTTGATATCAACCTGAGTTGTTGATTTCTCATCAGGACAACCTCCTCGTTTCAGGATTTCGCGGGTCAGAACCTGTAAGCCGATGAGAACTCTTTTCGCCATGTCTACTGGGTCTTCACCATGAATTGGTTTGGTAGTAACTTTGTAGAGTATCATTTACATCTCCATTTAAGTTTGTGAAATTTTGAACCAAGAACGGTTCTGGAAATAACACTATCACTTTCACATCTTTTTTCAAGTCCAAATATTATTACGATTGTTCTGCTTTTTTCAGCACTTATATGTTAATATAAGAAAATATGCAACGACTTTTCACAGGCCCTATTAGTATTACATCAAAAAAAGATGGTTATGTAAGAGTGATAGATTTAGCTTTATTCGAAGAAGGTATCGGGAAAAACGATACTATTTTTGTTGATCATTCCCATCTTCACACAGCTCTTCACCAAGACATCGTTGAAGTTGAAGTTCTAGGAAAACATAAAAACCAAAAAGGAGAGGACGAGCTTTATGGGAAAGTTGTTCAAATTGTTGAGCGTGGTCGCAAAGGTTATGCTGGGGTTCTTGAAGAAGAAAATGGTATGTATTTCCTTGTGCCTGATGACAAGCGTATGTATACGGATGTTATTATTCCAAAAGAATCATTAAAAGATGCCGAAATTGGCATGAAAATCATCGTTAATATAACAAATTGGACTGATGCAAAGAAGTCCCCAATTGGTGAAGTTTCAGTTGTTCTAGGTCATCCAGGGGACAATGATGCGGAAATGTTGGCCTATGCTCTTGAGCGTGGTTTTAGTGATGTTCACAATAAAGAAGTAACCGGAGAGGCAAATGCTATAAAAGCACGCGGAATAACAGAGGAAGACAAAGCCAACCGTCGCGACTTTCGTAATGTCCCGACTTTTACTATTGACCCGATTGATGCAAAAGATTTTGACGATGCTATATCATTTCAAAAATTACCCAATAATCATTATGAAGTTGGTATTCATATTGCGGACGTCTCATATTATGTTAAGCCAAAAATGGCATTAGACGAAGAAGCTATCGCTCGTCAAACTTCTGTATATCTTGTTGACCGCTGTATTCCAATGCTTCCAGAAATTCTTTCAAATGATTTATGTTCACTTGTACAAGGTGAAGACAGACTTGTCATGTCATGTGTACTTGAATTAGATGATGAAGGCACTGTTCATAATGAATGGTTTGGTCGCTCGCTGATTAATTCTCATCGTCGTTATAGTTATGAAGATGCACAAATAACTTTAGATACAAAGACGGGCGATTTCTATGAAGAATTAAATACTTTAAACGTAATTGCAAAAAAGTTAACTCAAGCTCGTTTTGATAATGGTGCGCTTTCATTAGAAACTGATGAAGTTAAATTTAAATTAGATGAGAAAGGTGTACCGATTGATGTTTATATAAAATCTCGTGGGGACACTCATAAATTAATCGAAGAGTATATGCTTTTGGCAAATAAATATGTAAGTAAATTCATCACAAAAAAGCAGGAGGAAGTAAATGGTGAAGGAAAAGCAATTTGTATTTATCGTATTCACGATAAACCAGACCCAGATAGAATGCATGATTTAGATTTATACATTCGTGGACTTGGTTATACCGTTCGTTTTATGGATGGACTTATTCCATCAAAAGATTTAAATAATCTTTTAGAAAAGATGGGGGATAGACCAGAAAAAGCACTTCTCCAAGTGCATATTACTCGTTCTATGGCTAAGGCTATTTATAGTACAAAAAATGTTGGTCACTATGGTCTTGCTTTTGATTATTATTCTCATTTCACATCTCCAATTCGTCGTTACCCAGATGTTTTAACTCACAGACTTTTAATGCGAGTATTAGAAGGGGATTATCCACTTGAATCCGAGCGTGGTCTATATGAAAAATTATGTATGCAAGCTAGTCGTCGTGAAAAGGAAGCGTCTGATGCAGAACGCGGAAGTATCAAATACAAACAAGTTGAATACATGTCATATCGTATTGGTCAGGAATTTGATGGTATGGTGACAGGCGCATCTGAATGGGGGATTTACGTTGAAGAAAAGAAAAGTAAATGTGAAGGCATGATAAGACTTCGTGATCTTGGAAATGATTTCTTTAATTATGACCAAAAAGGTGGGCGAGTATTCGGTGAGAGAACAGGGGTTGAATATAAAATCGGCACACCAGTAAAAATAAAAGTTAAAAATGCGAATTTGGATTTGAGAATGATAGATTATGCGCTAGTTTACTAGCGACGCAGAATAGACGCGGAAGGTCGCGGAACATACGCGGAAAAATTACACTCATTATACTCACGTCTGTCATTCCAACGAAAGTTGGAACCCGTCTTGCCGGCTAGGCAGGTCCAGTGTTCGTATTTTGTGTGTATCTTTTTGAAAATTGGAAATTATATTATGGTATTTGTCATTCCCGCGAAGGCGGGAATCTAGTGTCAGTATGGAAAGGGAAATTTTTATTTTTTCATACTAGATGATAGACTGTGACTTTAAGGGGAGGAAACATTATGTCACCAGGCACAACCTCTCATAACTCTGTACATAGCTTTTTTAAGGAAGGAGACATTACATGGATGTAGAAGTAACTCTAACTGAAGAGGAGGAGATAATAATTAATCTCTTCTATTATGATGCAAACAAGTTTGCCATCAGTGATATTGGTTTCCCACCATGTCCTCAAGGCGGAAAATGTGAATGCCCAACGCCAAAGGCTAGACTTGGTCTTATTGACCACAATTGCGACCCAGACCCAAAGTCAGGTTGTATGATCCGCAGTCGTGTTTTCGAAAAAGGATTGCGCATGTGATCGCCCTGCCGTTTCGATTAGTTCGGAACGTGTAGGGCTTTCCTTTTTTATAATATTATGTTAGAATAAGCGTCATGTTAAAAATCAGATTACAACGTACAGGACGAAAGAACGACCCACATTTTAGACTTATTGTTACTGAAAGTACCCTTAAGCCAAAGACCTCACAGTTCACTGAGATTGTTGGAACATACAATGTTAAGGCTGGAATCTTTGAAGCTAAGGGTGACCGTGTTAAATATTGGATTTCAAAAGGGGCACAAGCATCAGATACTGTTACTAACCTTTTAATTTCTAAAGGAGTATTAGAAGGAAAGAAGTTGAATGTACTTCCTAAGAAGTCGCCTACAACTAAAAAGAAGAAAGCGGCCTAAAGGCCAGTCTATAAAGTCCATAAAGTTAAAAGTCCATAAAGTTGGACCCTACAGAATGCTGGTAAAAATTAATACGGATTTGTATCGACTTTATAAACTTTAAGGACTTTATAGACTTTCAACTAGTTTTTCTTTTTTGTTAATAACTTCTCCCGAACTCTGTTTATAATTGTTACAATTTAAATGTAAATAAAAAAAGAAAAACACAATATGAAAGATCAAGAATTTGTTGAATACGTAGTGAAAGCATTAGTAGATAATCCCGATCAGGTGAAAGTGGACCGAAGAGTAGATGAAATGGGTGTTTTAATTACGCTCGATGTTGCTAGTGCTGATATGGGAAAAATAATTGGACGTGATGGCGCAACAGCAAAGGCATTGCGTACTCTGCTTCGTGTTGTTGGTATGAAAAATAGTGCTCGTGTAAATTTAAAAATAAATGAACCAGAGGGACGTGCTGATAATATGGGTAGTCGTGTCGAAACTGTTTCTATTCCAAAAGTAGAAGAGGAGGAAATAGGTGGACAGAGTTATATGCCAGCGTACGATACTTCAGATGTAGACGCCGTCATGAACGACCTCAAGAGTCTTTAAAAAATTAAATATAGAAAAAGAAATGGGCGCGATCTACCGATCGCGCCCAGATTCTGTTGGTTTGGTCATATTGTCAAAACCCAAAGGTTCCACCAAATATGGCCATTACAACGGCAATTGCCGAAACTGCTATGACAAGCAGCATCGCAATACCCTTCATATCAGCAGTTTTATTTTCGTCTCGAATAGTAGCCATATTTGGCCTCCAAAGAATGTTGAATAATTTACTTACAACTGTAAGTAAAGCTGAATATTTTCCTTAATGAACTTTTGGTTTTTCACTTGTCTTCTCCTCAGATTTTTCTTGCATAGATTTGACTATTTCTGCTATTGAGTTAGCAAGAAATGATTGATTTTCGCAGAGTTTAAGAAGAATCAGAATTGTTCGTTGGAACTCTTCTTTATTTTTAGTTTTTTTTAAAAGTTCGAGCATAACCCCAATTTGATCCGATACCTCGTGTATCGTGTAATTGACTGGTTCGAGAAGACAAATATTAAAAGCACGTTTTTCGTCTTCTTTGCTTACTTGAGGTATTCGTAGTTTTCGTACCATGATTTTTTCCTTAATGAACAGTTGATTTTGACTATCGGCCTGTTGCAATATTGCTATATTTTTGCTAGTATGTCAAGTATGAAAATACAGCCGATGAGATATCACGTGGTAACAATTTTCCCAGATATGTTCGATTCATATTTTGCTGAGTCGATTATTTCCCGTGCCATTGAAAGTAAAATAATTGAAGTTAACACTTATTCACTTCGTGAATATACAGTAGATAAACATCGTCGTGTTGATGGTAAGCCTTACGGAGGTGGACCTGGTATGGTTATGTGGATCGATCCACTAATTCGTTGTGTCGATGATATAAAAAAGAAAATAGAAAAACGAAACAAGAAGCAAGCATTAAAGAATTCAAAAACGAATAACGAAAAACGAATAACGAATAACGTTCTTCTTGTTATCTTTAATGCGGGTGGAGACATGTTTACAAACAATATTGCACAAAATTCTGCAAAGAAGTATACGGATATTATTTTTATTTGTGGTCGTTATGAAGGAATAGATGATAGGGTAAAAAAGATATTGAAAGCCAAAGAGTGGAGTATCGGCCAATATGTTCTCACGGGCGGAGAATTACCTGCTATGGTGTGTATTGATGCTATTTCACGTCAAATTAAGGGTGTGTTAAATGATGAGCTTTCTCTTGAAGAAAACCGTATCGCAAGTCATGAAATATATGCACGCCCAGAAGTTTATGAATATAATGGAAAAAAGTATAGAGTCCCAAAAGTTTTACTTTCAGGGAATCATAAATTAATCAATGAATATAGAAGTAAAAAGGAAAACAAGATAGGTAAGAAATAATACCGTTATTCGTTAGGAAGTTATTCGTTATTAGTACTAAACTAATAACGTCCTAACGACAAACGAAGAACGACCCACTATGTATTTAAAAATTAAAGTTGTTACTGACGCATCTGCAGAAAAAATAGAAAAATTAAAAGATGACGAATATCGTATTTGGACTAAAATGCCAGCTGAGAATAATTTAGCCAACACTCGTATACTTGAAATTATTCGTACTGAATATCCAAATCAGTCTGTTCGTATAATAAGCGGTCATCATTCTCCATCAAAAATTTTAAGTATAGGATAATGTTATTTAGTTTTTTATTGTGTTGATAGTTCTCATTAAGGTCTTTCCTTTTTTAATTTTATAGTGTATACTTGCCTAGTTGTTGTTTTCGTGTTATTGTTTTTTATTTCTTAAATAGAGGAGTGGGAATGGAAAAAAATCTTATGTCTGTAGTCTTCTTAATAGTGATTTTTACAAGTGTTATCGGCTTATTCTTTTGGAAGAGAAAGAAAGCTAAGGAATTCACATTGAGATCGAGACGGTATTCGTTACCTAGATTTTCTTTATGGCAGTTTTTTAAAGACGTTCATGATAACGCAAAACAAAGAACTAAAGCCAGAAAAAAATATGAAAAATATCTACGTGACAATAGATACGAATGAATTTCGGGCCACGTTTTTTTAAAAAACGTGGCCCAAGTTGTTTTTCGTTGAAAAAAGAAAAAAATAAGTGTACTATTAAAGACTGTTATGTTTAAATATTAAAAATAAAAATAAGCCGCTGTAGCTCGAGCGGCTCGGCCGCGAAGATGCCGTAAGACAGCAGTCGTCGGC
>JBAXLU010000031.1:0-6264 GCA_037134695.1 Candidatus Nomurabacteria bacterium
ACGTTTGTATATATTTGTGTTGTTGCAATAGATGCGTGACCTAACATCATTTGTACAGTACGCAAGTCAGCTCCGTTGTATAAAAGGTCAGTCGCAAAGCTGTGACGAATAACGTGTGGTGTACATTTCTTTGCAATACCGGCTATTACTGCATATTTTGTAACAATGCGCTCAACGGAGCGAGGCGTAAGTCTGACTGATTCTTCTTTTACCATTCTGGCATGAGCACGAGGGGAGTGGTCAATAAACATTGCTTCATCAATATCAACTCGCTGTTCTAAATATTTTTTAACAGAAATAGCAGCTGCACCTGATACGAAAACCACACGAATCTTTCCTCCTTTTCCACGGACAGAAATCTCTCCCGTTTTTAAATCTGTATCACGATCAAGCGAACACAATTCTGAAACACGTAATCCGGTAGAGAAAAATAATTCTAGAATTGCTTTATCACGAAGTCCTGCGATGGTTGTAATATCCGGGGCAGACATTAAATTTTCTAATTCTTTTTCAGAAATTAAATCAAGTTCGCGTTGTTGTGTTTTTGCAAGTTCAATTCTTTCTGGATCATAACTTTTTACACCTTGCCTACGCATATATTTGAGAAATGCTCGAAGTGCAATTAAATGATAATTCTGAGTTTTTTTATCTAGAGTTTCTTGAGCTTGTCCTTTTTTTATAGCACGTGCTGGGTGACGGTTAAGATAGACACGATATTCACGCATCATACTCTCGGTAATATCGGTAGGGGATTCTACTTTTATAAAATCCAAAAAGCGAGTGAGATAATGCTCATAATTACGAACAGTGAGTGCTGAGCGTCCTTTTTCTATTTCTATATATTGAAGGAAGTCGGATTTGAGAGAAGATAAGTTCATAAAGTTTTAAAGTTCATAAAGTTAAAAGTGGGGGAAGCTTTATAGACTTTCAACTTTATAGACTTTTTACTAACATAGTATATACCAATGTCGCACAATAATTACATATTTAAGGGGATAATCATTCTTTTTTACAAAAACCTTGATAAATATAGCTTTTAATAAAACCCCTCTAGGGGTTGCAAAGTGGGTAAATGTGTGATAGAATATAGCAATAGTTAATCAATATGCTTTCTACACGAAAAAAGGCTAATGCCATCAAAAGCGTTCAAATACATGACACTGACACGGGATCTCCTGAAGTTCAGATCTCTATTTTGAGCAAGAAAATCACTGAACTTACAGATCATTTGAAGGTTCACAAAAAGGATAATCACTCTCGTCGCGGGCTTATTCAGATGGTTGCTGATCGCCGTACACATCTAAAGTATTTGGAAGCAAGTAACAAGAAGAGATATACAACGGTTGTCACCAAATTAGGTTTAAAATAGAACAAAATTATTTCATTTGCTTCGTTATGGAGCCTCTCGTTTTCGGTCAACGTACTATCTCGTACGTCTCCCTCAAACGTTTCTCCATGCCTTGCAACTAAAACAATTTTCTTTATTTTAAATGGATAAAAAATACTGGATTCCAACTTTCGTTGGAATGACACACATACATAATAAATATATTATTTGTATTTACTCCTAACGTCTAACTACCAACCCCTAACTGGGCCCGTGGTGTATACTAACTATAGTTTCTATTTTAATAAACGTTTCTTACTTTTTAATATTTTAGTTCCCTAGTGGCTATCCCCTAGTGGCTAACTACTACCCATATGTCAGTTATCAAACACAGCGACCAACGTGTCGCAGTATTTATAGATACTCAAAATCTATATCACAGTGCAAAAAATTTATACAATACCAGAGTAAACTTTGGAGCAGTAATGAAAGAATCTGTCGGTAATCGTAAACTTATACGTGCTCTTGCATATGTCATCACAACCGAAGCAGGGGATGAAACAAACTTTTTCGAAGCTCTCACAAAAATGGGTATTGAAACTAAAACAAAAGACTTACAAGTCTTTTATGGTGGTGCAAAAAAAGCTGACTGGGATGTCGGACTTGCAGTTGATGCAATTCGTTTAGCTCCAAAAGTCGATACAATTATATTAGCAACAGGAGACGGTGACTTCGTGCCTTTAATTATTTTCCTAAAAGAACATTTCGGAGTACAGGTGGAAGTAATTTCATTTGGACGTTCTTCATCATCATCTCTTCGTGCGACTTGTGAAGACTTCATCGATATGTGTGAACATCCAGAAAAATTCTTGATTGGATATAGAACACAAAATTCATCTCCCAAAAAAGGAAAATCCGGAACAAAAAAAGCTCGTGCGGTCCAAGAATTCTCTGATGATGAATTAGGAATTTCTGCAGGGGAGTAATTATTTTCAAGTTTCCAGAGTATACAAATACAGGATGGCCACGAAGTGGCCATCCTGTATTTTCTTGTCATCCTGATTAACATCAGGATTTAGTATTCGCATTTTTTGGAAATTGGAAATTGGAAATTATTTTATATTACTGCTTACTGCCCACTGGTTACTGATTACTTAAATCAAGGACACTGGATTCCAAATCAAGTTTGGAATGACACACATGAGAGGTTTCATACTTCAAAATCTTGAACTTGGAAACTGTTCTCCTCTGTTGACTGTAAGCTGTAGGCTGTATACTAGACTAATGGCTATTCCAAACATTGATACTTTTGAACAAGATATAAGAGATGAAATAAAGCATAAAGAAGCAACTGTTGGTGATATTGCCTCAGCTAGTGGTAGTGTGAGCAACTCTTCTTCTAAAAATAATTATTCTTCTCCAAACCAAAAGTCTTCTCGAAGTTTTTATATTTCGGCTAGTATAATTTTTGTTCTAGTGCTTGGAGGTTTTTCCTATTTGTATTACTTGTATACCAATCAGCAGCCAACAGCAAAAGAAGCAGTTCCTAGCATAATAAATAACCAAACAAACATTGAAAATACCACAGAAATGATTTCTAAAAAATTATCTAATTTTTCACCAACTCTTTCTGTTGGTATTTCTCGTTTTACTTCTAAAGTTGAAAACACCCCTTATGGAATAACTCTTTCTATAAATAATTACGGGTCCACTTTTGCTTTTATGATAAAAAATGAAACAGAGATTGCGAAAGAAGTGCTTGCTGTTGAGTTAAAAAATTATGAAAATAGCACAACCACACCTGACTTAACTTTTACTGATGTAACTAAATCAAATCAAAACATGAGAGAAGTTACTGTGGGATCTTCGACCTTAGTTTATGCTTTTATAAATGATCAATACCTTGCTTTTGCAAGCTCTACAGAAAATATACTTAAGATGCGTGGTACTATAATTAAATAATGAGCGTTGCAACTATATATAGTGCGCATATCGTCGGACTAGAAGCAGAAGAGGTGGCTGTTGATGTTGATGTTTCTTCTGGTTTATATTCTTTTTCTATTGTAGGCCTACCGGACAAAGCAGTGGATGAAAGTAAGGACAGAGTGATCGCTGCATTAAAAAATTCTGGTCTACGTAATCCAAAAACAGAAAATCATAAAGTAACTGTATCACTCGCTCCAGCTGATATTAAAAAGGAGGGGTCACATTTTGATTTACCAATTGCTCTAGCCTACTTAGTTGCCTCAAAACAAATAGAAAGAGAGATTAAGTCTTCTTGGTTTGTTGGTGAATTATCATTGGCAGGTGAAGCACAGGAAATGCGTGGAATATTATCTATCGCAGAGAGAGCAAAAGCTCTCAGCATAAAATCATTATTTGTACCAAAAGCAAATGAAGAAGAAGCATCCTTAATTGAGGGAATAGATGTTTATGGATATTCAAATTTAAAAGATATTTTTAGACATTTTGGTGGAGTGATAGAAGGGGATGATGGCTTGGAAAATTTTATAGAGAAAATGCCGACCACACAAATAAACTATATTAGACCTGATTTCTTTTTAGATTTTAAAGATGTGCGAGGACAAGAAACTGCAAAGAGGGCGCTTGAGATTGCAGCTGCCGGTGGACACAATATAGCTCTTTATGGGCCACCAGGGACGGGGAAAACAATGCTGGCGAGAGCATTTACAGGAATACTTCCACCACTTCATAAAGAAGAAGTGTTTGAAGTCACAAGAATACATTCTGTAGCAAAAACAAAAACTGGATTAGTTACTCATCCACCATTTCGTTCACCACATCATACGTCTTCATATGTTTCTTTGGTTGGTGGTGGAGCAAGTCCTCGACCTGGGGAAATTACATTAGCTCATCGTGGCGTACTTTTCTTAGATGAATTTCCTGAATTTGATAAACGAGTAATCGAATCATTAAGACAGCCACTCGAGGAAGGTGTCATTACAGTTTCAAGAGCTAAAGGTACTTTTGCTTTTCCTGCATCGTGTATTGTCATTGTAGCTTTTAACCCTTGTCCTTGTGGATATATGGGAAGTAAAACAAAAAGATGTGTCTGCTCTCCGTCAGATATACAAAGATATGCGAAAAAATTATCTGGTCCGATAATGGATAGAATAGATATGTGGGTACCAGTGCAACATGTTGATTATGAGACACTTTCACATTCAAGAGTGGGAGAAGAAACCGAAGGGATAAGAGAAAGAGTTAACTCTGCAAGAAAGTTTGCAGAGGGAAGGTTTTTGAAAAATAATTCCGATTCAAAATTAAGAATGAATAAAGATATGAAAGCAAAAGATATAGCTTTGCATATTAAGTTAGATAAACCGGTCGAGGATTTAGTACAAAAACTAGCAAAGAGTTACGTCTTGTCCCCGCGAGCATATCATAGAGTTTTACGCCTCGCACGCACAATCGCTGATATGAGAAAATCAGAAAATATTTGTGAATCAGATGTAATGGAAGCTTTTCAGTATAGACCGAAGCTATATGAGGATAGGTTTTAGGTTAAAGGTTGTAGAAATACAAAAGAGCGACCCCGAAAGGGGTCGCTCTTTTGTTACAATACATAATCCATTTTTTCTTTTTAAAAGAAAACAAATTCGAGGCACGGGAAAAGTTTTTAAGGAGACGCACTTAATAGTACGTTGACTGAAAAACTTGGGACCCGTAACAAAGAAGTTGATTCTTTTAAAAAGAAAAACTAAAAGGGATTGCGAGCGCCACGTACCTCAAAGTGCAAATGTGGTCCGGTTGATCTTCCTGTATTTCCAACTTTACCAATTATCTGTCCCTGAGAAACACTTTGGCCGGCTACCACATTAATCTGACTTAAGTGACCGTACACGGTCTGTATATTATTATCGTGTGAAATAATAATATAATTTCCATAACCTCCATTATACCCACCCATCTTTGCAAGAATTACACGTCCTTCTGCTGAAGAATATACAGGAGTTCCAATTGAAGCACCAAAATCTAGTCCATTACGCCCATGAAGACCTTGAGTTTTTCTGCCACCAATAAGTGGACGAGTAAGAAATCCTTCTGGTGCTGAATTAGAATATGAGGCACTTATTTTACCAGTAATTATAATCTTACCAGATGATGTTTTTACAGTATTAGTAATGGCTAATTCACCTTCAGGGACGAGAATGGTATCACCAATGGTTAAGCTGTCGGTTGTAGTTATTCCGTTAAATTTTGCAATATCATTAGCATCTGCTTTGTATTTTCTTGCAATAGAAGATACATTAT
This sequence comes from Candidatus Nomurabacteria bacterium, assembly GCA_037134695.1. GTDB lineage: Bacteria > Patescibacteriota > Minisyncoccia > Phycocordibacterales > UBA5272 > UBA11704. Next base: position 5,603 of record JBAXLU010000031.1, read on the forward strand.
CTCCTTTTTTAACAACGTGTTTAATTCCTGTCATTGGTAAAATAACCAAAGTGTCTCCTGGGGAGATATTCTGAGATTTTAAATCATTCGCCCACATAATTGTGTTCTTAGAAACACCAAATAATTTAGCAACAGCAGCAAGCGAATCACCTTTTTTAACTTCATAAACACTAATGGTGTCGTTTGTCGGAAAATCAACATCTTCAGTGGATACACGAAGTGACCCAGTTGTAGCAGAAAGTAAATCTGGTGATGAGGTGTCATCTGCTATAGCACCGTTTACATCATTATCATCTATCACTACTGGTTTCATAAGTGCCATAGTCTGTGAAGTAGGGGAAACCTCTTCAACAGCAGAAGCTGTTGGTAAAAAAATAGATTTCACCTTATCAGTGAAATCAGAAAGTACACCAGCGTGAGTTATTCCAGGTTTTAAAATTGCTAAACATATAATAAGACCAAAGATACCATTTCTAAAGTCTTTTTTTGTATTTATAACTAACAAGATTTTTGGGAAACAAAGCCGAAGTTTTGTTTGAATTGATTTTGTCTTCTATTTAATCGTTATGAGTGATTATTTATTACAACAAGCATCGAGTTCCGTCAACTCATAAACTATTAATTTACTGTCGCGGACATTCAACAATTCTATCAGAAATAGG
>JBAXLU010000032.1:0-6130 GCA_037134695.1 Candidatus Nomurabacteria bacterium
AAGAAAAAGAAAAATTCTTAACGGAAAATAGTCATTTAATATTTACAAATGAAGATTTTGTTTCTCCAAAAACATATGAGGAATATCTAAAAAATGAGACAATTAAAGGGGAAAACATAGCTATTGTTGGTGCTGGGTTTCCTTTTGCCGGTGGTGAATTTAATTCAACAATAAAAACTTTTGGTCAATTAGAAGCTGACGGGGCAACACTTTTACCTATTGATATAAAAGAAGTTAGATCGAGAAGTTGGTTATTGCCTGACAAAAAAGGTAAGCGGGGAGAGATAGGTTTAGAAATTGAACCAATTGTTGCAGATGCCACAAAATTACCTTTTGCAGATAACTCAATCGGGGGGTATATTTCTACAAATCTTGTTAATGAACCAAATAAAGACATAGGAGAAATACCCTTTGTTCGTAAGATGTTAAACGAGGCTTATAGAGTTCTAAAACCAGGAGGATTCTTAGTAATTAGTAGTTTTGGTTATATAAGGTATGAAAAAGCTGGTGGAACCTTTATTTACAATGATAATATTGATGTTGAAGAAATAGTTCCTGAAGATGTGATTGAGAAACTAATTAAGGAAGCTGGTTTCCAAACTGTAAAACCTATGCCTTTGGATCATGAAGAAATACTAAGGTCTATTAAAAAAAGAAAGGAAAGGGGAATTTCACATTATGCAAAAATAAATATTCACGACGCTTGTGCTTTTTTTGCTAAAAAGTAAAAAGAAAGAAATACAAAAGCGCGACCGAAGGTCGCGCTTTTGTATTTCTTAAAAGAAAAGTTAATTACTTAACTGCATCCTTAAGTGCCTTTGCGGCTGAGAACTTTGGAACCTTTGTTGCTGGAACTTTAACAGTTTCACCAGTCTTTGGATTACGTGCATCACGAGCCTTGCGGTGCTTTACAACGAATTTACCAAGTCCTGCGATTGCTACCTCATCTCCCTTACTTAGGGTCTTGATGATTGTTTCAATCATTGTGTCAACAACTGCTTCAGCTTGTACCTTTGTAGTTCCAAGTGTTGCGTTTACTACCTCAACGAGTCCTGCTTTGTTCATATGAGTTAATGTTATGATATTGTGTTTCCTAGGACAGCAATATCAAAAAATAAATTTATTAATTTTCCTCGTATGCCTTTAGCAAACGATAGGATAAAATAAGTATATACCGCAGGGTTTTTTTGGCAAGTCTAATAAACATATTAAATATTTTTGTCAAAAATACTAAATAATAAATAAAATTCATTTTGTTTTTTTAATTTTTATTTTTAATAAACATAAATAATGTTTTACCAAAATAACCTTTATTTATATGGGTTTTTATTAGTTTTAATGATTCATAAAAGAGCGGCACCTTCGGTGCCGCTCTTTTGCTATTTTTAAAATTTCAATAATGATAGCGTTAGTTTAAAATTGCTTTAGATGCGAGGCAGAGAAAGTTTTTGCGACTAAGATGTACAAGTAGTACATTGCGGGAGCAAAAACTTTCTCTAACAAAGCAGATGAAGTAATTTTAAACTAACGAGCGAATTCGACGACGCGAGATTCGCGTATCACGTGAATTTTTATTTCACCAGGGAATCTTAATTCTTGTTCAACGCGAATAGCAATATTTCGAGCAAGATTTCTTGCTTCTAAATCATTCACGAGGGCAGGGGTTACGAAAACACGAATCTCGCGTCCAGCTTGAAGTGCATACACCCTGTCAATGCCCGAAAATGACATCGCAAGGGCCTCTAAATCTTCCAAACGCTTAATGTAACGTTCTGCGGTATCACGACGCGCTCCAGGTCGTGCACCAGAGATTGCATCTGTTACTTGTACGAGCACACCTTCGATGCTTTCGTATGGATATTCTTCATGATGGGATTGCATTGCAGTTATAACTCTTTCATCAACTTCATATTTCATTAAAATTTTTCTTCCAATTTCAACATGTGTACCTTGTATTTCATGATCCACTGCCTTTCCAATATCATGAAGAAGCGCTCCGGCTTTTGTAACATTCACATCAGCTCCTAATTCTTGCGCAAGCATTCCTCCAATGTGAGCCATTTCTACTGAATGATCAAGGACATTTTGACCAAAACTTGTACGAAAATATAATCTTCCTATGATTGGAATAAGCGCGTCCGGTATAGAAAGTAATCCACAAGCAAGCACGGCTTCTTCTCCTTTCTTTCTAATGAAAATACCTATATCTTTCTTGGCTTTTTCAAGATATTCTTCTATTTTTACTGGCTGAATACGTCCATCTTTAATTAACATTTCAAGAGCGTTCACTGCAATCGCGCGACGGACAGAATCAAAACAAGAAACAACAATAGCATTTGGAATTTCATCAACGAGAAGCTCCACACCGGATAATCTTTCGAAAGTTTTTATATTTCGCCCTTCTTTTCCAATGATTTTTCCTTTTATTTCTTCATCAGGAATATCTACATTTGATGACGTAAAAGATGTTACATTTCCGTTTGCAAGACGGTAAATACAATTAACTAAAATATCTCGAGCTTTATCTTCCAATATGTTTTCACCATCGCGAGAAAGTTTTAATGTACGAGAACGTAAATCTTCCTCACTTTCTTTTTCAATTTTAGAAATTATAATTGATTGAGCCTCTTCTTTTGTTAAATTCGCAATTTTTTCTATCTCTTTTTCTGCTTCTTTTTCCTTATTTTCTAAGCTTTCTTTTATTGTTTGCAATTCTTTTGACTTTTCACGCCAAGAAGTTAATTCTTTTGTAATTAATTCATCTCTTTGTGATAAATCTTGCTCACGTTTATCCAATCTTTCTTCTTGCTTTGTGATTCTTTGTTCAGTTTTTTTGGCTTCATCACGAATAACCATAGCTTTAGCTAATGATTCTTCTTCAATTGCATTAGCTTCACGCTTGGCTTGCAATAACTTTTCTGCAATATCAGCTTCGATAGAACCACGACGAGAAACTGCAACGTAATGCCTTGCAATATAACCAACAAAAGCACCAGCTAAGCCAGTAAATAATACTTTAATAATTAAAATAGGGGACATATTTGTACGAGTAAGGGCAAAACCTTCGGTTTTGCCCTTAAATTTATTTAACGACTTTTGGTTTCATTATATGGTCAACAACACCGTATTTCTTAGCTTCTTCGGCATTCATCCAGTAATCTCTGTCTTTATCTTTCGCAACTTTTTCATAAGTTTGACCTGTTGCATCTGCAATCATCTTTGTAAGCTTCTCCTTTAAACGAATAATATGCTTTGCTGTAATTTCAATGTCCGATGCCTGACCCTCAACACCAGTTAAAGGTTGATGAATCATCACTTCAGCATTTGGAAGAGTGTAACGTTTGCCTTTTGCGCCCTGAGAAAGAATAACGGCCCCCATTGAAGCTGCCATACCAACACAAACCGTTGAAACATCAGGCTTTATATGATGCATAGCATCAACAATTGCAAGCCCAGATTGAATTTGTCCACCAGGAGAATTTATATAAAGAGTAATTTCTTTTTTTGGATCTTCAGCCTCAAGGAAAAGTAGCTGTGCGATAACAATATTTGCAACATCATCATCAATTGGACCAGCCAAAAACACAATTCTTTCTTTCAAAAGACGTGAATAAATGTCATAAGCACGTTCGCCAAATTGGCTTTTTTCAATAACTGTAGGAATTAACATAGTTTGTAGGTGTTAGGTTACAGGTTTTAGTAAATGCAAAACAAAAATAACTAAATCCTTAAAAACTAACGATATTTTAATAAATAAATAGAAACGAATATCAAAAACATCTTAAAAATCAAGCGGTATCTGGCGGACTCTTTCGTAGCAGGATATTCGAACTATACCATGATTTTAAAAGGTTGAAACTATTGACAAATAGTACTAAATATGCTATAATCTACCTCAGCGGTGAGGGGTGGATTTTCGAAAGAAGAAACACACGAAAACCCTCGCGCTCTTTGAAACAAATTTTGGCAAGGAGGCCAGAAAATGGAATATGCAGTATGGTTTATGGCCGCCTTGGCCATGTTGGCGACGAGCATCGTCGTGGGCGCGTGGCGAATGATTAACTTCAAAGCTGCGCTTACTTGTGCGGTGTTGATGCTGATCTCCACACTGTATTTCGTCTCTTTCGACGAGTACAAATATCTATTCATGTGGGCAGTAACAATGCCCTTGAGCAACTGGATCTTGCTTGCAGGATTCATTGCCATGACAGTGGTTGTGTGGACAACATACGGCACGCCAAGTGGAGTTATGATGATGTTCATGACAATGACAGCCTTCACGGCTATCATTTGTGGACAAGCTTCCATCGTGATGACAGTGGCCGCGATTGCTATCGTTGCTGTTGCCGTCGCCTGGGGAGTGAGTTTCATAACTCCAGCTCAGTGGACGAGCTCTGGCTTATGGGTCAGGAACAACAAATTGTTGTTTGCCGGTTGCCTGTCGCTTGCTGTTCTTGCAATTCTTCTTATGCTCTGGGTAACTGGTGCATCAGGCCTTGCGAAATGGTTAGCGTATGGGGTTATTGCTTTGAGTATTGTCGTCTTCGGACAATATACTCAGACGCGATATGGTACATACACAACAATCCGCCGTTGGTGGAGAACTAGTGTAAGGCCGCAACTTGCGACTGCAGCTGTTGAAATCGAACGTTTTGTTCGCAACGGCTCAACGAATTATGTTGGCCCATTTCTGTGGGACATCAAGTTCGCTATCGCGGCACTTGTGCCAGCGAGGGTTGCCTACTGGATATACCAAAACCTAGGCACAGAGTCCTGGGCAACCAAGACCACCCTTTTCCTGTTCTCACTGGGAACACTCGCATTCATCGGGCTTCAACTCCCGAGGGCGGCGATAACGTTCTTTGATCTCTGGGGTGACCTTGGGGTTAAAATTAGGAATAGCTACTGGAGTTTCTTCAAGACTCTTCCATTTGTATGGCAAATCCTCATAGTGGGAGGAACTGTCCTAAATGCCTTCTGGTGCCTGTCGCTACTCCATTCTGGAAAAGATGGTGTTGGCTGGGTATTCGGGGTATGGTGGGTCATACTTATGCCACTTTGCCACTTTGGTCACCAGATCAATGCAATGATCAAGAAATGGGTGACCTAACTTTCGCTAGACCAAGATGGTCTAGCCACGGAAACGGCGTCGACTACGGTTGACGCTGTTTTTTTTATGCAAAATTAAAAAGTACTTGTTTTTGGTTGTCACCCCAGGCTTGACCTGGGGTCCAGTGTTTGTATTGAAATGAGGCAATGGATTCCAACTTTCGTTGGAATGACACAATTATGAATTTAACAAATAAATAATATTAAAAGACAATTTTTTATGAAATTAATACTGGTCTAATACAGCTCTAACTTAAGCATAAGAAAACCCCACTCTCCTGAATCATCAATGACTGATGTGCAGATATAGAGGAAACAAAGCACTTTAATATAAAAATGTCTTTGATAACTCAGGAGAGTGGGGTTTCAAGAGGGTTTGTTTCTACATGGATTTTCGCAAACCAGATAGTTAATAAATTCAACCTTTGATTTTATTTGATTGTAAGACAGGTCATTAATTTTAAACTTTTAGACCATATCTCGAATGAACAGCTTTAGCGAATAAATTGATAATGGATTTCGGAAAACTATATTTCCTATTACTCATAGGCGAGAGTGTTTTCATCCAATCTCTTATCAATTTACTCCTCTGTCCTTAATAATACTACTATGTCTTTAATGCGCAAGGGGGTACCTGTGGATAACTGTCCCTTATAAAAAATAAAACTTTTTTGTAACAAAAATTATTAAAAAAGATTGTCCCTTTATAAGCATTGCAATGTCTCTTTACTCTTTGTAGAGTAGGGTTAATGCGATTACATCGCTTCTACATAGAACAACCCCTTGGTGAAGAGCTTGTCGTAGAGCAAAGTGAACTTGTGCATCAGTGGATATCTGTTTTTCGCTATCAATGCGAAGACAAGGTTGTGCTTTTCTCTTCCGCCAATGTTGGTGTTGATTATATTTACCGTATAAAATCTGCTAATAAAAAAGTGGTAACACTTTCTTTTGTGTCAGAAGAAAAAAATATATTACCAAAGAAAGAAATAACTTTGTGTATGGCTGTTGTTAAAAAAGATAC
>JBAXLU010000033.1:0-6073 GCA_037134695.1 Candidatus Nomurabacteria bacterium
TCAGCGGGAGAATGCGGCTGTGGTTTTACCGCGTGGCCAGTATGATTATGATTGCGACGGGGATTTGGTTTGTGGTGGAGGGGTTTTAGATGGTTGGGAATTTGCGTATTATGCGATTCACTTTTCATAAATCAGTGCTTTAGGTAGATCTGATTATTACCCAAGATAATGGCCCATGAACACAGTTCAATTCGCTTTAGATAATCTTGCTAACAACCTGCGCATCTATGCCGAAAACAGACTACGGGCTGAAGGCTTATTCGCTGTCGATCCAGAGGAGGCCATTAATAATATAGACCGATCCTTTGAATCAATGCTTGAGGCTTTTCATCGTGTTTATGACGTTACAAAGGAGGAATTCAACTTCTTTGAATACGCAGACACATCGCTCCTTATACTTTTGCGTAACGCCATCCATCACAGAGATCATCCACTATTTAAAAGCTGGAACTATGAAATGCATCTAAATGGTGGAATGAATCAGTATTCAGGCGCTGAGTTCATTTTTGTGAATTATAAAACAATAGAAGACGGAATATGGTCGGAGTATTACTTCAAACTATCAGATATTTTTGACCGAATCGATAAAGAAAGAGGCTCTGCCTACATTGAGAAAAAAATGAGTGACGACAATAAAGCAAAACTTGTGGATTTGATTAGAAGTCAACTAAAAACAGATATAATCCAAGCGCATGCTGAAGAACAACGCTACCCGTTTTGTCAGGTTTACCTTAACATGATACAGATCCTCAGTTCTGGAGTATCCAGAGTTTTTCATCACTTTAGAGACTCAGGAGTACTCGTTAAGGGATACGACGCAACTGTTTACGCTGAGCACTTCACTACAGCACATATCATTAATCTTAACTCGTCGATCGAATACAAAGCATTGAGAATACCTTGAAAGGCATCAACAGTATGGGTCAAAGCCGTCATAAAGCGAAAAAAGAACCTCAAATGATTGGTTTCAGTCGCTTGAAAAAGAAAGGCTCTTCAATTAATCGCATGTGGACACATTATGAATAATCAAAGATCACTATAGGAGATAAATTTAATGTTGTGGATAGGTACACTAGTTATAGCTCCTCTGTGGGGTATGCTATCAACACAATTATTACTTCAGACTTGGCTATCGTTTATTAACGGAATTATTAATATCATCGGTTTCTTCGCTGGGCGAGTCGATCGAAAGTCTACCGCATTAGGTTTCGGCGTTTGCATTGGAAGTTGTGCTCTCTTTAATGGTCTTTTCTATGCTGGATTCTGGTTACTATCTGACATTCTACACTTTGGTTACAGTGCCTCTGAAAATACAGTTTATTGGATTTTCGCTGTACTATCAGGTTTATATATGCTCCCACAAATCCCTGGACGTATTCGGCAATCATGGCGAAACTCGATGGTAAAGCCAATAATATAATTACTAATAAAAATGAACGATACACCTGAGACGGCTGCTAATAAGCAATCGTTTTTTTCACCTTCAACAAAAAACTCAACCCTTCAAAAGTATAAGGGTATCGGTGGCTGGTTGTTGCTTTTTTGTCTAATCCTTACTGTATTTAGCCCCATCGGCACTTTATTCTCAATAGTTACAACATATCTTGAGGTTTCAAAATACTTTGATCAATTTCCAAGACTACTGACAGTTACTGTCATTGACATATTTCTTAGCTTAAGTTTTATGACCTACAGTATATACGCTGGCATTAGACTTTGGCGCATACGACCAAGAGCAGTCCACACGGCAAAACAATACATCTTGTTTTCATTGGTATATGTTTTAATTGCTTCATTACTATCTCTTATGGCTGGTTTTCCATCGTCAGTAAACGAGACCTTGGTTATAGGAGGGGCAAAATCTATGTTTAAGGGTATTATATTTGTCGTTACGTGGTATTCGTATCTAAACAAGTCGCAGAGGGTACGAGCTACATACAATGATGATGAAAATGGAAAACGCGTATAAACTCATTAACTTTTATGCAGCAAAAACTGCATGGGATGACCTGATGCACGAAATATACTGATTGATCTTCATCAGATTAATCAATTTTTGAATAGTCTGTGTTTTGCGTATTATATCGGTTACTTTTCAAAAATCTGCGGTTTAGGCGGATTATTCGAATTATTTTCATGTGTAATAAAAGAGATAATGATACATAGAATTAAAGATTTTTTTGCAGGTGTCATGGGCATATCATTGATGGTAATATATCCTCTAATCGGAATTGGTGACCTATATTAGTTGTGGATGGCTATTCAGTTCGGTAACTTTAAGATGTTTTTGGCTGGCTTGTTTCCACTATTTTTTATAGTTACAGGCCCTGTTGGTGCGTGGTCCTTATTTTTTGGTGCGCCTGATTGGGTAATTAGAATTTTCGGGTAAAATTAGCTTGCGGCATTGAGTAATGGGAATTCCAAAGCGACTTATATTATATACATTGCGTCAAAGCTTTATTTAGTAATTCAGAAATTAGCAGTTTATGCGGATCAATCTATTTATCGTTTGACACAGCAAAAAGAAGAATACCATGGAAATAAAAAGAATTGGAATTTTGTTGTTTTTTATTGTCATGGTGACAATATCATCTGTTGCTTATGGCGCATCGAATATTCAAAAGAATGGATATGTAATTTCGATTCCCGATGGTTGGATTGAAATTCCTACCGACATTATTGAAAAATATGAAAAAATGCTATCAGATTTAGCACCTAACGCAAAAAAGCAACATTATGACTGTGGTTTCCAGTTGGATAGTAAGAAAAACTGGTTCGAATACCCGTACGTTCTCATGCAAGTTAATAATCTGGGCAGAATTCCCGAAAATCAACTGGAAAAACTTCAAGGTTTTTCTATGCAAAAGAGCTTAGACAATTTCGAAGATCAGAATAAAAAATTAAATACCGTCATATCAAATATTCAGGCAGGCAAAATGATCTATGATAATAAAAATAAAATGATTTGGATGCGTCTGGAAGCCAACATGCAAGACATCGGGCCAATAATTGGTATTTCAGGAATGATTCTAACTGAAAAAGGATCTATTCACGCAAATGCGTATTGCAAAAAAGAGGACTTTTCAACCTATGAGCCTGTTTTTCGATCAATTGCGACATCTGTGACCCCTGCACCTGAATTGGTTTACAAACCAAAATGGTCTGATAGTTTACCGGTAGTTGCAAGAAGTTTTAATTGGGGTAAGGTAGTTGGCAAGGCTATTACCGGTGCAATCATAGCTGGAATAATAGCCCTCATAGCTGGCTTTATAAGAAAAACGAAACATTAGTATGTACCAAAAGTTGATTCGCTAAGCTTTGGCTGATTTTTTCTTTGTCGTTTATCTAATAATCAACTACAGAACTCGTGGAAATACTATTATCAACCAACGCACAAAATATTCGAACCGGAAACAGTCTGTCGGATTTGCTATATATTTTCAACTCAATAAAAGCTATCAATATTTCAGAAAATTTCGCCAATCTTTCATGTGACACAAAAGAAGAAGAAATAATAAAATTTCTGGATGGAAATAAATTTGATCAAGCCGGACTATTTAATACAAAAAACAAAATCACCCATATTGCAACAAAATCATCCACAGGCAGAATCGACACCAAAGAAATTCCATTTAATGATATCATTTCAGAGTCAACTCCACTTCATGAAGTAGCCAACCTACTTAAAGCAAATAAATTTTTTCTTGTTTTAAAAAACAAAGATATTTTTGGTATAATAACGCGATATGATTTCCAAAAAATACCGGCAAGAATATATTTATTCGGTTTAATTTCTCTTGCTGAAATGCATTTGACAAGATTGATATCCTCCTATAACGATGATGGTTGGAAGAAAAAAATTAACAACAAACGGCTTGCAAAGGCTGAAGAAAATAGAAAATCTCGTTGCATCGGGTCATTATTAGAAAATGTCCAATTATGCGACAAGAAGGAGATTACTATAAAAACTCCAGAACTACTATCTCTTCTCGGGTTGAGTAAAAGTCAATTTGAAAATGAAATGGAAAACTTTGAGCATATTAGAAATAACTTGGCACACAGTCAAAATATACTTTCTGATAATTTTGACACCATATTTAATGCAATAAAGACTGCTACCAACATAATTGAAAAATCCGAGAAAACAATCAGGGATCTTTACACAATTTAATAGTAATGGGGTAAAAAGAATAAGGAGAACCGCATGAACACAGACGATACATATAAACCACAAGTGCAGGATGACAGTGAAGAGGCTGAAAAGCATCTCGCACTCTTAATCCATCAAGCAGGAGAAGAGGCAAGAGTTCACACAAAAAAAATTCTGGACGAACATTTCAAAAAACTTAACGACATGATTACCGAGGCGGTTTTATCTCAAAAAAAGTCCATCACAGCATGACAGATGCTCAAAAACCAAGATTGATTGTGGTAGCAGGGCCAAATGGTTCAGGCAAAACAACCATTACCGAAAAACTGCTCCGCCACGAATGGATGGAGGATTGTCAATACATCAATCCCGATCTGATTGCACAGCAAGAGTTTGGAGACTGGAACTCCCCTGCTGCTGTGATTCAGGCAGCAAACAAGGCAAAGGCCACCAGAGACTATTGCTTGGCTCATAACATCAGCATCGCCTTTGAAACGGTATTCTCTACCCAGGAAAAGCTGGAGTTTCTCAAACGGGCAAAAGATGCCGGATTTTTTATTCGTTTCTTCTTCGTGTGACCTCTTGAAACACTGGCAAAGTTGCCTTCACCAATTGAACGGGTCAACAAACGAAAGCTTCGTGCAAAGGATTCTGTCAACACGGTATGGTGGTTTAGTAAAACCGACTTTGACTGCGTTCTTGAACCACTAAAGTCAAAGAGCCCGGAAAAGAAGCAGAATACCAACCTTCTTATCATGATTTATACTGAAATTCAAACATGAATCCGAACGATCTCATTATTTACAAAACGCCGGACGGAAAAGCTTCGGTAGCACTCTATGCGCATGGCGATGATGTCTGGCTAACACAAAAGCAGTTAGTCGATCTTTTTGCCACCTCCAAGTCAACCATCAGTGAACATATCACTAATATCTTGCAAGAAAAAGAGTTAGATGAAAATTCAGTTGTTCGGAATTTCCGAACAACTGCCAATGACGGCAAAGAATATTTGATAACGCACTATGCGTTGCCAATGATATTGGCTATTGGTTTTCGTGTGCGGAGTATGCGAGGGACACAGTTCAGACAATGGGCTAATCGTCACCTCAGTGAGTATATGGTAAAGGGCTTTATCATGGATGATGAACGGTTGAAAAATCCCGATGGTCGTCCAGATTATTTTGACGAAGTGCTGGAACGTATCAGAGATATACGTGCATCGGAAAAGCGTTTTTACCAAAAAGTTCGAGACCTCTTCGCACTGTGCAGCGATTACGATTCGAGCGACAAAGCTACACAAATGTTTTTTGCAGAAATACAAAATAAGTTACTGTTCGCTGTAACCGGACAAACAGCCGCAGAGATCGTTGCAACGAGGGCAAATGCAGAAAAGGTAAACATGGGGCTGAACACATGGAACGGTACGATTGTGCGCAAACAAGATATTTATACCGCAAAAAACTATTTAACTGCTGATGAACTTGATACCTTAAACCGATTGGTTATGGTCTTTCTCGAAACTGCTGAACTTCGAGCAAAAAAACGTATGGAGACTACAATGGATTATTGGCGTAACAATGCCAATAACGTAATAGAATCTAATGAGTTCGCACTGCTACAAGGCAAAGGATCAATCAGCAACACAACAATGGAACAACTGGCACTTGACGAGTATGAAAAATTTAATGCACAGCGCAAGGCATGGGAGGCAAAACATGCCGATAAACAAGATGAAGATGAGCTAAAGAAGCTTGAATCGAAAATAAAAAACAAGCACGAAAAGTAATTTCCATTAATTTTGAATCAAAAAATTTTAAAAGTGTCGACTGTACATCGACTATGGCAAAGACAAGTTCGTTCAGAGTGATATTGAAGCTATCTGCCAAACTGATCCGCAAGTCTATTTCGCAGCAAGTGTGTTGT
>JBAXLU010000034.1:0-5479 GCA_037134695.1 Candidatus Nomurabacteria bacterium
CATTCGGGTTAACAATGGCGGGGATTAGTTCTAAAGCCGCTGGCAAACTTCAAAATAAATACAAGTACAACGGCAAAGAATTACAAAATCAAGAGTTCAGTGATGGAAGTGGTCTTGAAAGTTATGATTATGGAGCAAGAATGCTAGATCCTCAAGTCGGAAGATGGTGGACTGTTGACCCTTTTGCTGATAAATATAGCAGATGGAGCCCTTATACTTATGGAGTAAATAATCCAATTAGATTCATTGATCCAGATGGAATGGATACTAAAGATTGGATAAAAGATAAAGCAGGAAAATATGAGTGGAGAAATGAAGTAACTTCAATCGCAAATACTCCTGCAGGGTATCAATATGTAGGTAAACAAGATAATGATATACTCAAAGATTTAGGGTGGAAAATTTCATACAATCCTGCAACATCAACAACAGTTGGTTTTATCGCAGTGGGTTCAAACGAACCAGGGGAAAGAATTATAGATGCGAAATGGGGCGCCTCATTTTTAGCCAAAGTTCAAGTGAATTCATCTATAACCGTTTCTGCCGACATTAAAATTACAAGTCTAGGCCTAAAAAATGGTGAAAATCTCTCAAAGGAATTTATGGGAGTAAGAATTGGAATTACAAATATAACAAAGAACTCTGCAGGAGCAGATAATATAGAAACAACTGGAGGAGCTCAAGTAATTTTTAAAGGGACTAAATATGAGAATTATTTAAGCCCAGTTGAAGGTACTGATAGGTTGCGTGAGTCCCAGACTAGCGTGAGAGTAGGTAGTATTTTACTCCCTGCTAATCAAATATCGAAAGGAGATAGTTTCCCGGGCTTAAAGGTAAGTGGCACTTCTTGGCAAATCTCAGATAACGGGGATCCAACACCTATAGGAATCTTCGGTATACCACTACCGTATACAAATACTTTTGGCTCGTTTACCCCATCTTTTTATATTAAATAAACAATATGTGCAATTTCAAAGCATTAAATCCTTCAACATTAATAACCGTTTATTTTTTCTGTTTCGTTTTATATAGCTGTGATGCACAGCAAAAGAAAATCGATACGTGTAAATCCAATTATAATAAAGCATCAAAAGCTTTTTATTCGTATTATCAAAATACAGATCAATCAGTATTGATTAATGCATTAAGCTATTTAGAAAATCCGATTAATTGTGAAGAAACACGATTTGAAGCAGTTCAATTAAAAATAAACATATTGGCTCTTCTGAAAGAGTATGAGTTAGGTATCAAATTTGTAGATTCTCTTAATTTAGCAGATTTTAAGTTAAAGTATAAACAAAAAATGTACCATAATTACTTTAATGGTATATATTACGAATCTAAATCAGATAGTATTCAACGAAATAAATATTTCCTCCAAGCTATTGAACCTGTTCAAGATTATATTAAGGACAATCAAATAAAAAATAAATTTAATGAAGAGTCGTTCTCGGATTTATTTTTTTTAAAAAAACAGATAACAACTTTAGATGTTCTTAATACTGAAATAGATTCATTTAAATTGCAATTCTCTGATAAAGCTGATTTTTTTGAAACATTAAGAATTACTTTTACGCCCAGCGAAGGTAAATCTAGTCCGATCGACAATAATTGAATTATTTCAAAAGGCCCGATGAAAGGGTCTCGGTCTATCTCTTTTGCCATAATAGCCTCGCTTGCTAATTTGTAGTACTATTATCAGAGAGCTTAAACTGTGAAATCTGGAAAGAGAAAATCATCTATCTGATAAATAACATGGTGTTTTCTTCCGGCAAGAACAAGAAGTAATCATTGTATAGCCGGGAATTTCCCGGCTATATTGTTAAATCGATTTTGGATGAGAGGACTCATATCGTCTACTTCAAACAGTTTTCAATGTAAAATCAGTTTCAGCCAGCCTGTTAAAAGCTTTTAATACCTCTTTATTTAAGTACTCCTGGGCTATATTCACATATTTGTAAAACTCCTTGCTAGCGGGTGCATGCCCCGATAATTTTCTAACCATTAGTTCCGGCACTCCCATGATGAGCAGGGTTGTTATGGCTGTACGTCGCATGGTATGAGCAGTAATGTGCTGATGAAACCGCCATGGCTTCCCGTCTGCAAGTTTTAGTTCAATCAACTTACCCTGCCTACTGATGATTTTTGGTAATGGGTAATTCCAGCCTGCCGATTCAATGAGTTTTTTTATCTGAATATTTAAATTCGTAACTGATAAACGTGGTAAAATATACTTACCAGCGACCCGTTTATACTTTTTTATGATATCAATGGCATAGGCAGGCAAGGGGATTTTTATTTCTGTTCCTGTTTTTTTTGTACAAATACTTAAATAAATTTCATCGCCGGTATTCACGATATTTCTTTTTTGCAAATTCATTAGATCACTTACCCTTAACGCCACCGTACAACCAAATACAAAGATATCTTTTGCCCTTTCAAGGTGAGTATTGAGCCCCTCTTCAAATGCTTTGTCTGAAATCAGGAATTGCAACCTTTCTGGTAGTAACACCACCGGTGCAGTATTTTGTAATGGTGTTCTGAATAATTTATGGTAATTACCCACACTGAATCCTTTATCATTTTGAAGGTAATTAAAGAATGATTTCAATACCTTGAAGGTACTTTTTACATAATGATCATGATAGCCCTTCTCTTTATACAAAAAACTCGCAAACTGGGTATAAAACCTGGCCCAGTATTTTCTTTCCTTTTGTAAAGTAGCCATTGAAGCCCTGTGCAATAATTGAATCCTTAAAGAATGCCCGACCCTTTGTTCAAATTGTAGCAATAGTTTTTGCACATATTGATAATTTAAAATGGTGCCAGATGTAATTCTTTTACCGGACGGTGTTAATCTTCTTCCGGATGAGGAAGCATTAATAAATTGGCTTAAATAAGCTGAAACAGAGATGGTGGGTGCGCTTTTTTTCATATGCTGTAATTTTGGTTACAGCAATGGTATTTCTTTAAAATTAGGTGGAGGATTAAATACAAAAAAAGGTAACGGGATGATAATTACCGAAATTTCTACCAAAAAAACAACAAACTTCTCCTAACCTCTCCTAAATTCTCCCAAATTATCCTATGGGATTTTTCCGTTGCAGGTGTAGATTTTTCCGTGAATTCACGCAAAAAATCTGGTTCACGTGAATTATCGTGAAATGCAGTGACAACAAGTGATTCATCGTGAATATCTGTGAATAGCCATGACTAAGCGTGAATCCAATAACTGTTGGCGTAACGCATATTTCCAATAGCCAGCTTTAAACACTATTTATTTTCCTGGGGCTTTTCCTGCCTCAGGGATGCTATGGTTTGGGATAGCTGCTGATTGTCTATTTCCAGTTGATTAATCTTCCCTTGCTTTTGCGATAATAGCTGCTCCTGTTTATCTGCTTGATCAGCAAGGATATCATTATTGCAGGTCAGGGATTTTATATTATCTGACTGATCAATATTCTTTTTTCTTAAATTATATATGCCAATGAATCCGATAATAAAAATGCCACCCATTATATAAAGTGTCTGGCGCTGGGTATTAGTTTTTTGGAGCTGAGCAAGTATGCTCATCAGTATTCTATTATCCATTATATTGAATTTTGTGTTTGTTAGTAATTGGGTTTGAAATTATGCTGTAGTTAAAAAAATAAGTAGTGAGTATACCATCCCGTGTGAGATTCATATTAACAGCATTTGATAATTTTATGTCATATGCGGTTAAATCATCTGTATAAACTTCAAAGCCTTTTTTTTCAACAAGTGTCTTAATACGGTTGCTGAAAAACTTTTGATCGTTAATAAGGTTTCTGTGTAGATTTCTGTCTGGCTGGTCATTGATTCTTGCTAAAGTGGTTTTGCAATCAACCACTTTATCGTATTCATCATAAATTTTGGGACAGTATGTCCTGCCGGCATGTTCCTGATCAGCGATTGGTTTGCCACAGTTCCTACATTCCCGTTTCTTTAGATAGGTATAATACCTAGCCGGAAATTCTGAATTTTTTTTCATTTGTTGTGTTTTAATGAATATTTAAGTATATTTGGTTATTAAATACGATACTAAAAGTACTAAATAATGTTGAATTTTAAAATTTTTACAGTAGATTCTTTTCAGGAACTCTGTTCAGGTGAAGCAATGGTGGAAAAAATAAGTGGATTGTATCCGCAATTAAACGAGCCTAAATTTCATATAAAAGAAATCGGGATACACAGTAAGTTAATAGGTGACTGGGAAAAGGCAGGCTTGATAAGTTATGAGTCTGAAAAGCGTAAATGGAGGACTTTTAGTTTTATAGAAGTAATCTGGGTAAAATTTATCGGAGAGTTAAGATATTACGGTATGCCGCTGGAAGAGGTAAAAACATTAAGAGAGGCACTTTTCCCAAAAAATAGCATAGAAATCAGGACCCGTTTGGAAGAAATTTCAGAAATACAAGGGCCGGATTATTTTAAACCAATACAAGAAAATCTTAAGGAGGGCTTGAAAGGCGATGAAATGGTAACCACAATAGCCGAAAATTCGTTTAGTTTATTTGGGTCTATGGTATTGGTTGGCCTGATAGCTAAATTTAATATCGCCTTTTACAATGATAGAGAAAGTAATTGCTTTATATATTTGGGAAAGCCCGAGGATGATATAATTGCACAGAAGCAGGATGAGTTTTTTTGGAATATGCAAAATACATCATTTTCCATCATCAATATCAGCAACCTGATTAACAAATTCTTTGACAATGAAAAGCTGGATGCAGCTGCTGAATTTTATTTTTCAATAATGGACGCTGAAGAAAAAGAAGTAATACAGGCAATACGAACAGGTAATTACAAACAGATTACCATTAAAATGGCCGACGGGGCAATTACTCAACTCAGGCTAGCTAAGAAACAGGATGAAGAGATGATAAAGAAAATATCAAGGATATTAAAAAAAGGGGATTATAAAGAGATCCACCTGAATGTAAGAGACGGCATACCAGTAAAGCTGGAAGTGACCGATATTATAAAAATAAAAAACAATTAAAGGTACTGAACGAATCAGACCAATTATAAGAATAATGATTGTACGGTAGACGACCGACAGGATTTGCATTGATGAATTTCACATGCAAAACAAAAATGAAGATGGATTACAAATAAACGAACCATCCGTCGACGAGCAGCTACTGCAGTTTGCAGAGCTATTGATTGATATTTATTTTGAAGCAGAAAATAAAACAAGCCACGATGAAGAAGAACAATCTTGAAATGCTTTTG
The DNA here is from genome assembly GCA_037134695.1 of Candidatus Nomurabacteria bacterium. Classification (GTDB taxonomy): domain Bacteria; phylum Patescibacteriota; class Minisyncoccia; order Phycocordibacterales; family UBA5272; genus UBA11704. The sequence goes on from JBAXLU010000034.1 coordinate 5,257, forward strand.
GAAAAAATGATAGCAGGGCAATACCAGATTCCGAATTTACGAACTGGCAAATATGGTGTTATATATACCAGGGTAAGCAGTTTGGAGCAGGAACAGAATAATGGTAGTTTGGATGTGCAGTTGAAGATCGACAAAGAATTTGCATCCAGAAACAAAATCTCTGTCCGGGAACTTTTTGGAGGTAAATACGAGAGTGCTAAAACTGATGGAAGAAAAGAGTTCC
>JBAXLU010000035.1:0-5111 GCA_037134695.1 Candidatus Nomurabacteria bacterium
CATTTGTCCCATTTCCATATTTGCCTCAGACGCTCCAACATAACGAAGTATGCGTTGCAGTTCACGAGCGAAAGCAACTGACTGTTCAGCTGAATGTATAACTGGCTCAGTCACAAGTTCCATAAGAGGGACACCAGCACGGTTATAATCAACCAAAGTAGTGCCACCAACGTGTGAAGATTTAGCTGTATCCTCTTCAAGGTGAATACGAGTAAGTTCTACACCATTTATAGAGCCACCAGAGACTATTGGGAACTTATATTGTGAAAGTTGATAACCTTTTGGGATATCTGGGTAAAAGTAGTTTTTTCGGTCAAATTCGGTGAAATCCGCGATATTAGCTCCAACTGCCGTCCCAACGGTTATAACCTTCTTAATGGCCTCTTTATTGGCAACTGGAAGGGTTCCTGGGTGTGCCATGCACACTTCACATATGTTTTGATTAGGTCGCTTCTCATAAGGGTCGTTTTTACAACCACACCACATTTTTGAGTTGGTGTGAAGTTCCGCGTGTATTTCTAATCCTATTGTTGTTATATAGTCTGACATGGGTATGATTATAGCATCTGAGGGATTAATTTTGAAGGTTTTTACAAAAATTACAAAATTCTAAAAATGTGTATAATATGTGGCAGGATTATGGTAGTGGAATATTTCCATTAAATAATACTGCTTTTTGAATTAAGGAGACAAAAGTGTTTACAAATAAAAAAATCCAAAACATTTTCATTTCGTTATTTGCTAGCATTACTTTGTTTTGTTCATTTTTGTTACCTGTTAATGCCAAAACAATTCCAACTCTTGCTCAAGCAGAAAAGAACAGTGAAGTTGTCCATGTTGTGACTGATCTCAAAAATACTCTTGCTTTTGATCTGGAGTTGGACGACGAGATCGTAAATATTCCATTTTTTAGTAGCAAGATTTTGTCTGTGAAAGGTGTATTACTTCTTCTTGCTAAATTACACGACCACAAAAAATTTCGAGTTGTTTTTGATCACAGATTCACAAATGTGAAAGAGTTGGCGGAAGTTATTGAACAAATTGTTAACGACCCAGAGACTTACAAAGAAGAGACTCACGAAAAGTAGCATCTGATTGACCGCCCACAGAACCCACTTCTGTGGGCTTTCTGTTTTTTTAGTATTTAAACTTCTAGCCTCTAACTTCTGCATTTCCAATGTATTTTCTATTCCAAGTCTGTTGTCGTTTAGCATACTGCATACTTTTGGTAATAATTTCTTCCTTCATTTGATCAATATTTATTTCTTCTTTGAAATATCTATTCATAGAATAATATTCAAGACCAAGTTTTTTAATTTGAGAATCAAATAGATTTAATTTAGAAATTTTTTCACCTTCTTCTAACATTCCAATCGCTAATCTTTTTTCTAAACGTTTAGTTATACGTTCACGTAATATTTCGCGCGTAGGATTTAATAAATATATTTTTGTTTCATATAAAAGTTTTGGAGTTTCTTGTTTTGGGACTTTTCCAAGCGATTCTACTATTTCAAGAGCACGAATAAGACGGGGACGATTATGATGGTCAATAGAAGAGAGGCGATCAGAGTCGCGCGCCTTTAGGCGCGCGACCAGTTCCTCTGTGTTTAATTTTTCCAATTCACCACGTAGTTTTTCATTAGGTCCAACTTGTGGAATTTGTGTATCAAAAATTAAAGCATCTATATATTGGCCAGTTCCACCACAAATGATAGGGGTTTTTCCTCTTTTTAAAATATCTTTTAAGATGGGGGATGCGTCGCGCGCGAAGCGCACGACGCTTACACTTTCGTCTAATTCATAAACAGAAAGCATGTAATGTTTTATGCCTTTCATTTCTTTTTCTGTAATTTTACCAGTGCCAATATCTAAATTTTTATAAACCTGTCTTGAGTCAGCAGAGATAATTTCCCCATTATGTTTCAATGCCAAATCCACAGCAAAATCACTTTTACCACTAGCTGTTGGTCCGACTACTACAATAATTTCAGGTTGTTTATTCATGTCTGTATTTAAATAAAAATTAAAAATTTTAAATTAAAAATTAAATTTATTTACAATAAATTTACTATTGCCTCCGCGAGTTTATCGCTGTCATGTCTAATGAAACTACGATGTTCTTGAACAGTATCTGATTTATCAAAATTGACGAGCTCTCTTGAGAGCAGGTCTTTTTCTATAATGCGATCATCTTGCCTATTATTTCCAACCATTACACCATCACCTTCTTTTATTTTATAAAGTTCAATTTGTTCTTTAGATGGTGAATTATTATTTATCAAAATTAAATCAACTTTTCTTTCTATTATTTTTTCTATTTCATTTACATAATCAGCTACTTCCCAATTTTCTGTATGTTCTTTTTTATTAGTTAGATTAATTGGTATAACAATTTTTGCTCTAGAATCTTTTAGTGCTTCTTTAAATCCTTTTACTATTAAATTTGGCAATATGGAACAATATAAATTACCTGGTCCAAGGACAATTAAATCCGCATGCATTATTGCATCATGAGCATGCCTGTTTATTTGGACTTCATTTTCAAAATAAATTGATTCGACACCAGAGCTCTGTACATTTCCATGGTTAATACTATTTTCTCCGAGTAATATATCTCCATTTTTTAATTTTATTGCAAGCGTTGCTATATCTTCTGTTACAGGTATTACTTCTCCTTTTATTTTTAAAATTTCTCCAGCAACACTAACACCTGACGCAAATGTACCTGCAACTTTTTCTAATGCTGCAAGAAATATATTTCCAAAATTGTGTCCAGTTAAACCACCTTCTTCAAAACGATAATTCATAAGTTTTCTAACAGTTTCTGTGTGTTCAGAAAGTGCGACCAAACATTGACGCACATCACCAGGGGGAAGTACTCCTAATTCATCACGTAGTCGGCCAGTTGAACCACCATCGTCCGCCATCGAGACAATCGCGTTTATGTGTATGTCATTATATTTTTTTAAACCACGAAGGAGGGTGTAACTTCCAGTACCACCTCCAACAGTTACTACATTTTTCATATTAAAGACTTACGAAATCGGTGAGCTTTTTCGTTGAAATAAATATTTTTTCGTTACCGTACTAATGTACGGCTCCTTAAAAATATTCATTTCGCCTCAAATCTCATCCAATTTCCTCAGTCTTTTCATTCTAGCAATTAGTGTGTGAAAAGAGAAATAAGTTTATATAGCGTGGTATAATTTATTTTCGATAGTAAAAATTTAAATTATGAATTTGTGGTTACTTTATGAAATTTACGGACTTTATAAACTTTAAACTTAATACCCATGTTACTACTTTATACAAAAACTAATTGCCTATATTGTGAAAAAGTTAAACGCGTATTTGAAGAAAGAAGATTAACTTATGAGGAAAGAGATATTGCTGATCCACAATTTTTGAAAGAAGTAAGAGATTTGGGTGCAAAGACTATGCCTTTTATGCATGATACAACTGCAAATGTTTCCATGGGGGAATCAGACGACATTATCGATTATGCAAGTGAATACTCTTTTTAAGGTGCTATAATATATTTCCCTTATATAGTAGAAATTTGAAATATTAATAGTTAATAAAAGTAATAGATAATATGACAACAGAAAATAATATGTGTGATGGTTGCGATTGTGGAGGTTGTGAGATGAATGATTACAGTGGATCTTTAATTGGTACAGAAATGCCAAATTTTACTTTGCCAGTTTATATAGATGGAAAGATTAAAACTCTATCATTGGCAGATTATAAAGATAAATGGTATGTGCTTTTCTTTTATCCAGCGGACTTTACTTTTGTCTGTCCAACAGAATTAGAAGAGCTTGCAAATATGTATGAACAGTTTAAAACAATTGGATGTGAAATAATTTCTGTTTCAACAGATACAGCTTATGCTCATAAAGCATGGCAAGACGTTTCTCCAGCAATTAAGAAAGTTAAATATCCGATGGTATCTGATGCGAATCATGCACTGAGTACATATTGTAATGTTTTAATTGATGAGGAAGGTATGGCTTTACGCGGAACTTTTATTGTAAACCCTGATGGAATTATAAAAAGTATGGAAGTAAATGATAATTCAATTGGACGGTCTGCAAAAGAATTATTACGTAAAGTAAAAGCTGCACAGTTTGTAAGTAAACATGGTGATCAAGTGTGTCCTGCTTCTTGGGAAGAAGGAGACGAGACTCTAACACCAGGAGTGGAATTGGTAGGGAAGATCTAAAGATAGGTTGTAGCTTTTAGGTTGTAGAAATACGGAACGGACGCGAAGCGTCCGTTCCGTATTTTACTGACTTCTATTTTCTGAGATCTGTTAGTCTCTCCAATAAAAAATACCCAGTCGTTGACTGGGCGGCGACATGGTCGCTCTTTGTTTCAAGTAGCAAAATGAACTGGCTGATCTTTTTGACCTTCGATTGTCAAACCAACGAAACGTTGATCATGACAGAAAGGTCGATATAGTAATCCATCAGATATCAACCTTTTGGTTTCATCGGTAACTTCTTCAATGCTTCTTTTGAGGATAAGGGCAAGCATTTCAGGAGTCAGACAAATTTGCAATCCATCGGATACCTCTCTCCGGCCTGTAGCCAAGGTCTTCAGTATTCCATTTTTCAATGTTATCTCCTTAAACCATATAACGGAAGAGAGAAGTTTTAGTGGATTTTCCCAAACGTCGACGTGGGACAATCGGCAGTTTTTGTTTTCCTGATTTTTTGTTGGCACCAAACATGGCACGCTGGCGTTTGCTACGACGGACTGCTGGATTTGTTGTTATAATTCCGTGAGAAGGCTTATCTATGTAGTAAGGTTTATCGAAAATGGCTTGTAAAGCCGCATCACGATTGACTTTAGAATTGCGAGTAGACATGAAAAACTCCTCGGTTGGTTTATGAAATATTGCGCACAATTTAATGTACAGAGAATAATATCCTATCACCATTTTTAATGATATGCTAGTATACTAAAGATAGTTTGTAGGTTGACGAGCGAAGGCGAGGAAATACTGAGCACAGTAGTGCGAATGTATTTTTAGAAAATTGAAAAATAAAACAAGCCGGAGTGGCTCGAGAAGCTTGGCTTCGAAGATGTCCGAAGCTAGCAAGCGT
>JBAXLU010000036.1:0-4976 GCA_037134695.1 Candidatus Nomurabacteria bacterium
GATTTTCGTACTCCAATTGCAAATAAAAATTCTGGAACTTCAACATTAGACTTTATAAATAATTTTGAAAGATCACCATTAACTGGAAGATTTTTGACAAAGGCCTCACTTACTTTTGATCAAACAACAAATCGTCCGATGGTATCACTTCAATTTAATGATGAAGGAGCAAAACTTTTTGCAGAAATAACAAAGGCAAATATCGGCAAGCAAGTCTCCATCTTTTTAGATGGTGTGCCAATTTCATCTCCTACAGTTAATGAGGAAATCACAGGAGGAAAGGCCGTCATCTCTGGAACTTTCACAGTTGAGGAAGCAAGGGTTCTTGTGGGAAGATTAAATGCAGGAGCTCTTCCACTACCAGTTTCACTTTCTGGGACTACAGTTGTCGGTCCAACACTTGGAACCTCTGCTACGCAAGCAGGAGTGAAGGCAACAGAAATCGGTTTCCTTTTAGTTGTTATATTTATGCTTTTCTGGTATAGATTGCCAGGATTCATGGCATCTCTTGGTTTAATTGTTTATTCTTTAATTATGCTCATGCTGTTTAAATTAATACCAGTAACACTTACTTCAGCTGGTATTGCTGGATTCATTATTTCTGTTGGACTTGCAGTGGATGCGAACGTGCTTACATTCGAAAGAATGAAAGAAGAAATTAGAAATGGAAAGGGACTAATCGATGCGGTGGACGCAGGATTTGCTCGTGCTTGGACTTCTATTCGTGATTCACACATCGCAGCTATCATCGTTTCTATTATTCTATTTTGGATGGGGACATCTGTTGTGAAAGGATTTGCCTTCACATTCTTCCTAGGTGCGGTTGTATCACTTATTTCTGCTCAGCTTATTACTCGTGTATTTATGCGAGCCATTGCAAACAAATCAACTAGTCGATTGATGAAGTTCTTATTCTCATCTGGTTTTACAATAAAATAAAGAACTGTAATCAGTGACTATATTTTATGTAACCCCGCCATTAAATGCAGTACGTCTACATAATCAAAAGAGACACAAAACCCTACATTGGTTATACGAAAGATCTTAAGCGAAGATTTGCAGAACATTCTTGTAAGTACACATGTGAGATGGTATATTATGAGGCATATTCTTCTGAAGATCTTGCTAGACAGAGGGAATTACAACTTAAACAATATGGTAGCTCCTGGAGCTCATTAAAGAAAAGATTAAAAATATAAAATGGCGGGGTGGAGATTTTTTAAGTCTCGCTCCGCTCACTAACAAAATCATCCATGTTTATAATTAAATACAAAAAAATATTTATCGGACTCTCTGTGGCTCTTGTCATTGGTGCCGGATTCCTTATGCAGTCATATGGAATAAAAAGAGGAATAGACTTCACTGGTGGATCAGTGATCGATATTACTTATGAAAAAGAAACGCCAGTTCTTGATGCAAAAACTTTTGAAGATGCCGGCATGACACTTTATAAGACAGGGGACAATACATATCGTTTTGTATCTGTTAAAACATATGAAGAAATCGGAGCATTGATTACATCTTTGGGAAATGTTAATAATGCTACGCCATTTGTGTTTACTCAAGTTTCAACTGTTGGTCCAACATTAGGAAGTGAAATGACAAAGAAAGCTGTCATCGCGATTATCGTTGTGGTGTTTGCTATTCTTGCCTTTATCGCTTTTTCATTCCGTGAAGTTTCACTTCCTGTACAATCTTGGAAATATGGAATTATCGCTATGGTTACACTTCTTCACGATATTATCGTACCGACTGGAGTTTATGTAATTCTTTCACATAAATATGGCGCAGAAGTGGATACGCTTTTCGTTATTGCGCTTTTAACAATTATCGGTATTTCTATTTCAGATAAAATTGTGGTGTTCGATAGAATTCGTGAGAACTTAAAAAATAGTGGAAAGAAAAGTTCATTTGATGAAATTGTTGGTATGAGTTTAATGCAAACTTTCACACGTTCAATAAATACTTCAGTTACAGTTATATTGGCACTCTTGGCACTTTACTTCTTTGGTCCAGTTACAACAAAGTGGTTTACAGTGACATTGATTGTGGGAATGTTTGTGGGGACTTATTCTTCTATCTTTGTGGCTTCACCATTACTTACAGTCTGGAATAAAGGAAAATAAAGAGCAGTATTCTGCGGCTATATTTTCCTTTACCCAGCCAAGCGCCTTTGGCTGTGGTAGTAAAAAGTAAATAAGACTTTTTTATAAAAGAACGGCGCCTACGGCACCGTTCTTTTGCGTTCACTGGAAACTAAAACCTAAAACCTGTAAACTGTTTAACATGACTCTACAAAAAGAAGCCTTGTTTTTATTCCTTAATCATTATTTGGCGATTGCTACGTTTATCGGTTTTGTTTGTGTAATTATTTGGACAGCAAAATTAATTTTATTAAAAGCCGGCATTCTTGAAAAATATGGTTGGAGTTTTAATTTGTTTTCGTCTTATGTTTTGCCAATGGGATTTTTTGCAGCATTGTTCTCAACAGTAATGTCTTTGGTTTATTCTGATTATTTAGGAATACTTCCTTGTGGGCTTTGCTGGTTTGCTCGCATATTTATCTATTCGCAAGTATTTCTCTTTGGCTTGGCTTGGTATAAAAACGATAAAAAGATTTTGGATTATATTCTTTTATTATCTGGTGTAGGATTAATAATTTCCTCATATCATGAATATTTACAGTTAGGCTATTCAGAATTTATTCCTTGTCCAGCAATTGCTTCTACTGTTGATTGTGCGAAACCAACCTTCATTAGTTATGGGTTTGTAACATTCCCATTTATGGCAGTAGTGTTTTTCTTGATTACGATTCTCTTGGCTATAACCTACAAGATGAATCAAAAATAAATGGAATTTAAAGAATTTGAAAATAATGGTTTAAAAATAGACCAAGAAAGAGTTTTGACTTATTCTAAATTAAGCTGTCCACTTGATTGTACTTACTGCTTTGTAGACGAAATGACACAAGAGCAGTCAAAGGGTGTTGCATATTTAAATGAAAATCAAATCAGGTTATTACAAAATTTACCTGAACAGGTTAGGTTAATTATGTTGGGATGTGACACTGAGTTTTTCCAAAATAAAAAAGAAGCATTAGATATTTTGGAAAAACTCAGCTCTTTTGGTAAAGATATTTCTGTTATAACAAAAATTCCTCTGTCAGAAGAATATTTACAGTCAATAGCAAACATTGCTAAAAAAATTATAGCACACGGCAATGTTTTTTCTTTTTCTATTTCATTACCTTGCTTTTCAGGTAAAATGGTAGAAAAATATGAGCCAAAAGTGCCAGACCCATTGCGTAGAATTGAAACTTTGAAAACTGCTTATAAATTAGGTATTAGTACAACCCTAGCTATAAGACCACTACTTCCAGATGTTTCTGATGAGGAATTAAGTCAAATAGTTGGAATGACAAAAGATTACTGTTTTGGATATTACTCGGGACCACTCTATTTACAAGAACAAAAAATAAAATTACTTCTTCCTAATTATGTATCTAAACCAGAAACAGAAATAGAGCCACGCTGGATGTTGGATAGAAATAAATACCAAGTTATAGAAACAGAAGGTCAAATGGACTTTCTAAAATCTCTAGTCAAGAAAAACGATCGTTTATTTTTTGAAGGTGCAGCTGAATCTGTTGAGTATTTAAGAAATAAAAATAAATATGAAAAATCTTGAAATTAAAGTTAAATTAAATTCACAGAAAGATGTTGACGGACTTCTGGATTTTGCTGACAGAAAAGAAGTTTTAAATCAAAAAGATACATATTTTCTTGTTGGTGATAAAAGATTAAAAATTCGTGAAGAGAAAAAGTCTGACGAGTTAATTTATTATATTCGTAAAAATGAAAAAAATTCTAAAGAATCTGACTATTTTGTTTTTCCTGTTTATTATAAATTAACGCCATTTGTAAAAAAAGTCTTAGGTTTTATGTTTGGTGAAAAAATAGTTGTTATTAAAAAAAGAAATTTATTTATTTATAAAAATACAAGAATTCACTTAGATGAAGTAAGTAATTTGGGGGATTTTTTGGAATTGGAAACTGTTATAAACAACAGCTTTGATTATAAGTATTTTTTAGATCAGCACGAAGAAGTTAAAGACAAATTAGATTTGAGTAAATACGAATCATTACCAAATTCGTATTCTGATTTTATGCTTTTACATAAATAGTAAATAAGTTATAGAGTAGGTGCAGTTTGCTTGTATTTGTATTTTCTCTTTCCTTTATCTCTCTTTTCTCTTACCTCTTAACTATATTGTTTTTTTCGCACCATTCAATACACATAGTTAACACCTCATCTCTATTCATATCTGTCGAATCAACAATTAAAGAATCTTCTGCTGGGTATAGTCTTCCAACTGGTTTGTTCTTGTCACGCTCATCACGAATTATTACTTCATCTAAAATTTGTTCAAATGTTTTTCCACTCTTGGCTTCTTGCTCATCTTTAAATCTTCTCTCTGCTCTTATTTTTGGATCAGCATCAAAATATATTTTTACTTTTGCATCTGTAAATACATGGGTACACATATCACGTCCTTCAGTAACTAAGCCAGGGGCTTGTATCATGTCTCTTTGGCAGTCAAAAATAGCTTCACGTACTTCAGGGATTCTACTTACTATACTTGCTGGATTGCCATAAGTTTGTGTTCCAATGATCGGCCACACGTCATCGCCATTTATTATTACTTGTCTATCTTTAAAAATAGGTTTTATATTTTTTGCAATTTCAATTAGTCCAGCATGGTCATCAAGTTCCACTCCTTGAGTCATCGCTTCGTATGCAACTAGTCTATAAAGTGCACCAGAGTTCAAATAATTGAATCCAAAATATTGAGAGAGTTTATAAGCAATAGTTCCTTTACCTGAAGCAGTTGTACCATCGATGGCAATAATAGGAATCTGATTGATATTCATTAGATATTATTATACCCCAAAAGAACCAGATTTGACAAGGGAAAA
>JBAXLU010000037.1:0-4961 GCA_037134695.1 Candidatus Nomurabacteria bacterium
CCCTGGCTAACGGACTCTTCCTTTAGGATTTTGAACTTTAACATACCTTCCTTACCCGAGCGACTGCTGTCGCCTGGATGAATTCCACCTACGGCTAAGTCGCCTGTGGAATTCACATGCGGGCCGCCACAAATTTCAATTGAGAATAAATTATTGTCGCCTTTGTTTTTTCCTTCACCAATTCTATAAATAGAAACTTTCTCACCATATTTATCAGTAAATAACCCAATAGCACCACGTGCCTTTGCTTCTTCAATTGAAATTTCTTCACGTATAACAGGAAGATTCTCTTTTATTTTTTCATTTATTAAGTCTTCAACTTTTTTCTTTTGTTCGTCTGTCATTTTTTCTCCATAAGCAAAGTCAAAGCGAAGTCTCTCTCCAGTAATATTTGATCCTTTTTGGACCACTGTATCACCTAAGACAGTTCTTAATGCCTGGTGAAGCATATGTGTCGCTGTATGATACTTCACTTCCATTTCTCCGTCCCCCCCTAAACCACCTTTAAACTTTCCAGCTGATGCGGTACGAGAACTTTCAGAATGTTTATTTTTTTCTTCATTGAATTCAATCATATCTACTGATATTCCTTTTTCTTTTGCTAATTCTCCGGTGAGTTCAATTGGGAAGCCATATGATTGAAGTAAGTGAAAAGCATTCACACCAGAAATATCGTGTCCTGCTAATTTTTCAAATTCTTTTATACCATTCTCGAGTGTCTTTCTAAATTTACTTTCTTCTTTATCTAATTCAGATAAAATTATATCTCTTTTTTCTTGTAGATTTTTATATTCATCTTTATAAACTAAAATAAATGAGTCAGCAATTTCTTTTGTGAAGTTTACATTCACTCCTAAGTTACGAGCAAAACGTACCGCGCGACGAATCAAACGACGTACGAAATACATTTGGTCTTTATTTCCTGGCATAACATCATCTCCAATTAAAAATACAGCAGAGCGGATATGGTCTAGTATTACGCGATATGCATAAGTATCATTATCTATTATTCCGTAACTTTTTCCTGAAAGTCTTTCAATTGTTTTCTTTGGATCTGCGAAAACATCTATATTAAAAATATCTGAGTCATTGCGAAGCGCGGCAGCATAACGTTCAAGTCCACTACCATGATCTACATTCATTTGAGGAAGTTCCTCGAAACCATTTGCAGTTTTTTTATATTGCATGAAAACATTATTTCCTATTTCAAGAAATCGTCCACAATCACAATTTACGTGACATGGTTCAAATGCAAAAACACTTTTACGGTGTATATCATTTGATATGAATGGATCAAAGTCATAAAACATTTCAGAGTCTGGTCCACCTGGCTCACCCTCTGGCATATTTGCTGGAACTCCACTGCGTGACCACCAATTCTTTTTTTCACTATAATAAAAAATCTTTTCGCCGTCTTGTATTCCATACTCCCCATTTTCAGATATTTTCGCTATAATATTTTTCTGTGCAAAAAGTTTTTGCCAAAGTTCTGCTGAGAATGTATCACGTGGTACGCCAAGTGCTTCATTGCCAGCAAAACATGTCACATAAAAATTATTTGGATTTAGTTTTAATTCTTCAATTAAAAAATTCCACATCCATGTAATTTCTTCTTCTTTAAAATAGTCCCCGAATGACCAATTTCCCAACATCTCAAAAAAAGTTGTATGACGATTATCTCCAACTTCTTCAATGTCTTGTGAACGAAAAGATTTTTGAGAGTCTGCAATTTTCTTACCAAGTGGGTGAGGTTGGCCTAGTAAATAAGGAAGCATAGGTTGCATCCCAGAGCCAGTAAACAGCGTTGTAGGGTCATTTTCAGGCACGAGTGAGGCCGAAGGAACGACAGCATGCCCCTTTTCCTTCATATATTCTAAAAATTTGGAACGAATTTCGTTTACTGTGAGTGTTTGCATATTTTTTAATTATATCAGAGTAAGACTATAGACAAAAGCGCGGCACCGAAGGTGCCGCGCTTTTCTATCATTACACATCAAACAATCATGTAAGCTTTACCAACCCATCATTCCCCATCCTCGTCCACTATGTCTACCTTCACCTGTACCACCTTTAGCAGTTTTTGTACTCAATGTAGCAAGTCTCTGGTCAGCCTGCGCTTGAGTTATTACGCCTTTGGTTACAAGTGTAGATAGCATTGTTTTCTGATTTGCTAATCTGGTAGCTTCCATTTTCTGTTTTACAGTATCAAGTGAAATTCCTTTTTCTTTTGCAAGAGTTTTAAGATCTTTACCTGATGCCCATGCAGTTTTCACTTCATCAACACTTAATCCAAGCATTGTAGCCTGATTCTGAAACATAGTTGTCTGTTGTGTCGCTATTTCGTCATGTGTTGCATTTGAATTAATATTCATATGTCCGAAAGACATTGCAGAGGCAGAAGATATAGTTAATAACGCTAGTCCAATACTAGGAATAAGCGCGTTTTTTAGAATAGATTTTTTTGTCATAGTTAAAAGATAAATTATGTTTGATGAAGAAAAAGACGCGCTATCTTTTTCCTCCTCACTTATTATTACAACGCTCGCTTTTAATTTGTTTCACTATTTACCTACCCATCATTCTTTCATGTCTTCTCTCCATATATTCTGCGAATGGAAAGTTATTCGCATCACGAATTCTAACAGCTTCAAATTTATCATCAATCATAGACCCATAAATAACAACATCCTCTCCTTTATCTGGTAAATCATTATCTTTTATACTCGTACTAGCATAAACGACCTCAGTTGTGTCATCAAATAATTTTATTGTGACATCATTTGTCGTGGTAGAAACTATCATTCCTCTTAAGACAGTCATTCTGCCTTTTTCTTTTAGTGGAAGAGGTCTGTCATATTCATTAGAAATAAAATCTATATGATTTTCACGAGCAAGCCGTCTAATTTCTCCATGCATCGGTGTAAGAGTTAGTAAAGAACTAAAAACAATAGCCGACAAAGTAAGAGTGAGTAATGTGGTTATAACTGGTTTTCTAAAAGAGAAAGCATAATTTCTCACTAGTATTTCTACAATAACAATTAAAATTACGGTTAATATAAATAAAACAAAAGGAACGGCTCGTATTCCATGCATAATCCCACCTAATCCAAATAATGGTAAATATAAAAATCCATGTTTAGAAAGTACGAAAATAATCATACTTCCAAAAAAAGTTAACACAACAAAAGCAAATACCGTAAGAGTGATACCGAGTAAAGAATACAAAGCAAACTTCCAGCGAGGAATCATACTTATTTTATTTTTTTCTACGAATTGTAGAATATTTGTTTTTATATCTGTCATATTTTTAAATGTGATCTTCTTTCTTTATATATTTCTCTAATTGCTCACGGGCACGGCGCAGTCTGACGCCAACGGTTGCAATAGGAATATGTAATACATCAGCTATCTCTTGATAAGAAAGTTCTTCATAATAATAAAGTACGAGCACTTCTTTGTATTTAAGTGGAATTAAAGATAAAGAAGATGACATTAATTCTTTCAATTCTTTATCAAGAGTCCCCTTATCTGCTGTTTCTTTTGCAAAAGGATGTGGAAATACTGTATCGAAATCTAAAAATGAAACTTTTTCATTTCCGCGTTTTTTTAAATATGTAACTGTTTCATTATGAGCAATACGATAAATCCAAGAGTTGAATGATCTATCAACATCAAAACTTTGCAAATTAACGAAAACTTTTATAAAAACATTTTGTACTATATCAGTAACATCATCTTCGTTTTGAAGAAAGCGCTTTATATAGCGTGTTAGTTTTGCTTCGTATTTATCTATTAAAACACCAAAGAGCTCAGTGTCTCCTCCTCGTATACGTAAAACTATTTGTTCATCAGACTGAGTATCCATAAGAAGAGTATACAACTAATACACAAAGATTGGTTTTTTTATTTCATCTAAATAACTTTGTATATTATGAAATTTGGCAAAAAAAAGGGCGCTATCTCGAGTAGCGCCCCTGGAAGACCAACTTGGCAACTGCTAAAGAAAAATGAAAAAACAAAGCAGCGTTGGTCATTACATTGTAGCACGAAACGGTGCTTTTTGTCAATAGTATTTATAAATTAAACAAAAAAAGACCCGCCTTTGCAGGGGGTCAAAATCCAACTATTCGGGACTGGGGGAGGACCAATCCAGAGATGTCAGTTGGAATGTATTTTATAGCACGAAAGAGTACTTTCTGTCAAGGACAAAGCCACGCTGAATATAACGTAATTATATAATACTAGTGGGTACCTACCCGACTCCTCGCATTGAAGCGAGTCGCTGGGTCATTGAGTTTAGAATTTAAAACCGCCCTTCGGCGGTTTTAAATTCTAAACTCAATGACATCCCCATCCTTCACAATATATTCCTTCCCTTCTGTTCTCAGCACTCCTTTTGACTTTGCTTCTGCAAAGTTTCCACATTTGACCAAGTCTTCATAAGATACAACTTCGGCACGAATAAACTTTGTTTCAAAATCAGAGTGAATGGCAGCAGCTGCACGTGGGGCAGTACTTCCTTTTATAATTGTCCATGCCCTTGTCTCCATTTCCCCTGTTGTTAAATATGTTTCAAGACCAAGTAAGTCATAGCCTGACTTTATAAGTCCATCTACTCCACTGTCATGGGCGCCAAGTTCTTTTCGCATTTCCTCAAGCTCAGCACCTTCAAAATCTTTTAATTCATCTTCAATCTTTGCGTCCACTACTACATATTTAAATTTGTTATCATTAAAATATGAAACTAACTTCTGATATCTGTCGTCTGCCATCTCGTCTAAATTCTTCCCACCGGACTGCTTATTCAAAACATAAAGAAATGGCTTCATTGTAATCAAATGAAGATCACGAATAAGTTTCAGTTCTTCTTGGTCAAATGAAATTGAATTAGCTAGCTTTCCTTCATCAAAAGCTTTTTTGAAAACGTCCAATATGCCTTGTAACTTTATTGCATCTTTGTC
>JBAXLU010000038.1:0-4680 GCA_037134695.1 Candidatus Nomurabacteria bacterium
GGTTAGCAATAGTTGCAACTAAGTTTGAGAAGAAACCGTTAGTTGTAGTTGCGTTAGTTGTTGAACTATTAGTTACTTCTAGATTTGTTATAACTCCATTGGTAGTAATTAAATTAGTGGATGAAGAATTAATAAATGATGATGTTGTGCCTGTTAAATTATTTAAAGTTACTATAGTAGAAGTTCCAACTGTTAGATTCTCTATGTATGCATTAGTAGTTGAAGAATTATTAACATTTAAATTATTTATATTTGCAAGTGCTGCAACAAGATTTGCAAAGAAGCCATTTGTTGTTGTTGAATTCCCTACTATAAGTTCACTTATATTTGCATTTGTAATTGTAGTAGTAGAAAGTGCCAAAGTCCCATCAACAACTAAAGCACCTCGCAAGGTTGTTGTCCCTGTTACAGTAAGTGACCCTGCATTAATTAATCCAGCAACGTTAACATTATTTTCAAAAGTAGCCAAACCAGAAGTTGTAGAGGTACCAACATGTAAATTACTTATATAAGCATTTGTTGTTGTACTGTTTATAAAATTAGAATTACCAGAATTTATATCGTTTATATTAAAACTACCAGCAAAAGTTGTTGTCCCATTAAAAGTATTAGATCCGTTAAAGACCGCGTCTGCTATGGTTGAATTCCCAATATTAAGATTTGTAGCAGTTCCATATTTGATAATTGCATATTCGATGGTTGTATCCTTCAAATAACCAATTGTAGAAACTGGTATCAAATTCTGAGAGTAAGAATTACTTGGTGGAACGATGAAATTACCAATTAATGTTGGGCTTATTCCATCTCTTCCATTCTTTCCATCTGTTCCATTTGCCCCACTCTTACCGTCAGAGCCTTTAGGACCAGGAACTCCTACATACTTTGTGATGTATTGATTTATATATGTTGGACCATTTGAACCTGTAAACTTTGGTGTAAGTGGTGGGAAAATATCATCTGTACTTGGAACCTTCACATCAGAAACTTTATTTGTTATTTCTGGTGTACTAACAGCTAACTTTGAAGAAACAAGACCTGATGCAAGTGAATTGTAATTACAACGACTACCATCTACAGTTGTTGAAAGAGAAGAAAATCCACAATACAAACTAAGAGATAATTGGTCTAAAGCTGGTAGATTATTTTTATTCGAAGATTTTGTTAGAGTCTTTGCATCTAAGTTAGAAGTGAAAGCTCCGAGCACTATACCCTCATTATCATTAACTTTATTATTTGATACAGCGTATATAGGTAAAAGTTTTGCTTCTGCGATACGTGGAATCTTTGAAGCTATGCCACTTTCTTTATCAGCAAATTGTGAATACGAATCTCCAAAAACAGAAAAACCTTTTTCTGAAAAGGCGTGTATGACTAAGCTGGAAAGATTTTTTCCCTTGTAAGAAAACAGTGATAAGTGATCACCAATCAAATAAATATTTCTTCCGGTGTTACCAAACAAAGAAATTCTGTTATCGTATTTCTTAACACTTGTTAGAAATGCTAACTTTTGTATTTGTTCTACCCCCTTTGTAAACATGTTTTTAAAACCTGTATTTGCTAGAGCAAATTTTTCTGAAGAAACATTTACTGGCGAAATATTATCAAGAACAAAAATTTGTTTAGCACTTACCAAAGCTACTTCTCGTGGTAGTAAGTGAGTTACCGTTCTAAGATAATTTACTACCGAGGAAGCACTCGCTGTATGAAATGTGAAAATATTCTTAACTTGAGAAACTTCTGACAAAAGTGAGAAAGAATTATTAGAACTAAAATCTCTATCCATGTCAAGATAGAAAGCATTAACTTTATCTGTGGATAAAGAGAGGAAAACTATTGCTAGAAGAAAAATTTGGAGGAGGTTTTTTCGAACAAAATTTAACATGAAATTACTATAGTTTTAGTATAGTAAAAATTGGGTAAAAGTATAGCTAAAAGTGTGTATAAATTGTGGATAAAGGACAGCTAAAAAATCTTTATTATATAAAGATAAAATAACAATTTTGGCAAATAAAAATTCTCTTATTTTTTTCTAAAATAAACCCCTCTTTTTTTATGAAAAAAATAGCTCAAAAAAACAGTTAAAATAAGTGTTTTTTATCATTTTTTTTATAACATGGCAAGTTAAAGTAACTTTTCAACCAAATAACACTACTTTAGGTTTTTTCGAATAGATATAATACGTGATAAATACGAGATTCTATGGTATTTTGTTATCCCCATTTTTTTTATCGCAATTATATGCTTTTTTGTTCCATAACCAACGTTATTTTCAAAATCATAACCTTTACACTTTGATGCAACTTTTTGCATATACTTATCTCTAGAAATTTTGGCTATGATTGAAGCTAAAGCTATATGAACATAGCTTTCATCACCCCTTATGTGTGTCGATTGATCTAGGTTATCCATTTTTATTTTTAATCCCCCATCTAAATTAATTTTTACATGATTTATTTTGACTCCTTTCTTCTCTAACTTGATCAAACAGGAAACTATACAGGAGTGAATAGAGTTATTTATTCCATGCTTGTCTATATGTTTTGAACTGCGGTTAGACACAGCATAATCTATATTATTAAGCTTTCTGTTTTTTCTAATAATTAAATATACATTGTTACGTCTAGCTAAACTAAGCTTTTTAGAATCCCTAATAGAATTATCAAAATATAGTTCTTTTGCCATTATTTCATCATTCAAATAGACAGCACATACCGTTACAGGCCCAGCAAGTGGACCTCTCCCGACTTCGTCTATACCTATAACCCCTGTTGGCTTATTCTTAGTCATTTGGTTAGTATAAGCCAAAATTTTCAATTTCCAATTTTCAATTTTCAAAAGATACATTTACATAATATACTTAAATTTGTAATCAAATGGCTGAAGAACGTATATATAACTTAGAAAAAAGAACCCTGGTCTTTGGCCAGAATATCGTGACTCTATGCAAAGGTTTTAGAAATGAACCACTTACTAGACCTATGCTTATACAAATCATCCGTTCTGGGACTAGTATTGGGGCTAATTATGTTGAAGCTAACGGGGCAAGCTCAAAGAAAGACTTTGCTCATAAAATTTTTATTTGCAAAAAAGAGGCTCAAGAAACCAAATACTGGCTTTCCATAATAGCTTCTACTTTTGAGGAACAAGATAACCTAGTAAAAAATCTACAAAAAGAATGCCAGGAATTAGTCCTTATTTTTAATAAAATAGCCAGTTCTTCCCGTTTAGAGTAGGTTACTTGGGTTGAATTTGTTTGAAAATTGAAAATTGAAAATTGAAAATTATTTTATCATTATTATGATAAAATAGACCCATGTTTATACACCTTCGTAACCATACTCACTATTCCCTGCTCAAAGCCCTACCGAAAGTTGGTGAACTTATAAATGCCGCCAAAGCAAATAATATGAGTCACATTGCTATAACAGACTATAGTAATATGTACGGTACTATAGAGTTTTTTTCTAAATGTAAAAAAGAAAAAATAAAACCAATCATAGGAGTTGAATTTGCTCTTAAGTTTAATGAGAGAACTTTTCAAACAATTTTGATTGCAAGAAATTTAGAAGGCTACAAAAATTTAATGCGTATAGTTTCTATTGTGAATGTCGATAACCCGCTTTCTCCCACCCTCTCTTTAGAAACATTAGCAACTTATAAAAATGGCATAACCGTTCTCTCCGGTGGTGCAAGTGGTGACATTAGTAACTTGCTTGTAATAAATAAAAAAGAGGCTGATGATCGTCTAGCTTTTTACAAAGAAAATTTTGCTGATAATTTTTATCTAGAGATAAACCCACAAACTGGAATGGACCGCGGTACTGAAATGAGAGAGAAAACAATTGCTTACGCAAAAGAAACTAATACCCCCCTTGTCGCAACATTTAACACTCACTATATACACGACACTGATAAGTCCGCTCATAAAACTCTTTACATGGTTCACGGGGACTTACACTCATCTGATGAATACAATCACTTGTTCCAAAAAGATTCATTTGCTTTTGTGGATACAGATACTGCAAAAAAAATATTTGCTGATACTCCAGATGCAATATCAAACACTGAAAAAATTGCTGAGAGTTGTACCCTAGAGATCCCTCTTGGTGATTGGGTGTTCCCTAATATTGAATTTAAAAAAAGTTATAACGAAGACCTAAGAGACCTTGCTTATGAAGGATTAGAGGTCAGAAAAATGGAATTAACTGATGTTGTAAAAACTCGCTTAGAGTATGAACTTAAGGTTATTGCTGATAAGGGTTATTCCCCTTATTTCCTTGTGGTATATGATCTTTTACGCTTCTCTCGAGAGAATGAAATCCTCACAAATATTAGAGGTTCTGTTGCGGGATCACTGGTAACTTATCTTCTTCGAATTACTAAATGTAATCCCTTAGAGTACAAGCTTCCGTTCGAAAGATTTCTAAATCCAGAAAGACCGTCCGCACCGGACATTGATATGGACTATGCGGACACTAGGCGTGATGAAGTTATTGATTATGCTCGTCGTAAATATGGGATAGATAATGTTGCACAGATTGGAACGTTTGGAACAATGATGGCACGTGGTGCTGTAAAAGATGTAGCTCGTGCAATGAAGTATCCATATACTGTCGGTGATCGTATTAGTAAATTAATACCACCACCTAAACAAGGTTTCCCCGTAACTATTAAAGGTGC
>JBAXLU010000039.1:0-4278 GCA_037134695.1 Candidatus Nomurabacteria bacterium
CCATGGCGCTGAGAAAAATTCCCTCATTTCGCTGAGAAAAATTCCTCCTTTCATATTTTGATAGTGACACCAGCTCCAATGGTTTAAAGCAATGTGTTATTCTTGAATGATGTGGATTGAATTAGATAGGCCAGATCGCCAGTTCTGAAAATATTTCCTAGAATAAGATCGCTTCTTTTGGAGATCTTAAAAAAAGTAACACTTGAAGCATTTTTTGAAAATTTTTATCATCGAGTGTTTCATATAATTCGTTAAAATGGATCCCGCCACTCCCATCCCAGATATCAAGACCTATTCGCAGTAGCACCTGCTCGCCGCTGGACAAGGCCTTGCAATACAATTTTAGGCCATCTGACGAAGTCATAAGACTCGGACAATCTGGGTTCAATAAAAGATGAAGAAGGTTTTCATTGTGGGCATAAAGTGACGACAGTGCTTTGTATAATATTTTATCGGACTCATCCGCATCATTCCAAGACATGCAATTTATTCCTTTGTCATGTTTTTCTAGCAAAAAAACTAATCAATATCTGGCGGAGGGCGTAGATTTTTACAATTTTTTAAATGAATAATGTGTCCACCATCGGCCAAACGATCGACAATGGCCGCGGCCATACGTTTGTCCTCAATAAACAGATCCCATTCCTTGAGGCCTAAATCTGTAGTAATGATGGTGCATTTCTTTTTGTGACGCTGCTGGATCAAGTTGTAAAAGAGAGCAATTTGTTTTTTTTCTAAAGGCATTCTGCCAACTTCATCAATGAGAAGACAATCGATTTTTGAGTATTTATTGATGATGACCTTGCCAGATTCGTCGGCCTGAGATCGATAAAGTTCTTCCATGAGATCAGCAAAAATCATAAATTTTCCACTATATCCATTGGCCAGAGCATTCATTAAAAGACCAGTGGCCAGTCCTGTTTTTCCAGAGCCAATGGCGCCAACGAAGATGAGACTTTTCGGTCCCGTAATGTAATCGAGAGAATCATACCTGGCCAAAAGTCTGGCCCGGTCAATATGTGGCTCCTTTTCAAAGGGAAAGGTATCGATGCTATATGGCACGGGTATTTTGGCCTTGGTGATTCGTGCCTTGCGTGCCTTCTCTACCCGATGTTCATATTCATCTTTGATAATTTGTTTTAAGAATTTCGGATGAGATAGTTTTTTTGACTCTGCCTCTTGAAGATAAAAATCCAACCTTCCCGACAGATTCGCCAAATGAAGATATTTTAATTGTTCTTTGATTTCTTTCATTCTTCTGGCCCTTGGTAATCGTACCGACTTAAATCAACCTCGTCACCAAACTCACCCTCGGTAATATTGACGGGGCCAAAGTTCTCACCAAAATCAATATCAAGTTGGCCACAACTATCGTCAGACAGAATGATGTTTTTGATATTGAGAATTGTCTGAAGTTCATAGACCCGATAACGGATACACCTGTCCATTACCCTGTCAAAAAGGCCCCTATCTTCTTTACGATAAAAAGAGTAGAGGCCACGGATGAGTTGATAATATTGGGCCCGGTTAAGATGTTGATGGGCATTTTTAAAATGATTTTTATAATTTTCCCCCAAGGACTTAAGGGCATTTTCTTCGGTAGTGGTATCGACAGTGCTTTTCTTGGGTTTGTATTGTAAGTCGATTCCCTCCGGTAACATTTTTCGTCCACGTGATCCCCATGGCGGCAGAGGATAAGTGATCAGCTCTTTTCTTCTTTGATATATGGTGAGCTTGTCCGAATACTCCAAAACATCAACTTTTCCCTCATGTCCTTTCGGCGCCCAAAAATAATTTCCATTAAAAGAGATAAAACCATATTGATCAATGATGCGTTCATGGATCAAATAGGGACGAGGCGCCCCCTCCACAGGTATCAGATGAGGTTTCTCTATCTCAAGAAGCTCCAGTGGAATAAGTTTTGTCCTGGAGTGAGGCCGTTTGGCGACACTTTCGCACCACTCTTTGGCCTGGACATTAAGATCTTCCAGCGAATTAAAAATTCTCCCTGGAAAAAAATTAGTTTCTACAAAGTGTAAGCTTTTTTCTACCCCACCCTTGCGGTCGCTGTGCTTAATCGCATGGGCCTTCCATTTAAAACCATACTGTTTGCAAAAAGCATTCATATCCTGGTGGAAGACGGCGTTGGCGCCGGTCCCGTGATGAACTACCAAATTGGTGTTATCTACAATACAAGTCTCGGCCACATATTTCCAACGGGCGAGTCCCTCATGAAAAAAACATTTCAGATGGAATTTGGTAAAACTTGGATAGAACTGAAGACAACGAACTTTGCTATAGCGCCAGTAAAGAGAACTTCCTTGAATTTTTATTTTATGCTCACCTATTAAGAGAACGTAGGGCGAGGTGTCGTGCTGAAATTCATCTCCCGGTTTGTCTGGAACTTGGCAACTCCTTTCCTCTTCTGCTTTACCAATTCCCAACTCTCGAATGAGGGCCGTGAGGGTGGAGTATCCAATATTAAGTTGGTGCTCCTTTATTAAAATCTCATGAACTCGAGGAGTCATCCCTTGGCAACGCTCATAAACTTTTCGCAGCAAATCCTCATTAATTTGCTTCTTGTTAATTTTTACTGTCTGAGGCATTTCTCCTCGAAGATCGACGATTCCATGAATGGTTTTTCTATCCAGTCCAAATTTTTTGGCCAAATCATTGATCCCTACGTCCTTTTGATTTAAAATCCAAATTGCTTTCCTAAGCTCATGATCAATCACATTTAAACTCCTTGAGGCCTTGTTGGATAACCGAAGTAAATTTTGACAACTTGCCACTAATCCCCTCGAGAAAAGTCGATGCCATAGAATTAAAATTGCTAGATGATGATTTACGTTGGGGTAATTTTAGGCAAAGACGATCCATATATTTACGAATAATTTCCAAGTCATTAAGCACATCGCTTTCTTGATTGCTGACGGGGACATCGCTGCGCTTTGGGGACGATAAAAAATTTCCCAATCTTCCTTCTGTGATATTTTTCTTTGCCTCGTCACCACCTAAAAAATATCGCTTGGCCAAAAGATCAATATCCCTAGTGCTTAAGTTTTTTCCTGAGGTGGCCTTAACAAAGATATCAATTTCTACACCTGACACCTTGTTCAAGCGCTTGAACTGGCGCAAAGCGTATGCCGCCGAGGTCGCTGGAAATTGGCCAGAAAAAACTTTCTCTAAAACAAAGGACGATGTTTCATTAAGAAAATTTATTCTTGTGGATACCCATCCTGTACTACGGTTTAATTGGTCCGCAATCTCTCTTGAAGTCAGATGATGTTCTTTTTGCAACTGAATAACAATTTTGGCCTCCTCAAAAATATGAAGAGATTTTGTAATAGATCCTTTTAACAATAGGAGAAGTGCACTGGCCTCATCCATGCGCCATTCACACACCACAACCTGCAAAATACCAAGCTTCTCGCAGGCCTTTAGACGCTTAAATCCATCAAGTAATATAAATGCACCGTTGGCCCTGATGCCGCCCAGCGCTTCCAATAGTCCTTTTTCGGACACCGAGGCAAGGATCTCCTTTTCCCTCTTGGGATTTGGTATTTTTAGATCATGATAGCGACGATCAATTTGACTTGTTTCTAAACTGGTATCCACTTTTTCTTCCATGGATATCAATTAAGCTAAATTCTACGAAGAATCTAGGCCCACTGATCTCGAATTCAACTCCCACGTTAAAATTTCTTGGATAGAAACCTTTTCCTCAAGAATTGCCAGAAGAAAAAGTTGGATGTATGAATGCCAAGGATCAATTATTGGCGTACGTTTATGGCCAGGAACTGTAACAGGTATGCTATTGTCGTATCTGGCCCGATTGATCGCCTGTTTATTTAAGTGTCCATTTTCAGTTTTATAATATGTTTTTGAATTCTCTCTATCTTTCGCTTTTTTTCTGATGTCCCGGCATCCAAAATCACAAGTGATATCCCAGCGTCCACGATTGCATGCCATGCTAATAAAAGGCATCCCGCAGTCAGGACATATAAGGATAATAAACCAGTTGCTGCTCCTTACCGCGATATTAATGGCGATCAAATAGCTCAAGTAATAAACGAGAACCGGCCGGTCCTTATACCAATTTTTTTTATGGGAGTAGTGGCGCTTCAGCGCACTTAGAAAAAAAGTATGCTATCCTTTATTTGAGGCTTGCCGGCCTCAGTATCATTTTTAGACATGACCCTATTTTCGCCTAACCTTGGTTAAGCTGAAATGGGGTCAATCTTATCCATTGCATAAAACAGAAAGTGGGAGAATTTT
>JBAXLU010000040.1:0-4190 GCA_037134695.1 Candidatus Nomurabacteria bacterium
TATCAGGTGTTTCAGGGTCATATCGTGTTTTCAAAAACGATATCAATGGTAATAGTATCCGTGTCAATCATCCTCGAGTTTTTGGTATCGCCGGTGAATATGCTTTCCGCTTTGGTAAACGCTTTGGTATTCAGGGTGAAATATACAATGGTAAAGCATTGGGCAATTATGCAGCATCTGTTTTTCAAACTACCAAAGGAGATTTTGACAAAGAAATAAAAAGTACCGGTTTCTGGACTGAGTTTGCATTCTATTGGAAGAAAAGTCTTCAATCCAGAATTGGATATGGCCAAGATAAATGCAATGAGTCTGATTTAATGGGATTAGGTATTTTGCAAAACAGTACGGTATTTGGAAACCTTATCTGGGATATTAATCAATCCTTCCAAATTGGTGCAGAAGTAAGTTACAAACAAACTGATTATTTGGCTCCGCTAAAAAACAATCAAGGTATCACTGCCATGTTAATGGCTCAGTATAAATTTTAATATCAATAAAAAAACACACAAACGCATGAGAAAATTATTTTCGATTTTAGGGCTTGTACTTATTTATTCATTTAGTAACGCCCAACAAGCTAATAATAGTTTGGCCGTTTATTATAACGGTGATATTATTACCATGAAAGGCAATACACCTCAATATGTAAAAGCTATTGCTGTGTCTAAAGGAAAGATTATTTATGTTGGAACGAAAGAAGAAGCCTTGATTCGTGCTGGCAAAGGTGCTGCAATGATAGACTTAAAAGGAAAAACACTTTTACCTGGTTTTATAGATACACACGGCCACTTAATCAATTATGGTAAAAACCTAACATGGGCGGGCTTAAGAGGAGTAACCAGCGTAGATGATGTCATCAGCCGCATGAAAGACCAATTAAAAAATACCCCCGCAGATCAATGGGTAATTGGGTTTGGATACAACAAAAACAGCATGGCAGAAAAACGTCCGCCTTCCGCTGAGGAATTAGACATGGTTTCAAAAGATCGACCTGTACTCATTATGGATGCGTCTGGTCATGCAGGATCTGTAAATTCTGTTTTGATGAAATTAGCGGGATACAATGCCGAAACTCAAGATCCTTTAGGTGGAGTAATTGTTCGCAAACCGAATAGCAAAGAACCTCTTGGTCCTGTAGATGAAACTGCACTTAATCAGGTTTTGTTGTTACAGCCTGCTGCTACAGGTGAATTGGCGGATAGGGTTATGAAAGGCGCTGCAGATTTATGGGCACAATATGGCCAAACAACTGCTATGGAATGTGGTTTTGGAAGAAATCCTGATGATATCTCCATCGTTGAGAATGCGATAGAAAAAAAGTTATTAAAAATTGATTTGTTATTGTACGCTAAAGAATCTGAAACAGACCACGCTTTGAATGCAGCCATGCCTATTGTTGCAAAATATCAGGCACCTGATGCGGTCCGTACTGGTTTACTAGCTTCTCGTCCGGATTTAAATAATGGATATATCAACAGGGTTAAATTAGCCGGTGTTAAATATTGGCTGGATGGCGATTTGAATTCTATGTGGATGAGTCAGCCCTATACCAATAATCCTCCCGGAGTAACTGGTGCGTTCAGCGGATATGGTCAAATACCTGATAGTGTTCTTAACGCTGGGTTTGACAGATTTTGGAAAACCAATTTTCAGATTAATATGCATGTGAATGGTGATGCCGGAGCTGAACAAGCCCTTGTTGCAGCAGAGAATGCAACAAAAAAATATGGTAAAAGTGATCATCGTCCGGTATTTATACATGCAACATATTTGCGCCCCGATCAAATCACACGTTTGAAAGCAATAGGTGGTATTCCAAGTTTTTTAATTGCTTCTTTACCAGCTGCAGGAGATGTAGCCATTTACTTTTTTGGAAAACAAAGAACAGATCATTTTGCAGCAGGCAACTCTATGGTAAAAGCCGGGATTAAATTTACTTTATCTCATGATGCTCCTGTATCAGGAACTCCGGCAATTTTGCCTTTGGTGTGGGCGGCGGTTAACCGAACAACTTCTTCAGGTGCAATTGCTGGAGCAGAAGAAAGAATTACTCCATACCAGGGATTATTAGCTGTTACAAATTATGCGGCTTATCAGATTAAAGAAGAAAAAACAAAAGGATCTTTAGAAGTTGGTAAACTAGCAGACATGGTTATTCTGGATAAAAATCCTTTAAAGGTTGCTCCAACAACAATAAAAGACATTGAAGTATTGGAAACAATAAAAGAAGGCGTTTCTGTATATAAAAAGAAATAAGTTCACTAATCAAAAAAATAAAAGATGAATCAGTTAAAACAATTGCTTATCACTTTATTTATTTCTGCAATTATCTTAAGTTGTCATTCAACTAAAAAATCTACCAACACTGATATGTCTTCCGCTAATCCCAATAGTGAGTTAATAGAAACTTACTGGAAGCTAACTGAATTAATGGGCGAGCCAATAGTTATGACAACTGACACAAAAAAGGAAATGCGCATGATACTAAAAAAAGAAGGAAACCAAGTTTCTGGAAACGGCGGTTGCAATAGCTTCAGAGGCAGTTATACTTTATTGGAAGGTAATAGGCTTAGCTTTTCTCAATTAGTGAGTACAAAAATGGCTTGCATCAATATGGAAAAAGAAGCCACATTTATGGAGGTCCTTCAAAAAACAGATAATTATTCTATACAGGGTAAAATACTCAGTCTGAATAAATCTAGAATGGCACCACTTGCAAAATTCGAAGCGGTCTATTTGAAATAAAACCATTTAATTTTTTAAAGTATGAAAAAAAACAATTTTATACTCGTCTTGATGTTATTGGTATCAACCAAAACTTTGTCACAGGTAATTCCTGTAGAAGGAACCGTGGAATATGACAAAGTAATGGTACCCTGTTACAACATTGAAGTTCCCGTTTCGGATGAAATTGCAAAAGAAGCCATTAAAAACAGGTTTAAGAAAATGGGCTCCAGCGGCAAAGAAAGAAAAGGTTTTCTTGAGTTTAAGAACTTGTCTATTTCCGAAGTGAAAACTGGTTTGGTTGATGTGTATATTAAAATTGATAGAAAAAGTAAAAAGGAAAAAACATCAACCATATCTTTGATAATCACCGAACCAGGTGTAGCACCTGCGCCTGTAAGCACAGAAAAAGTCGCAACAATTACAGGTATCGGCGCATTGGGACTGCTAACTTCGCTAAGTGAAAACTCAGCAGCACATGGCTTAAACCTCGAAATTAAAGATCAGGAAGATAAAGTAAAAAAAGCTGAAAAGGAATACAAAGACGCTGTAAACGATGGCGAAAACCTACAGGATAAACTAAAGAAAGTACAGAATGATATAGAAGCCAACCGAAACAAACAACAAAAGCAGGCACAAGAAATAACTAAGCAAAAAGAATTATTTTTGCAGATACAAGCAAGACAAAAAAATGTGCCAGGTGAAAAAAATAAGTGAGGTGGAATAAAATATATGCAATAATAATATAAGGCGTTTCGGTATATAAGAAGAAGTAAGCAAATGAATCATTAATAAATCGAGGCTAATGCATAATTAGTTGAAAAATTTTGAGAAATATATTTTCTATTTCTTAATTTCTATTTTGGGATTTTATATTCTGTTTGAGGTAGTTACATTGGTCTACTTTTTTTTCTCCGGATTGTTTACTGTTGAATCAGGAAAGTCGTTGTTTTTTAGTAAAGATGAAGGAGAAAAAATTGTTCCAGCTTTTTTTGGAATATTAATTGCGCTTGAATTAATGGACACCTTAAAAATCTACCTGAAAGAAAATGAAATTAAGTCACAACATATTATTGTAATTGGTCTCATAGCGATTTCCAGAAAATTATTAGTACTTGATTTTGCCCATGGTGATCCAATGACAAATTTCAGCATCGCAGCTTTAATAGCTGGATTGGCTTTGGCATATTTTCTACTCAAGAAAGGGGAGAGAAATTAATATGAAATGACATTTTCTTTATTACAGACTACATAAGGTGATTAAACAAATAAAAACAATTACTTTGTTGAAGTAAATAATAAAAAATCTATTAATATTCGGTTAGATAATTGTCCTCCTAAGAGTACAAATAAGAAAGACTGCAGTTTACTGTGGTCTTTTTTTATTGGGGTATCCTCCAGTTTTGAGATGTTGATGGATACACGGAATACGCGGATCTGAACGGATTTTAACGGAAGGGAATTGT
>JBAXLU010000041.1:0-4115 GCA_037134695.1 Candidatus Nomurabacteria bacterium
CGGTTCGTGTCTTCACGAACCGAAACATTATTATATTCTCTTTCCGCCCTGGTTCGTGGCACACGAAACAGTTTCATTTTGAACTACACACAATAGAGATTACTTGAGGTCAGATAATAAAGAATTATTGCTTTGCGTTTCGTGTGCCACGAACCGGGGCAAGGCGCTGTGATTGATTGTCGGGCTGCCTGCCATCGGCACCAACAGCAACAATGGCGAAGAGGCGGTTATTGTTACCCATTAAGCGGAAATACTCGAATTGATAAGTAGTTATACTTACCCAGCGTATAGGCAATCCTGTATAAATTGAAAATACATTAAACCTGCCTCATCCCTTAGTTAATAAATAGCTTGTTTTACTATCAAAGAATTTTGGGGAAGTTTTTTTTCAAAAACAACAGCAACTATTATAATTATTACTAAGCCAAAGTCTATTCCCCTTTTACCACGGTGATCCTACACAACAGTATGCCTACCCTAAGTATTTCTAAAAACATGAACCCTTAACGTGATGAAAATAATTCAAGTATTTCTTTTTGCCGCGGCGCTCATTATTCATTTACCTGTTCATTTCCAGGGTGAGAAAAACAATAAACTTTTTAAAAACCAGTGAAGCAAAAAAGAAGAGATTTCATCAAGCAAGCAGGCAAAATTGGCGGCGCAGGTTTATTGGCTCATGCTAGTCTGATATCATGGGCCAATTCACCAGAAAACAAAAAACCATCTCATTCAGCTGTTGATGGACCCGCGTTTAAGATTTCCATATTGCAAACTACTGATGTGCATTGCCAGGTGCATCCGCACGATGAATTCTTTTGGGAAGAGAACAAAGCTGTTTTTAGAAAGACGGGAGGATATGCCCATCTGGCTACTTATTTTGAAAATTATAAAAATAATAACCCCCACACATTCATTGTTGATACCGGAGATATGTTTCAGGGAAGCGAACTGGCTGTTAACACAGTTGGCAAAGCCCTACCTCCTATTTTAAATGCGCTTGGATACGATCTTTTTTTGCCCGGCAACTGGGAAGTAGTATATGGCAAAAAAAACATGCAAACCTTATTGGGATCTCTGAATAGTCCTAAGGTTTGCGCCAATATGTATCACGATCTGGGAGATGGAAACAAAGGAGCGCTCATCTTTCCGCCCTATTATATTTGGAATGTAAAAAATATAAAGATCGGTTTCCTGGGATATACCGATCCACTGGTCCCGATCAGGCAATCGCCTAATTACAGCAAAGGGATTACCTATACCAAGCCCGAGGAAAACTTAGCGTATTATGTGGATGTGTTACGAAACCAAGAACAATGCGCATTTGTTATCATGTTGTCGCACCTTGGGTTATCACAGCAGATATATTTATCGAACAGGGAAGAATGCAATGGCGTTGACTATATTTTAGGAGGCGACACGCATGAGCGAGTACGCAAGCCGATCCAAGGCAAGTATGCCAAAGTAGTGGAGCCGGGTGCTTTCGGTTCTTTTGTAGGCAAACTTGATCTAACCATACAAAATGGAAAAGTGATCAGGGATGATTATGAACTTATTGAGCTTAAAACTGCAAAGCAAAAACCCGCTCAGCATATAGAAGCGTTAATTAAATTGAATGAAGCGCCTTTTAATCATGATATCAATCAAATTGTGGGGTACAGCAGCATACCGCTATACCGATACCATGTGGTGGAAAACAGCATCGATACCCTTATCCTGGATGCCTTAAAGTGGAAACTGAAAGATATTGATATTGTATTGTCTAACGGATTCCGTTTTTGTCCACCTGCTGCCACACCTGATCATACCGGGAATATCCCCATTACCAACGGATTTATTTTCGACATGCTTCCGGTGAACAGCATTGTACGCACAGCAGCCATCACCGGCAAACAATTGCATGGCTGGTTAGAAAAAGAACTTAATAATGTTTTTGCAAAAGATGCTTCGCAAAGAATAGGCGGATGGGTGATTAAATTTAAGGGAATGAAAATCACCTTTAATGCTTATGATGAGAAAGGCAGCAGGGTAAAAAATATTTCAGTTAATGGTGAAGCTATCAATGACAGTAAAATTTACAGCATATCAGCCTGTGAACGTGAAGGCGATCCCGAAGATATGCTCTGTCGCATTAAAGGGGTTATCAATGCCCGCAATATGGATTACTCGATGCACGAGGTAATAAAAGAATATCTCAAGGCCAATTCTCCGGTTACTCCTTCTTTACCATTGTCTGCAAGAATATTAGATGCTCCGCAAACTTTGCTTACGCAGGTATATGATGCAGATTATGAGTTCAGATAAATATTATTGGCAATCCTCAATCAACTTGTTGCTCAATTTTTACTGGGTTCAGTAAATTTTCTTCAATTAATTTTTTAAACACATGTTTTGGGAAAGCTCCGGGCTGCATCATGGGTTCGCCATTAGCATCAATGAACAGGATGGTGGGAATGCTTTGGATACCAAATACCGATGCCAGTTCTTGTTCAATATCTGTGTTTACTTTGTAGATTAGAATCTTACCATCATATTCTATTGAAAGTTCTTCCAATATGGGAGCCACCATTTTGCAAGGGCTACACCATTCGGCATAAAAATCAATAATGGCGGGCAATTCACCTTGGTATTTCCAATCCTTTTCCGTTTCATAATTAAATACTTTCTCTTTAAACCCTTGTGTAGTAAGTGAAATTGTAGCCATAGTATATATATTTTTTGCAAAGATATACTTCCCAATAAAGTTATTTTGTAACTTTTGTTACCGTTCTAATAATGCCTGTATTTAAACAACAGCTGTTCATTTTGTACCCACAAATCTTAAAATATCTGATAACCCTTCGTGGTAACTGCCTTCATGCAATATTGTTTGCATGGTCTGTAAATATTCAATTTTAAAGCCCGGAAAGTCATCCCTGATCATGTCTTCAGTGCAAAGCATCTCCAAATCTTTAGGGCCGCCTGTATTGTTTTGCAGTTGTTTTGGGTTAAAAACTTCCATAATAATTTTCCCTCCTGGTTTTAACCAACCAATTGCTTTTTGATGAATTTGTTTTCTAACTGATGTTGGAAAGTGAGCATAAATAAATGCCACAGCGTCTGCACAGTTTTCGGGATAATGAACGGTTAGGGCATCAGCTACGATATAATCAATAGCTACTGCTTTTTTAACAGCCAATTGCAAGGCTTTATTTTTACCCGCCTCGCTGGTATCAAATGCTTTTACTTGCCAACCAATTGATGCGGCATAAACAGCGTTCCTGCCCTCGCCTTCACAAGGAAGAATTAATAAACCAGGTGCTGATTTACGAATTTCTTCAGCAAAGAAAACATTGGGATCTTCACCATAAACATATTCCTTCTTGCTGTACCGTTCATTCCAAAAATCACTCATATAAAGTCTGATTAGGCAACTAATGTAAACTAAAATACAATGAGAAAGACTAGCTAGCTTCCACTGCCTCGGGTCCTGTCTTCACGAAACGAAATTTTGGCTTTGCTTTCTCGCCTTGGTTCGTGGCATGAGGCTTTGTGGGAGTTGATCCCGAAAGATTTCGCGAAACCGCCGACCCTCCCGACTATTAGTCGGGATGCGCAAAACCAATTAGCTTTTCAATTAGTTTCCTACTTTTCCAATTCTTTATTTGTTTCTCTCTTTTTAGTGCTTCAATTTTTGAATTAAATGTTTCATAATATTTTAATTCCCATCCTTGATGATGCCCAGTGTAACCTTTATGATTTGTGTTGTGTTTACGAATTCTTTCATCCAAATCATCACCTGTAAATCCAATATAATATGAGTTTTTAATAGCGGAGAATAAGATGTACATGTAATATTTCATATGTACAAAGAAAATGAGATGATAGGATTCTGGAAAGAGAAAAACATCCTTTTGGACAGTTTTTTCACTGAATTATAAGAATGCTAAATTAATCATACCTAATTGTATGCAAATGGTATGCAAATGGTAAAAAAGCAAAAGGGTTTCAATTTCTTGAAACCCTTTCTTGTGTTGAGTGGGAGTTGACGGGGTCGAACCGCCGACCCTCTGCTTGTAAGGCAGATGCTCTAAACCAACTGAGCTAAACTCCCTATTTAAAAATCTTATTTTTCCGAC
>JBAXLU010000042.1:0-4002 GCA_037134695.1 Candidatus Nomurabacteria bacterium
GCCTTTTTCTTTGGTATAGTTCAATTCATTTGGTCAGCAAGACAAGGATCAGAAGGTAAGGGAATACAAAAAGGTACACAGTTTATGAAATGGGGACTAATTGCACTTTTCGTAATGTTCTCTGTATGGGGAATAGTTAAATTTGCTCAAGGAGTATTTGGTATACAAGGAGACAATACAATTATTGTTCCTTCTTTAAGTTTCCAGCAGAGTGGAGTAAATGGAGCAGGTGGAACAAATGTAACAACTGGAGGTGTTGCTTGTAATCCACCAAATACAGTTGTTGGAGGTGTGTGTAAAACTCCAGCGGGATCACCAGCTGTGGTTACAGGAAATACAAATGTTACGACTGATGCCTCCACACTCGTCGACTGTAGTGACAGCTCTCAGATAGGTAAAGCTTGTAGATTTATTAATAATGACGGGGTAGAAGATAGAGGAACTTGTCAGTGGCAAAATAGGCCAGATCTTGGTGTTGGACAAAAGGAGATAACTTGTCGTATTGATCTTTCAGGAAATGGAACAGGTGGTAATGTTACAGGGGCAGATGTTGCATCTACTGGTGGTGTTTCAACTAGTGATACTCAATCAGATGTTGTACCAGACACACCAACTCCTCCAGCACAAGAATTGGCAGATATTGCGACAAGTATTGCAGACAACGGACTTTCTCAGAATGAAACCATTCCAGTTGGAGAAAGAAAATATGTTTATGCTATTAACGGTAATGAATTAGGAAATCTTATAGAGAATAGTGATGTTAAAGCTCCAGATGAAGCTTTAAATAAGACTTTATGGGGAATGTTTGTTGTTTCTAATCCACCTGAAGTGATCGATAGAATTTCTAAATTTGAGGTATATCCAAATGAGCATAATGGTAATTATGGTTTTGTTCAGCCAGACGATCAATCAAAAGGTAATTGGAAACTTGGTGTGCGTATACCAATACATTTGTTAAAAGGAACACAAGAATTAGATACCTCTGAATTGTATGCCACTTTTTTACATGAAGGAATGCATATTGTTAATTTAAGTGGAGATACACAAATTGATTCATCTAAAACTCCACCATGCTCTACACATCTTGCTATGAATAGATCTGGTAAATTAGTTTGTTCATTAGAAAATTCATATTTAATGAGTTTCATAAAAAGGTATTGGCAATATAATCCAACAAATGAAAGTGCGACTAGTTTGTATCAGACTAAAGCTTTTGTTAGTGCTTACGCTACCACTAAACCAGGAGAAGATATAGCTGAAACCTATGCAATTTTTATTGCAGGAAATAAACCAACAGATAATTCTGTTGCGAGTCAAAAGATTTTATTCTTTTATAATTTTCCAGAGCTGGTTTCATTTAGATCTACTGTTCGTAACAGAATTGGCCTTGAATCTTCTTCAAGAGGAAGTGATACAGATAATGATGGTGTTTCTAATGTTATTGAAAATGCTATAGGGACGAATCCTAGTGTGGACGATGTAGCTGGAGATTCTTCTTCTATAGAATCTCCTTATTATGGTATGGATTGTATTATAAATGATGCAGATGGAAATGTTTTAAATGGTACTTATGATATGAGTGGTACCTGCCAACAAAATTAAATTGTATTGTTTTTTGTATTGTATCTACTTTATAACTTTACAAACTTTCAACTTTACGAACTACCCCTTGTCCACTAGTAACTATCAATTATTAAATATAAACTATACCCATGTTCCTAACTCCTACTCAACTCGTTCGTGATTTATATTTAAAACCTGGAAGTAAAGTTTGTGATATTGGTTGTGGTACTGGCGCTTATGCAATTGCACTTGCTCATGAAGTGGGTAATATTGGTCAAGTTTATGCATTAGATATTCACCGAGAGGCATTACACACATTGGCTAGCACTTTAGAGAGACAAAATATAATGAATGTTGATGTTATTTGGTCTGATATAGAAAAAAGTACACCAATAGAAAAATACAGTTTAGATGCGGTTGTAATGTCTAATGTATTATTTCAATTAGAAGATATTCCTGCCGCACTTGCAAATGTAGCTACAATTTTAAAACCAGAAGGGCAGTTACTTGTGGTTGATTGGTCAGACTCACATAAAGGTATCGGGCCACACAAAGATCATGTAGTTACAGAGGAAAAAGCTGAGGAATTAATTCAAAAAAATGGATTTAGGATGTTGAAACGTTTACATGCAGGGGATTATCATTATGCGTTTATAGCGTTAAGCGTGTAGGCACGCTTAGCGAGTCGAAAGTTAAAAGTCCATAAAGTCCAAAAGAGTCTGTAAAGTTGAAAGTTCATAAAGTCCATAAAGTAAATACAGAGACGGCCACTTCGTGGCCGTCTCTGTGTTGTATTCACTTTCAACTTTATGGACTTTACAGACTTTATGAACTAAATCTCCATATTACTTTCTAGCTGTTATCCTCAGTATCAGCTCGCTCTTACTTACCAAACTGTTATACTAAACTCATATGGTACGAAAAATTCTAATTGGTTCTGGTGTTTTTGCAGCTTTATTAGCTATTCTAATTTTCTCAGGTCGCCTTCCTATTGGTTCATCAACATCAAATGCTCCAGTAGGAGATGTAAATATGTGGGGGGTTTTCCCTGATTCTGAAATGTCAGAAATAATTCAACCGTTTAACGCTAAAGCAAAAACATATCGTATAAATTATACATATGTTAGTTCTGTTGATTTTGAAAGAAAATTAGTTGAAGCACTTGCCTCAGGCGTGGGCCCAGATATAATTTTAGCACCGTATCAGATTATTCTTTCTCAACAAGCAAGAATATTGCCTTACCCGGCAGCTTCTTTTTCAGAAACAGCTTATAAAAATACTTATATTAATGGGGCTGGAGTTTTTTGGACTCCATTTGGAGCACTCGCTCTTCCTGTTGCTGTGGAGCCTATGGTTTTATTTTTTAATAGAACATTATTTGCTAAGCATGGTGTTCTTATGCCGCCTACATATTGGGATGAATTAACAACGATAGTTCCTAAATTAACTGTAGATGATGGGAATGGTAACTTTTTTGAAAGTGGTATCGCACTAGGTACGTTTACTGTGCCATATATGAAAGATATAATTATGGCTAGTGTTACACAACTTAAGCAAACTCCAGTTCTTTCTGGTTATAATAATGACGGGACTATTTCTTATAGTTTTTTGGCAAATACTCCTTTAACAGAAACTTCCCAAGTTCAACCACTCTCAATGATTATGAGATTTATTACAGAGTTTTCTGATCCAATGAAGACAACTTACTCATGGAATCAGTTTACCGGAAATGCAGTTGATGCATTCATCGCAGAAAAGTTAGCAATGTATATTGGTTTTGCTGGAGAACTTCCAGTTCTTCGTTCCCAGAATCCAAAAATGGACATAGAAATGTCTTTTTTACCACAGGCCAGAGATTATGGAACATTTTCAACAGGTATGAGACTTTATGGAATTGCTACAATGCGACAAACAAAAAATCAGGCTGGTGCATATGCGGTTGAATATGCATTTTCAGGGTTGGAGTGGTCACCTCAATTAGCGAATATTGTTGGGGCTTTACCAGCAGTTACTTCTTATTTAAATACTCCAGGATTAAATGAAGTATTAAAGAATAGTCTTTTAATAGCTCATGGCTGGTATGATATAAACGTAGCATCTTCAGATGGTTTTATGTCACTAATGTTTGATAGCATTATAAGTGGTAGACAGGGTGTAAATGAGGCTGTTGGAGACTTTGTGTCACGTATGTCAGACGTGTATAATCATAGATAATATGAAATTAAAAACTTTTTCTTCTGCATTATTCACAGCTTATTTATTTTCATTGTTTGTTTTTGTCTTACCAGTATCTGTTATGGCGCTGGACTTTAGTAAGCCATTGGCCGGTGATACAAGATGTGGAGGCTCATCTGCTTGCTCTATAACAGTTCTTTTTACAGAACTTAAAGATGTGTTTATTATGGCAATCGTTGTGGTTGCTTTTCTTGCGTTGGTAGC
>JBAXLU010000043.1:0-3708 GCA_037134695.1 Candidatus Nomurabacteria bacterium
GTTTGACAGTATCCCTTTTTAAGGTTAGAGTAATTCCTAGAAAGGAGGGATTTGCAATGCAAACCCAAGTACAAAACGGTTTGGGTACCGTTCAAAAATCCGAAGTAAAGCAAGCTAGTTGGCTTGGGTTAATGGTGCAATTAAAAACATCAAAAAAACCGATATTTTGTGCCAAATACCGTGAAGGGGTATGGTGTAAATATCCGCAACCCTTCAGCATAATGATTATGGAAGATCTGAAAAATGGTGTGGCTGTCTTGAATGACCGACACGATGAAAAGCCTCCCCATTTTCTGGAAACTCTCAACGGCAATCACTGCTTTGAAGTGATTTCTGTCAATTGCATAGGGATTACCGATCTATGGTTCCCCAGGTATCAGTTCAAACGTATTGCTGGCGCAGACTCAGTCTGATGTATATAGCAATGTGCGATTAAGTGGATGTTCATATTACGTGAGCATCCGCTTTTTTATTTAGACAG
Source organism: Candidatus Nomurabacteria bacterium (assembly GCA_037134695.1). GTDB lineage: Bacteria > Patescibacteriota > Minisyncoccia > Phycocordibacterales > UBA5272 > UBA11704. The sequence goes on from JBAXLU010000043.1 coordinate 482, forward strand.
AGTGACGACATAAAAAGGTTCAAATACCGCGTAGCTTGCTACGCATTAGTAAGAACGAAGTGAGTTCCATTAAAATACCCCGCCTACTTGCTGAGAAGAACATTTATTAGTATTTAATTCATGACAACAGGGGTATTTTAAATAATTGCAAAAGTTTTATTTTTGTGACATTGTATAAAAGTACCGTACTGTAAATCAGTTTAGTACAATTTTTGTTCAAAACACAAGGGAGATATTAATGAAATTAAGTTTTTTGTTGGTCACATTTCTTCGTGAAAGTGGATTTTATTTCCAAACTGGAAACAAAAAAGAAGGTATGGAATTTGCAAGAATTACGAGTAAAGGAGACTACAAAATTCTTTACCTTAACGGTACAGTTGGTGTCCTCGAACAGTCAAGTCTTCAGATTATTGTGCATGAATTTGGCCCACCTTTACCGGAGGATGAAGAATTTTTGAACGGAGAAATAATTCCAGCATCAAGAATTTTTATTTTTCCAAGTTTAGAAAAAGATGATCCTTGCCTGTTTTCTTACACAGAGTCAGCTATTTGGAATGAGGCTGTGAGATTTTACCTTCCGAGACATCGACCAACTAGTTAACTTCTGTATATTTGACCGCCGAGCTCTATTTTAATTTTAAAGGTATCACTTGTGATACCTTTTTTTTGCTATTTAATAATTAATTACACAGGTCTTGCCTGGATTAGATTGACATTTTTCATTTTTAATGTTAGGGTGATTACCAGAAAGGAGGGCTAGCCATTATGCAAGCTCAAGCACAAAACGGTTTGGGTACCGTGCAAAAACCCGAGGACACCATGTTTCTACACAAAATTGTAAAGGTAAAACCTGGAACAAGGGTTGAGGAGTTTTTTGAGGCCAAATGCCGTGAGGGCGTTTGGCACAAAAACCACCACCTATTGGCCAAGGACACCCTTACAAGTTTAAGAAAGGGCGTCTGGGTGTGTGAGGAGAAAATGGACACCCCGCCCAGATACTTTTATGGTGCGGTTGGCATCAACTCAAATTTTTGCTTTCACGTGGTGAAAGTATCAACTTTGGGGTTGGACGGGGTATGGCTTCCAGCCGACCAGTTTCTCGTACCTCACTAGTGATTGGGCGGAGGTCAACGTAAACGTGACCTCCGCCCTTTTCTTTTCCCTGTCTTTTTTATGTTAGTATTTAATTTATGACAACAGACAAATCATACTCTGCTTTAGCTACCAGCACTTCGCTAGAGGCTTCGCACGGCACAGCGCACGGCAAGCTTTATATTATTCCCACACCAATTGGTAATCTCGAAGATGTGACTCTTCGGGCTATTCGTATTTTAAAAGAAGTAGATTTAGTTTTATGCGAAAATACTTCGGTCACCCAGCGACTTTTTAAAGAATACGATATCACCACATCGACAAGTATTTTTTATGCACAAACAGGAATTAAAAATATTGAAAAGTCTTTAGCATTATTAGAAGAGGGGAAATCAATAGCATTAGTGTCCGATGCTGGCACTCCAACTATTTCTGATCCAGGTGTTTTACTTGTTGATCGTGTGAGAAATGAATTGCCAGATGTATTGGTTATATCTCTTCCTGGTGCATCGGCTCTCATAACAGCTCTTGCTTCAAGCGGCATATCATCTGCTAATTTTACATTTTATGGATTTATGCCACATAAAAAAGGAAGAGAAACTTTATTTAAAACAATAAGTGAAAGTGATATGACATCTGTTTTTTATGAATCAGTTCATCGTATAGAAAAAACTTTGGAATCTTTGGTAAAAATATTAGACGACCGTCGCCGTGTTGTAATTGCTCGTGAGCTTACAAAAATGCATGAAGAAGTTGTAAGAGGAAATGCAAAAGAGGTCAAGGAATATTTTGAGAAAAATAAAGACCATATAAGAGGGGAATTTGTAGTAATTGTCGAAAATAGAAGATAAAGGAAAGAGGAAAGAGTTTAGGGTGGGCTAAAATAGTTAAGAGGACATAAAGGAAAGAGGGAATACATGATGGTCGCGAAGCGACCGTCATGTATTTGTATTACTCTAAACTCTTACCTCTTACCTTTATTTCTGTATTTTAAAACTCTTACCTCTTTCCTCTTGCCTGATGATTGTGTTACAATCATCACATGTCACCGCTTGGAATCCAACGAACCATTGCTATATTCCTTTTTATTTCTCCTTGGATTTTTATTCCTGGTATATATAAAGACCTTTTTTTTATCGTCGCCGGAGTATTTCTTTTTGTCTCCACTCTTGATTTAAAAAAGAGACCAAAAACATTTGAAGATCATCACGAGGAAAGTAATACAGAAACATCTAATGTTGCATGATAGGAAAAATAATTGCTTCTGCCTTTTTAATTGCTAGTTTTTTTTGGATAGTTAATGGTGGGTATACTCATGTTTCATATTTAAATAATTTAGGAAGTTCTGTTTATACAGCTAGTTCAACCAACGCGACGACTACTTTAATAAAAACAAAAGAAGAAGTTAAAGCTACGAGTACAGAAAGAATTGTTACCCATATAAAAACACCAGAACATGTAAAGGCAATTTACATGTCTAGTTGGGTTGCTGGTTCTAAATCTTTTAGAGATCAACTTGTAAAAATAATTGATAATACAGAAATAAATGCCCTTGTGATTGATGTAAAAGATAACACCGGTGTTATTTCTTGGGATGGCCGCGTTAGAGATTTAAATCAATTTATTGATGAGCTACACGCAAAAAATATTTATTTAATTGCTCGTGTTGCTGCTTTTCAAGATCCACTTTATGTTAAAAAATTTCCAGAAGAGGCTGTGCATTCAAAAAGTACAGGTGGAATATGGAAAGATCATAAAGGTATACCTTGGGTAGATACTGGATCTAAAAAAATGTGGACGTATATCGAGGATATTTCCAAAGAAGCTTACAAGAGAGGTTTTGATGAAGTAAATCTTGACTATATTCGCTTCCCTACAGATGGAGCACTTTCAGATATGATATTTCCAATTTCTGGTGAAAGAGCAAAAGCAAATAAGCCAGCTATTGTTTCAGAATTTTATCATTATATAACTGAGGCACTTCATAAAGACGGCATACCAGTATCAGGGGATTTGTTTGGAATTATAATGATAACAAAAGTTGATATTGCAGTATTGGGACAGGATATGCACACTGCACTTGAAACTTTTGATTATGTTTCTCCTATGATTTATCCATCACATTTTTATCCTGG
>JBAXLU010000044.1:0-3316 GCA_037134695.1 Candidatus Nomurabacteria bacterium
GCACCCATTAGTACATTTTGATTTTCCAACATATCAAAAGGTGCATTTAGTGTTAGTTTGTAAGGCTTTTTGTTCAAACAAAAAAAGTTCAAGAAGATTTTTGACATAATGTAGTCCAAATCCTTCATTATCTTCATTTTAGGTATATTTTCTGGTACTTTTTCCATAAGTTCAATGAATTGCTCATAGGTGAGAATTGTATCTTTCCCTTCTGTGAGCATTTTCTTGTATCCTTTCTCTTCTTTTTCTCTTGCTTTGATCTCATCTTCAATCTTTGCAAGGTCTTTTCGATAGTATTCCTTGATGTTATCTGCTTCATCACCAATCAAAAGATCCTTTGTTCTTTCGAGCTTATCTCTCAATGAAAGAAGTTGCTTTGATACTGTAAGAATATTATTTTTCAGAACTGAAGAATTCTCTGCTAACACTTTTTTCATTTCTACAACAAAGTGATCATAGCTCTCTTTAGTTGAGAAAGGTTTTTGTTTGAGATATTCTGTTGCAAAAAGAATAATCTCTTTTGCTCGTACACCAACATTTTTCTGTGAGCAACCTTCTGTATCGCATCTGTAATAAAAGTATCCACCAGAGCCATTTTTTTGAGCTTTGGTAGTAATTCCAGCTGTCATCTCCTCTTCACATTCACCGCAGATAATCATTCCACGCATGAGGTCTGCTTTTATGTCTTCACCCTTTCGATACATCTTTGAAAGTTTGATGAATTCTGTATCACCTGATAACTTATTGATCTTCATAAATTCTGGAACAGTAATCATCGGAATGAAGTTATGTACTTCGATGAGATTGATAACAACATTCTTTCCATACATCAAAACACCTGTATAGATAGGGTCTTTCATGATTGTCTGTAATCTCTGCTTTGTCATTCCATAAACCTTTGGTGAGGTCTCTGTGTTTGAGTGATAGTATTTATTGGTATTCAAATATTCTGATATTTCTTCGAGTGTCTTCCCTTCGATACGAAGCTGAAAAGCTCTCTGCATCAAGATGAAGTTAGTGCCAGCGGGTACTAGATTACCATTCCTATCTTTGTTATATCCGTGCTTTGCTTTGTTTACATAACTACCACGTTCAATGTTCTTCTTGTTACCTCGTGACACATCATCACTCAACTTGTCAGAGTATTCCTTTGAAAGTACAAAAGTGATACCGAGTAACATCTTGCCACTTGTATCGTTGATGAAAGAAAAGCTAGGGAATTTCAAATCTTTGATTATATGTTTATCTATGAGATCAATCACTTCTCCTGCTTCTTTCATATTTCTTGCAAGACGGTCAGGATGCCACGCTATAACACCATCATATTTACCAGTTTTGAGACCATTTATCACTGATCTGAAAATTGGCCTAATGTCTGGTTCTTTTGCAGACATCTTTTCTTGTAGTACGTCTTCTCTCTTTACTGAAAGACCTATCTTCTCTGCAAATTCAAGACAGACCGCTACTTGATCTTCAATGGAGTGGACTTGTTTTCCTTCTTCATCTGTTGATTTTCGTGCATAAATCACATAGCGAAGTTTCGTATGATCGACAGCTTTCCCATGAGATGGAATTGCTTGTTTGAGTATTTCTGCAAGCTCGTTTGGGTTAGATGGAATGAATACCATAGTACCTCTATTTTATCATTTTTGGAGGCAAGAAGACACAGAGTTTCATCTGATAATTTCCTGATATATCAGATAAATTATGCAAAAAGAAACCGCTGGCAAAATGCCAGCGGTTCGGGGTTGCTATCTTAGCAACAGGGTTCAGGCTTGAGCAGCCTTCTTGGAGTTGATTGCTTCAACAATACTTGGCCACAGTTCGTCACTATCAGCCTTCTCGCCAAACATAACCAGATCCTCAACGGTCCGCTCTTCCAAACGAAGATACTGAATGAAGTCACTCCAACCAAAACTAATTTGTTTGTGGTTTTTGGACCGCAATGCCATCAAAGTAATGATTTGTTCATCAGACGCAGACCTGTCAGCAATTTTTTCTAGCATTTCGTAAGAAAGAATTTCCCACAGTTTGCTACTGCGAGCCTTTTCACCAAGAGCAAACAAATCTTCGATAGTTCGATCCTGAAATTGAAAATGCTGAAGGATTTCATTTGGCCAGTTATTATTGTCAACGTGCGACATCAGCTTGATGATTTGATCATCAGACAGTTTTTCTGTCGCGATTGCAGCAAAAGCTATCGCTCGGTTAGACTGATACTTCTCACAAAGGTTCATGAGTTGCTCAGCATTCATCATTTTTTTGGAAATAATGAGGAGGCAAAGCTCCTGCATTTTATCCAAATTATGACTATCCAACATTGCGACTTTGTATAAGCCATCAACATCCAGAATGTTTGCCTTGACCACACCTTCCCAGAAGGAGGGTGGATTGTCGGATAAATCATCAGGGTACCGATCACAAAAGCCAAAAACTTCTTGCTGGTTGTAATCCCTTGATGCTGCGGCCATACAGATCAAATCGTAACCATTGTTCAGGACTTGAAAAGCATGATCGAAGTCAGCTCTGCTCCAATATTTTGCAGTAAGCTTTACAATGTATGTATCCAAGTAAAAGTGGGTATGAGCCATATCAATCAGCTCTCGATTTGGCAGATGAGTCTGCGTCATACCAAGCTGGTCAATGAAAGCTCTGACCACTTCAAGAGTGGTGAAGCTGTCAGTTGTGCTGGGTGCATCATTTGATTTTGAAAATGATGTCTGACACAGACGTAACATCTTCTCAGTCGACAGTGCACCCGTTGCAATAAGGGCGATAGCATTTGCATTGTTCATTTCGTATCTCCAAGTAAAAGAGCAACTATCATTGACCTATCGGCCAAATCTAGGTTGGCTCGAGGTTTATGATGTTTATATAATAGCATATTTATACTATTTTGTCAAGCAATTTTCGCCTTTATTTACTTGCTCTTTTCTGTTCTTTCTATTGTTATTACGTTGTTTTATCAATAGAACTGCACACTCAATACTAATACATATAGTTCAATGCAATTCTCGTATATACAGGTAATCTACTTCTTGCCGAGAGTGACAATATCGCCTTCATTTGTTGTTACTAGCTGTTGAGGAGTAACTTGAGTATTTACAGGAGTTTTTGGAATTGCTTGAACAACATCTGTGAGGTTATCTTTTTTCATACTCAAATTATACCATAATCAAAAGGTTACTTTTTGAACGTAAGCATTATGATCCTTTTCAAGCAGTTCTTTGAGTGAAATATTCCAACTTCTTATCATTTCAAGGTTATTCGACATAGTTTCAAAAAGTTCAAGCGTAGAACGATACCCTGCACAAAA
>JBAXLU010000045.1:0-3277 GCA_037134695.1 Candidatus Nomurabacteria bacterium
TCTGCTAAAACTCCTCCCCCTATTCCGTTATAAAACATTCCAAAAATAGAAAGCATTCTCACATCTTCTTTATATCTTGGCAATGTTTCTGTTACATCTTTTTGTACAGCCATTATAAAGTTATTAGTTGCCTGGCCTATAGCTTGTCTACTTTCAGCTGGTGTTTCAGGTGGAATATTTATCTGCCCCATTCTAACTCCCATTTGTAAGAATTGTTCACGAGCTTCTTCAGATCCTAAAGTATTTAATGATAATGCTTTTGTAAATGAATCTTGAGAAATCTTTATTGCGTCTGCAAGAGGCATAGTCTGAGCCAATTGACCAATACTCATACCACGAATAAGATAAGTGTTCACAAGGTATGGTCTATAGTTCACATAATACTGCACAGCAATCAAAGCAATTAATATAACTGGAGCTACAATCAAATTCATTGTCTCTTGTGTGACTAATTCCTTTGCTTTTGACCTTATTGTGTCACCATGAGTTCGCATTACTATATAAGCAAGTAATGCGAAAAATAGAATATAACTTGTTAAATTGTCGAACACAAAAATATTGTGAACAAAATATCCAGCCATTATTCCAGTTAATATCGCTCTTTCGCGTACTGGCATATCATGTGGCTTAAACCACATAAGCCATAGAGCTACAACATAGAGTGAAAGGTATGAAAGTAGTCCAAGTATTCCAGCGGCCACTAGCCAGTCAAAGAACACATCGTGTGAACGGTCATACCAAGGTTCCAAGTTGTACATTTTCTCTGGCATAAACTTTCTTGCGTAAATGTAACTGAAGTTATCCTGTCCATAACCCAAAATAGGTTTCTCTAAGAATGCTTGATAACTTATTGTCCAAATAGATAGACGGCTCATTGTAGTAAGGTCTGTGACAGAAATACTTGCAAGACGATTCAATGTTGGTGCATTTTTAATAAATGCTGAATTCTTAAATGAGAAAAGCAAAGACACTCCGACAATAACAGCCACCAAAACTCCTAACAAAACTTTTCTTGCGTGGCCCTTTTCATGCCAAGCGATTATACCTAAAGTAATTAACACTCCAACAACAAGTCCTATCATTGTTCCACGAGTACCAGAATAGAAAAGTGCTATTAAGTTAAGTGCAATTATCGTTGGATACCACCAAGCTTTTTTCAAACTTTTATGTTGTGACCAAAGAATTCCTGCAATGGAAAGTGACATTAAACAAAAAATAGCAAAGTATGCAGAATTTCCTATTGTAGCGTCTAGTCTATTTTCACTTTGATGAATTGGAAATCTTGCAGAAAACCATGCTGCCATTGTTGGAAACTTTGCTGCAAAAATATATCCTTTAGCACCAAGTAATTGTCCATATCCATAAATTAAAACAAGTAAGTTTGCTCCCAAGAAAACTTTAAACATTTTTTGCCAATCTTTCAGAGTGGTAAGCATTGCGGTCAACACAAAGAAATAAGCAAACATATGTATGTGTCCCACAAACCCTTCCATTCTTTCATAGTTGCTCCAAAGAGCTTTACTACTATCAACTGCAAAAATATCTGCCACCAAAAGAATAACCATAAAAATGGCATAAGCTATAGTTAGTGGTGACTTTTTGATATTGACTCTATAAGTAGAATCACGAAGAGCAAGTATTGCCCATCCAGCAAATGCAATTTCTACAATAAAGCGGAATAATAAATTTTTACCAGAAATAAATGGGAAATAAAATCCAGATGTTCCCCAGTTAATTGGATCAAATGTTCCTCCATCTGCTACATAAAGAGCGATAAATGGAATCAAAGCCAAACAAAACCAAACTACTTTTTTAATAATACTTTGCATACTTTTTAACTATTGTTTAATAAAAATTAATGTTTCTAGTGTATCATAAAAAAATACTAACAATAGCAAATTTTAGCCATAAAAAGGCATAGTCAAAAGTCCATAAAGTCGAAGAGCTGGCGTTTCCGTAATGAATAATATAACAGAAAAAAACTTCAAAAAGATGTATACTAAATAACATGGACTTGAAAATACTTAATTTCTAAAATCAATTTAGAGTATGCAAAAAAAAGAAAATAACTATGCATTCATCGATAGTCAAAATGTAAACTTAGCTATTCAGTCATTAGGGTGGAAATTAGACTTTGGTCGATTTCGTGTATATCTCAAAGAAAAGTATGGTGTGACCAAGGCATTTTTATTTATTGGTTATGTCGAGGGAAATAATGAATTATACGTATCCTTGCAATCAGCAGGGTTCCTTTGTATTTTTAAACCTACACTCGAATACAAAGATGGTACAACAAAAGGTAACTGTGATGCTGAGTTAGTCCTTCATGCAATGATTGAATACCCTAACTACGATAAGGCTGTAATTGTGACTGGCGATGGTGATTTTTATTGCCTTGTGCAACATCTTATTGAAAAAGAAAAGCTTTCTGCTGTTATTATACCTAATAGATTAAAATTCTCTGCCCTGCTTAAATTTAAGCCGTTCCGAACATACTTGCGATATATGAATGATTTGAATAAGTTACTTGCGTATGAAAAGAAAAGGCCCTATGAGGACAAAACCTCATAGGGGTATCTTTTCCGCTGGTGATAAATATAGTATATATACAATAAAAAAAATGTCAATCCCAAAAACAATACACTACTGCTGGTTTGGTAATAATCCAAAATCTCCTGAAATATTAACTTGTATAGAAAGCTGGAAAAAACTTTGTCCTGATTTTTCTATTATTGAATGGAATGAAAGTAATTTTTCTTTTAAAGATTATCCATTTGCTCTACGTATGTATAAAGAAAAAAGATGGGCTTTTGTTGCAGACTATGCAAGACTTCACATTTTATATGAACAAGGTGGATTTTATTTAGATACTGATATGCTATTACTTCAATCACTTTCTCCCCTGTCAGCGCATGATTGTATTTTAGGTGAAGAAGAAGTTGGAATTATAAGTGCTGGTATGATTGGTGCCACACCACAGCATCCATTTATTTTAGATTGTAAAAATTATTATGATAATAATAGTAATGAATTAATTACAATTCCACGAGTTCTTTCACAAGTTTTTGAAAATTACGAAAACAAATCATCACTCACTGTATTACCACCAAAAACTTTTTATCCATTTGATAGTGAGCATATAAAAGAATGGCATGGCCAAGATTTAGGATCTGATGTTTTCGGAGTTCATCTTTGGAATTATTCTTGGGGAAGTCCATTAAATAAATTTTTCAAAAAAATCGGTATTTATAGTTTTGGAGTAAAACTCGCAGAATCT
>JBAXLU010000046.1:0-3230 GCA_037134695.1 Candidatus Nomurabacteria bacterium
TATTTTGTCCGTTAGTAATCTTACTACCATTTACGTATACATCTATAGTTGGAGCTGTCACCACAGGAGCTACTGCTGGTGCTGTAAAATTAGCTACTACAGACCTTGCTTGTGACATTGTTACCGTACAATTCGTACTTGATCCTGAACAATCACCTGACCAATTAGTAAATGTATAACCAGTTGCTGGACTAGCGGTGAGGACAACAGAGGAACCACTTGTATAGGAGTGGGAACAGGTACTTCTAGTTGGTCCACAGAAAATTTCGTTTGCGTCTGTTGCTATTACTGTTCCGTTCTGGGATTGAGAAATATTGAGTGAGTTGTAGGTTGGAGTGACTACTGCCGCTGGCACTGTAACACTAAATGATAATGTTGTAGAAACACCACTGTTTGTACAGACAAAACTATGGGAGCTTGTTTTCACTCCTGAGAAAGTCTGAGATCCACTAGTTGCTAGACTTTGTGCATCAAATGTACAAGATGAACCGTTACTATTCCATTGAATGGTTGGATTACCATTTGATAGTGAAATATTTTGTCCGTTAGTAATCTTACTACCATTTACGTATACATCTATAGTTGGAGCGAAAGATGCTGGATTAAGTATAGACACATAACCAGATTGTCCCACCAAACCAGAAGTAGTATCATACACAGCAAAATTTATTCTTTGATCTTCAGTCGTTGGTACCCAGTTTATATAACATTTACTAGCAGAATCACAATGTGCCTGTCCTGCTGTAAAAGTATCAACATCTCCAGATGATCTCTTACTTGTTGAGTTAAAAGTAACTCTATAATTAGACTGTGGACTTACTGATTGCCAAGAAATTTGAATTGGTTGTCCAGTTGTAAAACTTAGACCATCAGTTGGGTACAAAACCCTAAGTTCAGGAATCATAAAAGTAATAGTATTACTTATACCATTTGCATTACTTACCGTAAGTGTATATGATCCTGAAGTTATGGCACTTGGAATAGGGCATCCGACATCACCATTTCTATATGTTGGGCAAGGATAAGTTGTTGGTACATTAACTGTTAATGAAGTCCCATTATTAGAAGAAGTAACTCCATTACCAATAACATACCAAGAACTTGCAGAAGAAGAATACCCATCTAGATATACAGTGTTATTTGAGTTAAAACCTGTACCACTAACAATTAAATCACCTGAGCTTGAACGAGCAACATTAGTAATTGTCGGTTGAGTTACTGTTGTAGGATTTTGATTACTAGAAGTGTCAATATTAAATGAGTAGTTATTACTCAAACCTTTTTCATTTGAAATTTGCATTACATAAGCCCCTGATTGAGTAATTCTAAAATCAGACAAATTAAATAATATATTTGAATCTACTCTACCTACACCATTACTTGTATAAACAGGATAGGAAGATAGTTTTGTAGTGATACCGTTTAAAGTAACATAATTTGTTCTGGTAAATCTCGATCCAATTATCACATAACTACCAGCCGATATCGCTTTTTGGTTTGGAGAAACTGCGGATATGTATGGAGAGGTTTCACCTACAATAGTTACAGAATTGCTCTTTAATATATTTATAAATGAGCTAGAACTAATAGCACCAACATTTGGATTAGCACCTGAAAAATTCGTATAATTAGAATAATTTACACTATAAGTTAAATCTATAGGTCTTAACGCATATGTACCTGCAAAAAATTCTTTAGCTGGTGCGGTATTTGATATATTAAATATCAAAGAACTATGCGCTGGAATAAAATACTCCCTGTTTTCATTTGTCGGTACTGGATTAGACATTGAGGAGACAGTTTCTGTGAATTTTAGATTATTTGAGAAAGCATCTTCATTATTTAAAAGATTCATAAAGCGTAAAGATGCGCCGACATAACCCTGCATAATATACATAGGATTATCCCCTGCTGTAATTTTTACCGTTGCCTTACCTACAAGCATTGACTCTTTTCCTGATCCGTCATATTGAAGTTTAAGTGTTGGGGCACCAACAAATTCTACGACTGGAACGGAAGTTGTCGTATTACAACTAAGCATCCCTGCTATTACTCTACCATCTGGACATTTTTGAGTTATATTTTTACAAACGCCACCATCTAAATACTGTTCTGAATTACATTTGACTGAACTCCCATCTCCTCCAATTTTATATGAATTAGTTGGGAAATTATAAATAATAGATCCAGAATACTGATTGTTACCACCAATAACATCATTCCAAAGGAATGAATTTGAATCTAATCTAGTACTAATAGAAGGAATTCCTACTGGTGATGATTGTGTTCCATTTACTACTGCATAAACAGAAAATGTTACTGAGTTGCCAGCTGCAATTTCATATGGAGAAGTAAGTTGTATATTTATATTTGTAGATTTATCTGCTGAGGCTGGTATAGTAGTATTTCCATTAGCAATTCTAACAGCAGACAGAGTTGGATTAACTCCGCTAGCAGAAAAAGCTAGCCCAACTTTTGACAGACTAACTTTTCCATTCGCATCAGCTGTCACTGTAAATTCCCCTATTTTGTTTTCAACACCTAAATAAAGTGTTGATGGGTTATTTCCAGATGATACCGTTACTGTTGGCTTTGATGCAACAAGAGTCATTTTATTAGAAGAGACTGAACTCGTATTTGTAATATTTTTACCAGAATTATCTGATGCTATTACTGAAGTAAGTGTTACACCTACGTTTGGAACTCCTTGTTGCAAACTCCTTCCTGTAGCTGTGTTTTGAAATCCTGCAAATTTAACTAAAACAGGCACGTCTGTATCGTTTGAACTAATTGGTATATTAAGTCCGGAAATAGTTGTAACACCTGGATACATAACCCCTTTTGTTCCACCTCCTACACTAATACTTTCAATTGCATCTTGTCCGGTTGTTGTAAAATTAAGTTCTCTAACTGTCGCACTTGTTCCTGCTTGTGCGGTTGCTAGTCTAAATGTCACAATACCCATTGATGAACCACCAACCACAAACTGACTAACTGGAGATACTGAAGAAAGTGTTGGGTTTGCAAGGGATGACGTTGTTGAAGATGTATAACTATTAAAATCAATCACATTTAGAGTGATAAATTTTTTAGTAACACCATTTTTATTTCTACAAGTAAGCGTAAGTGTAGGATTTTTACCTAAACCTACATCACCAGATTTAATAGTAATATTTGACCCAGTAATATTAGAAACTGGAACTGATGAGTTTTGATTAACTGTACCCAGA
>JBAXLU010000047.1:0-2959 GCA_037134695.1 Candidatus Nomurabacteria bacterium
GGTCAGCCAGATGCCTGCGCCCCAATTTTTATCCAAATAGTCGCCAAAAAGAATCGTTTTTGAACTGTACTTTGATATACCGAAATGGGCGTCCACTAATCTGTGTTCTTCATCTAGGAAATTTGCATCAATGAAAACTTCAGTATTGTTTACTTTTTGGAGCAAAATACCCTTAACTGAGGGTAAGAAAGTACCACTTAATTCACCAGTCATCTGAAAATCTTTGAATACAATGCTGTTATTCCCTGTATTTTCTAATAAAGCATCCGATATCATTATGTCATCTTTTATTATAAATTGCGAGGTCTTTTTTCTAATAATACTCATATCGCTTGCGTATACACAGGTAAATAATTCGTCTTTATATACCGGAGCAGCAAGTAATAATTTTTTCTTATCGTCTGAAAGTTTTAGTAACATTTGCCAGTAAATACCTTTCTTTGAATGGGCAACGTCTTCATTAGTTTGTCCATAAGTACATACTTCCTGGGTATTCTTTAATGAAAGATCATTTTTATCCAATTCCGAAACATACAGTTTTGGGGCATCCTTGTCAGTAACTCTAAAATAAAATAATAATATTTTTTTGTTAAACTCAATTGCTTCAGGAAGCATAAGGGCGAATACTTTTTTGTCATTTTCGAGTTTATTTACTAATATTTCATCCCCGTTCGAATCATATTTATAAATGGTTACGCGACAATTTTGGCTATATAATTTACTGAAATATTGCCACTCGAATTTATCCCCTCCTTTACAATCGATTCTGATAGTATTATTGCCATCCTGGAAATAAGTCCACGATTGGTCCATGTTAGCGTACGATGGGCGGGGAAATTTTTGTTTAATTGTTTCTTCTGTAGTAAGTTTTACTGACTGGGCAGAAGCGTGAAGATTAATGGATATTAATAATATAGTGAATAGATATTTCATGATCTTCAAAATTTTACAGTTAAAGGAATTCTATTAAAAAAAATAAATTTTTTGGAATAGCGTTGAGTGAATGAATTATAGTTTTTATTTTGTCATCGCCAGTCATGTCTTAATACAGAGAAGCTAATATGCAATTTTAGCCAACGTCCGTGGCTTGGCGAAGGTGGGGTAATAGGATTCCGTCAGCCCACCGGTGTCGCACCACAGAACTTGATTATTTGAAATTAAACGAAATTAGTGACAAAAAGTGTATGCTTCTCGGGTAGTATCGCCATTGAGGCGTTACTTCACTGCTTCCATAAACTCCTTGTTCCATTTGTAAAACAGAGCCTAATTAACCCTGAGTTTACGACATAAGCTGTAGAGTGGAAATTTCAGTGTTTCAGACCCCTCAAGATCGCTTTTAAGAGCCCCCGTACAAATAAGTATGAAATCCTGATGTATATTGTATTTCAATGAAATCTTACTGGGGGTTATTTTTACAGGTCAAGTGGGGTCTATAAAAGCGAAATTTCCATTAACTACCGAATCCTTGGGTTTCGACATTTTTCCCAATCTGTTTATAAAATGTAGAAATATTTGCCACTTTATGACACAAAATAGAACTGCGGATGGTCTTTTGACGCCCCAACTCATAATAAATCAATTTTACATGAGCAAGATCTCCGCTCCCTTTTTCACCAGTATACACAAATTTTATTAATTTAACTTCTTCTAACTGCACACTTTTAACAGTTTTTGAATTATGCTTAATAGCATAGCAAATATCAATTCGATCCGGGTAGAATTTAATCCTTTTTAAATAAAAGTATGAAACAAAATAAATTACAAAGGAAATTAAAACTACAATAAGTGTACCCATAATAATATTGGGAAGGTGAAAATACGAAATAGATAAAGCGGCAGTTAAACCGCTTATGATGATAATTAGAATTAAGTAATCACCAATATTATAGCTACTGTAACCAAGGTCTTTAGTTAAATATTCTTGGTCTTGCTCTATTTTTTTGTTCATTTTATTATTTCTCTATTGCTTCTTTTATTGTTTTTGTAGCCTCGACAGTTTGTTTAGTTACATCATAAGTTTCTTTTAAAACGATTGCTGCATTCTTTACCGTTTTAGTTCCACTATTTATGTTTTTACTAAGGGTAGTAATGTCTACACCTCTTGAAGCAAAACCAGATATAACCTTTAAACCACTTACTATTGCTTTTGCTGTTTTATTTGTTATATGCTGAGACGAAAATGACCCATTCTCACCACCAGCCATATCATCACCTAGTGATGCCATATTTGCAATTTGAACATAATTTCCAGCTAACGCTTCTGGAGCAGCGAAAGCACCCATGAAAATTGAAAAATAGTTATGAACTGTATTTATACAAGCAGCAGAACCTTCTACAGATTTATCTGGGCTAATAAAAAATGCAACGAAGGCTTGGGCGCCTAATGAAATTGACTTTGAAAATGGGACAGATCTTTGTTTAAGACCTTCATTTGTTGAACTATAACTAATTTTTGCAACATTTCCAGTTGCATCTATCGTTAAAGTACCTTTCGATGGGCCATGCCAATCTGGGTTATTTTCAGGATGCCCCCCACTAAAATAGCTATTATACCCACCGATCCATTCATAACCACTTGACTTTTGTTGACCATATGTCATAGCCATTGTTCTTTGCAGAGTTATTGTTTCTGATATATCACCCTGAGTTATATTAAATATTTCAACTGGATGCTTATTTCCATCTGCACCCAAAAAAACAGACTTAATACGTTCTTCTTTTCCATCTAAATCATCACACCAAATTGGTTTGTTTCCGGCAAATTGATAAGTTGTGTACCAAGGATATTCTTTTGTCAGAGGATCAATGCTTAAAAATTTCCCCAACCTTCCATCATAAATTCTCATTCCATAATCCTGCGCTCCCGAATTAATATCTTTATCATTTTCTTTCCCATTAAACCCATACCTGTAGGCAGTTCCAGCGCTAAATTTGCGGCCAGGGGTTAGCATACCGAAAG
>JBAXLU010000048.1:0-2958 GCA_037134695.1 Candidatus Nomurabacteria bacterium
TCTGTTGGAGCAGTAACACCAAGACCTAGTCTACCTGCAGATGTAATTACAGTATTTAGTGTTAGTGAATTGTCATAAACTTCCAAGATATTTGCAGTCTGTGAAGTTACAGCATGAAGTGCAAGAGTTGTAGTAGCTGCTGATCCAGAATTGATATCTAATTTTGCAGAAGGGTTTACAACTCCCATTCCGACTATATCTGTTGTAGTTGCTAAACGAACAATATTTGGTGATTGATAAGTCCAACCTCCAGCTGATGTTCCTCCGATTGTTGTTACTGTCGCACAAACTACTTGTCCTGAACCATCAGTCTGCAAAGTATTTGATGAAGAATTACAATTTAAAATTGTATTAATGAGAAGGTTTGAACCAATTGTTGCATTCCCTGATACTTTCAAAGTTCCTGTTGCATTATTTACTGTCCCGATTCCAACACCTCCATCAAAATAACTACTTCCTGTAACAGATAATTTCGTAGCTGGTGTACTTGTACCAATTCCAACATTTCCACTTGCATTCACATCTAAATAAATTGAACTTGCATCAAAATTCGCGACTTGGAATAAATCAGATGTTTGTGTTGCACTCTTACCAAGGACTTGTAAAGCGATTTGATTATCAAGACTTGCGTTCACTATTACTCCAGGCAATACCGCATAACCAGGATTTGCAAGAAGAGTGTGTGCTGTTACAGCACTTCCACTACCAAGATATATATAAGGATTACCACTTAGATAAGCTTGCCCACTACCAAAATTCAAACGAGGATTTGGATTAAGTGTTGTTCCATAATATCCACTAGTTCTTATATTACCAACAACTTCAAGAGCATTACTTGGGGTTGATGTTCCGATACCTACATTTCCTGTTCCTGTATTTGCAAACAATGTTGGAGTAGACGAAGTACCCACATTTAAATTCCCCCATACATCTAACTTTGCAGATGGGGAAGTTGTACCGATTCCAACATTATTACCACTAGTTACATAAAGTGCGTTTGTGTTAACTCTGAAAGTAGCCGCACCATTATCGCCAACAGTCACAGTTCCACCATTATAGTTAAGGAAAAGATTACCAGCGTATCCGGAATTACCAGCAACATGTAAAAGGCTGTCAGAAATTCTTCCTTGCAATGAATACACATTTTGTATTATTCCTGATGCAGATGATAACTTTATATTTCCATTAACATCTAACATAGCTCCTGGGGTCGTAGTCCCAATCCCCACATTCCCACTCGCATTCCAGATTCCAGTATTGTTTGCAAAGTATGTAGTAGATGCAACTGTTAGATTTGTAGTTGATGCATTACCTAGTGATGATGTACTTACTGTTACTGTTCCAAATGTACTATTTGTCGCACTAAAGTTTGTAGTAAAGAAGTTAGTTGAAGTTGCATTTGTAATTACAGAACTTGAAGCAAATATATTTTGTGTGAATGTATTTAAGAAACGAAGAGTTGAAGAACCTAGTGAGTATGTTGCATCAACTGAAGGTGTTGTATTCCCCGCGATTTGTAACTTGTCTGTTGGTGCAGTAGTTCCAATTCCAACATTTCCACCAGTTGTTATACGCATCTTTTCTACATTGTTTGTATTAAATTGTAAGAAGTTTGAATCTGCTGTTCCTAAAATAAGTTCCGTTCCAGTTGTCATGACTGAGTATGTATTTGCAGCTAAATATCTAGCAGAATTATCTTGAGTTATTTTAAATGTGGTTGCTGTACCCGGTGTATTTAATTGCAAAGTTGCCCCAGGATTCGTTGTCCCAATTCCCACATTTCCCAAGAATGAAGATGTAGCCATGTGCAAACTATTTCCTTGTACAGTTAAATTAAATCCAGGAGTTGTCGTCCCGATGCCGACATTTCCTGCTGTCGTTAACATAAACTGGGGGGTAGCTGTGCTTGAATTTCTTATACCAAAAAAATCAGAGACATTAGCATTCCAACCTGTGCTAAAAATAAATTTTGTAGTCAAACCTGATGTTTGCATACTCAATGCATCGTCAACACCATATAAAGATAATCGTGCAGTCGGATTTGTTGTCCCAATTCCAACATTTCCAGTTGTACCTTGTATACGTACAGCTTCAGTTTCTGTTGAAGCTCCAGCAGTAAAGAATGAAATACCTCCATTATCTGAATTATAAATATTTCCAATAGAGATACCACTTCTATTTGCATTACCTGAAGTACTCTTTAATGCTAATGTTTGAGAAGCACCTGAGCCACCATAAATTGTTCCACTTATATTCATGGCACCATTTACATCAAGTTTTTGTCCAGGGTTAGTTATACCGATTCCCACATTTCCTTCCACTAATACATTAGCAACACCTGAGGCAGAGTTATTAAAATAAAATCTTGATGTTTCAGTAGAAGGGTAATCAAATGTAGTCTGTCTAATCCCTGTTGTGTCGTCTACATTTAATCCAACAATAGTAGTTTGATCTGACGATCGGCTAATCTTAAATAACTCTCCAAAATTTGTTCCACCTCCACCTCCTATTACATTTAATTTACCACCACTAACAGTTAATTTATCAAGTGGATTTGTTATCCCGATACCTACGTTACCTTGCATCAAACTCATAACACTTCCAGTCAACATTAAAGGAACATAAGCAGAGCCAGCATCGTTAAAGGCAGTCAAGTTCGCTACCCCGCCATTTGTTTGAATTCCAATATTTTGATTAGTACCTACATGCGTTTGAAAAGGAATAACGGGATTCGTTGTCCCAATTCCCACATTCCCACTCGCATTCCAAATACCAGTATTGTTTGCAAAGTATGTAGTCGATGCAACAGATAAGTTGGTTGTACTTGCATTTATGAATGATGAACTTGTACCAGTTAATGTAGTAACAACAAAAGATAAAGATGTCGTAGTCCCTACTGTTAAATTATTTATGTATGCATTTGTTGCTGTTAGGCCTGTTGCTGAGAGGTTTGTAGTA
>JBAXLU010000049.1:0-2732 GCA_037134695.1 Candidatus Nomurabacteria bacterium
TGACTTGTAATTATTGGAAAATATAGCAACACTGGTCCGATGCCCCAATTATTTAAAAATATTTAAGTCCTCATTATAAACCGGGCTTTGTATGCCGAGAAAATTTAAAACACTGTGAAATACATGGCCCTGAGACAACTCATTATTGGGTTTCAATTGTCTTGAACTGTTTTCAGACATCCACACTATAAACGGGATCTCGTATTGCTCTTTGGGTGCAAGACTTAGCGGCAAACCATGCATGTATAGATTCTTTTCTCCCAAAGATTCACCATGGTCTGAAACAAAAATCATGGCACTTTTATACGCTTTTAATTGTTGCAGGTCTTCAATCAAATTATGCAAGATATAATCGGTATAAACAATCGTATTGTCGTAGGCATTGATCAGTTCTGTTTGAGAGCATTTCCCTAATTCTACGGTGTTGCAAACGGGCTTAAATATTTCAAATTGGGGTGGATATTTCTTACTGTAGGTAGGTCCATGACTTGTACTGCTGTGCAATACAATCAATATTTTATTTTTTGTACTCGCTGCTATCTGTTCTTTCAGATCTGTCAGCAGCACTTCATCGTAATTACACCCCACGCCTTTACAATTTTTTTTCAGCGCTTCCTCACGCTGGTAATTTTTTATATGGATGGGCGGTTCTCCCCAGTTGGTAGTCCGCCAGATAACCTCTACGCCATTTCTTTCCAAATAATTGGGTAAAATTTCATACAGGTCATCAGTATGGGCATGCTCTAAAATACATTTTACACCTGCTGAAGTGTAGGTGGCACAGGAGTTGGCATTGAAATGAAATACGCCAGGGGTATTGGAAAGAAAAGGATTGGTATTTTTTTCATATCCATATAAAGAGAAGTTTTGGCGCCTTGCTGATTCTCCTATCACCAGGACCACCACCGCTTTCTGGCTATCTTTTATGGTAGCATTGGGCAATAAAATTTCTTTTTTATTCTCCTGGTACTTATGCGTATAATAAAGAGAAATATTTACGGTGTAGCACCATGGCATTGCTAGTCCGCCCAATGTTTTTGAATTCTTATCAATCCACAGCCAATTGCGGGCATTCACAAATGCGATGGCTACAATAAATAACAGGGTAAGGGAAGTGACAATAAAAAACCGCTTTACTGTTACATTGATGATTTTAGCCTTAATGATATAGATGCTGGGAATAACACCCAGCAGGATTACGTATAGTATTAATTTAAACGAAAAAAAACTGGTGGCCTCTGCATGGTCTGTATTGAGCACATTCCCCACCATGGCTTCGTCTATGATAATATGGTAGGTATTTACAAAGTAAAGAGCAATGGCATTAACAATAAAGAATACAACTGATAGAAATTTTCCCACAAAGCGTGAAAGGAAGAAAACCAGGAAGAAAGCAAAAGCATTGGCAACCACCATCAGGATCATTAAGGTGATAACAATGTTAATGCCGTTCAGGCTTTTATAATCAAGGTTGTTAAAGACAAATTGGTAAAAGGGGTAATGAAAGAGTAAAAAATTAAGAACGCTTATCAATAAAACAAAAGGGATGATTTTTATATTATTTTTTAACGAATACATAGATGATTTTATAAAATGCAAAAAATAGACTGGCTATTGCCAGGTAATATATTACCAGATTTTCGTTGATCATTCCGCTGATCAACGAAATACAGCAAACCAGCATCAATACCATAAGAACCGGATAATATTTTGGATTGTTAATCCAGGCCCAGATCTTGAATTCCCGGCTGATAAAAATACCTATAAGTCCCGAAATATACCCAATAATACTGCCGGTAATAACATCAAGCGGGTAATGTGCGCCTACACCTACTCTTGTAAACGCAATCATTAGTCCGGTAATGATGATGAAAGAAACCCATAAAATTTTGTATTGCAGCTTTTCGGGCATAAATGCAAACATCAAAACGGTAAGTGTTGTGAACACGGTAATGGAGTGCCCTGACGGCAAACTGGCCTGCCCAACGGCTTTGTTCCCGATGATAATAAAACTATTGTTATCAAACACCACGGCCGGTCTTGCCACGCCAAATATATTTTTTAATACATTGGAAAATATAAGCGACAGCAGCGAGGCCGATAGTAAAGCCTCCCACATTTTGGGGGCATAGAGAATGAAAATGCTTAAAAATGCCAGGAAAACGGAAGCATCTCCTATTTGGGTAAGATTATAGATGGTTTTTGGAAACTGACCCAGGTGAAAATTAATAAAAAAGAAAGCATCCTTTTGTACCTGTATATATTTATCAGCAGATAAAGCATCCCGGCTATACAGCCATAAAACCATTGCAATCAGCAGTAATATGGGTAAATAAAATAAAGATGGTTTGAGCCTGGCATAATTATTAATAACACGTGTGTTCATTGGCATTTTATTTACAAGGCTGCTTTTACAAATTTATTTCAGCGGTACTGGTATTGTTAGACATTAATGAATATGTCAAATAATTTGTCACCTTAAAATCTACATCCATTGCAGTTCTGATGTGCACATACTTGGAGCAGCTGCAGGGAAAAGTCTACTGGGGACTGCCAGGCAGGTGCGGAAATCTGGGTAAACATGTAAAGTTACCGACGAATTTAGTAAATCCTGAGTATTTTGCGCTTTATAAAAGCTCAAACTGGAATGCCTGCCAGTAGGCAGTTTTTTAATGCTTTACTATAGCCATGCAAGGATAAGGATGTAATCTACCTGTCTTCATGAATGTTTA
>JBAXLU010000050.1:0-2543 GCA_037134695.1 Candidatus Nomurabacteria bacterium
CAAAAAACTTTCTACCCTGCCCTACTATCCATACATGAAAATTGAAATAATGTCTCTAAGGTAGTG
Source organism: Candidatus Nomurabacteria bacterium (assembly GCA_037134695.1). Lineage (GTDB taxonomy): Bacteria > Patescibacteriota > Minisyncoccia > Phycocordibacterales > UBA5272 > UBA11704. The sequence continues at coordinate 67 of JBAXLU010000050.1, forward strand.
GCGTATGCTGACTTATTAAATATCAGAAATGAAAACAATTATCGCAGCCCTTGTATTTATTCTTTCCATAAACCTTGCCGTAGCACAAACAGATACCGCTATCGCCAAAACCGGCGACCCCATTGAAATGCTTTTCCCGCAAGGGAAAACAAAAGCATTAATTCTAAGCTATGATGACGGAAGAACAGAGGATCGGCAATTGGTAAAACTCATGAACAAATATGGGTTGATCGGAACCTTTCACCTCAATTCAAACAAATTGGGCACTAGTGGTTATGTAAACAGAGCCGAGATCAAACAATTGTATTCCGGACACGAGGTTTCTGTTCATTCTGCCAATCATCCCAACCTAACCACATTATCAAAAATTGATATTGTTTATGAGGTGGTGGAAGACAGAAAAGAATTGGAAAGATTAATAGGGTATCCGGTAAGAGGCATGGCTTATCCCTTTGGAAATAATAATGCATTCGTTATTGATGCCATCAAAGGTTTGGGTATAGAATATGCAAGAACGGTAGATGACAGTTATGGATTTAAGATCCCCGAGAATTTTCTGCAATGGCACCCCACGGTACATCAATTTGCCAAAGCCTACTGGAAACCCAATGATCCGGAAAACGATAAAAAAGAATTAGACCGTTATTACCAGTTGATCAATGATTTTATCAATACCAAAGATTTGGTGCTATTAGATATTTGGGGACATAGCTGGGAAATGGGAAACAATCAAAACCATTGGGACGAAACAGAAAAATTCTTCAAGTTGTTGGCAAATAATTCAGCGATCCATTATACAACGCAGATAGACCTGGTGGATTATATCAATGCATTCCGAAACTTAAAGTTTTCTGTTGAAAAAAATATGGTGAACAATCCAAGTGCATTAACTGTCTTCTTTAAAAAAGCCGGTAAAACTTATTCGGTTTTGCCGGGCAAAACGATTTTTTTATCTAATTGATTTTTTTTCTTCTTAACGAGATCTTTTTCAAGTAGCGTTGCGTTAATTCACAATTTTATGCCAATACGATGCGGGCATTACAACAAACCAATACAACTAACGTTTCAGCCCAAAGCGATAAAATGAAAGCAATCATTCAAATTATTACCCTAGCCCTGATGATGCTTTTGCAGGTTGACGGTTATGCTTGCAGCATGTGTAAAGTAACCATCAATGGGCGCACCTACCTAGGTAATAATGAAGACAACTGGAGATTGGGCTCTAGGGTTTGGTTTGAAAATAAGACCAACGGAAATTTTGGTGCCGTATATGTGGGTTATGCTGATGGTTTTCCACAAGGAGGCATGAATGAAACCGGACTTGCATTTGATGGGTTAACGATCTATCCCAAATCAGTGGTGGCTGACCCATCAAAAATAACCGAAACTAACAGCAATAAGTTTATACGTGACATCATGCAAAATTGTGCAACCGTGGAAGATGTTAGGAATTATGCCGCTAAATTCAACAGGCCATTTAATGCTGCGGTGGTATTTTTCGCAGATAAGAGTGGCAAATACCTGGTGATGGAGCCTGATACTATGACCATCGGTAACGATGCAAAATATATCATTGCGAATTTTTGTCCGACCAGCACCCCTGACAAAGAAAGACTAAACTTTGCGCGCTATAATCGAGGCCATGAGTTTTTACTCAATCATGCCAATGACAGCAATGCAAACTTTTGTCTGGCACTGGTAGACAGCATGCACGAATGCAGGGATAAGATTGGCGATGGTACCCTGTATTCATTTGTGGCAGACCTGGAAGGGGGTAATTTCAGTCTGTACTTTTACCATGATTTTAAACATCTCAAAGCTTTCGATCTTAAAACAGAATTGGCCAAGGGCGATCATGCTTATGAAATGACCGATCTATTCCCGGCAAACGCAGAATACAAAAAACTGGTTGACTATAAAACGCCGCAAAATAATGGAATGATGCGCCTGTTCCTTATTTGTTGTGAAGCGTTGTTTTCTTTTTCTGCAATATTCTTTCTTGTCAGTTTTTTAAGAAATAGGAAACCCGTATCGCAGGTAAATAACGCTGATCCTAAAATTAAGATCTCACTAATTGTCATGAGTGCCATATTGCTTTATTATGCAAACGTTCTATTAAATAATCAAGCGATCTTTTATTTTCCTTCGCCTTACCACGACTGGAGATTTTCAATGCTGAATATTGCGGCGTATATTCCTTTTCTGCTATTAATTGTTACTGTTCCAATTATTATTCAAAATATTAAAATTCTGAAAGGATCGGGCTGGTCGGCGTTTTCTAAATATCTTTTTACCATAAACAGTCTGACCTATTTGATATTGATATTTTTGTTTGCGTATTGGAAGCTTTATAATGTTTTTTGAGGGTTTTTTCGTTAGTTAAAATCTAGGAATAATATGTGCCGGGCCATCGCACAAAACATTATTGAAAAACAATAACCCATGGTTGATTTCAATTTCACTCCCTTCCCGATCAT
>JBAXLU010000051.1:0-2480 GCA_037134695.1 Candidatus Nomurabacteria bacterium
ACTGATCGAACGCATGCCATATGATCTGATGTATATCGAAAATATTTCACTGGCCCTCGACTTTAAGATCATGGCACATACCATACGTATCATACTGCTGGGACAGGGCAAATAATAATTGATTAGCGATATAGATTTTCTAAAAATTGACAGTTCAAAATCCCACACAATATCATATTCTTATTTTAGTTTCACGTTAATTCTAATTCTTGACCCTTTACCTGGGATCGATTTAATGATCAAATTTCCCATGATTGAACTTACTCTTTCTCTAATTTCCAGAATACCATGATGGCGCGCTATATCAATTTCCGAGAGCTCAAATCCACACCCGTTATCTTCAATTTCAAATATCAGTGACCCTTTGCTTTCTATTAAGCTCACAAATACTGAGGTCGCCTTTGAATGAAGTTTCACATTTTTCAAACACTCTTCTGACACTTTATATATGGCCAGCTTTATTTCAGGGTTCAATAGCAAGCTTTCTGTATCAGTGAAATAGTTTACAATTACGCTGTTTTCGTCCCTAAATGAGTTGATAAGAAATCCAATAGAATCAGACAAACTAAAATCATCCAATAAGGAAGGATTTACTGAATAATACAGTATCTTAAAATTCTGAATCATTTCAACCACTTCTGCTGATAAATTTTCCAGCTTTTGGAAAAAAGCTGAATCATCACTCTTTACCTTTGATTTTAACCTATCCAATTCATACCGTAATGCAATTAATTGCTGACCTATCTTATCGTGCACCTCTTTTGCAAAATCATTTCGTTCTTTTGACCGTATCGCCTGCAAATATTTATTTAGTTCGCTAAGTTCAACGGTTAGTGCTTTTGCAAGGTTTTCAGCCTTTTGTTTTGTATTTGTTAATGATACTAACAAAAAGAATAAGGCTAAACTTAAAAGGAAACCACTTAACAATATTATAAAGGTTTCACTTTGCTTGAAACTAAAAAGCACATTTTTTTGTTCTAAAAGTATCACCCATTTCTTTCCGTTAATATCAATTGACAGAGAAATATGATGAGTAGCTGATGTATAATTTCTCAAACTATCAATCGCTTGACTGTCGTACAATATCGATTCGTCAGTAATTTTATCATCATAAATCCTTATCCTAATCCTATCCTCTATTTTATGATCCCAGCGGCCTAAAATACCCCGCATTATGTCTTGCATATGGTAAGGGCTGAAAACCCAGCCTATAATTGCAGCCCTGCGTTGAATAACCGAATTTGTAGGCATATCGTTGCGGTAAACAGGAACATACATTAAAGTACTGGCCTGAACCCTTTCGCCTGCATCCTGTATGAGATTAACTTTACCGGAAAGTGAAACATTATCACTATCACGAGCTTGTTCCATAGCTTTTCGCCTTGTTGGGTCAGAAAACATATCGTACCCAAAGGCTTTCAGATTTATGCCTGAAAAAGGTTCCAGAAAAATAATTGAAGTATATACGTCACTTGCCCCAACTGGCTTTACGTCATAATCCCGAAACCCTTCTTTGCGCACATTTGTTATGTGGCGTTGTAATTCTTCTTTTGGTATAATTAAAGAGAAACCCACACCTTGAATGCCGGGTAAATTTTTCTCAATACTTAACTTTTTAATGAAGGTTTTCCATTGTTCACGGGTAATTGCATCATGGGAAGAAAAAAATGCAGCACCACTTCGTAAAAGCATGGCATTGGCATGAAGACGATCATCTATTTTTATTTTTAATTCTGTGCCAATTGACCTCAATTCCTGTGTTGAAATTGTTTCAATATTTTGATAGGAATAAACAGAGATGGTAATTGTGACAGCAAATCCAACAAACAAAATTATATAAGTCTTCAGAGAATTTAGGGTGCTTAACACTGAAAGAGATTTGGAAGAAACATGTTTTCCATTTTTTTCAATTAGCATGACAAATAATTAATAAGATATGTGGTCTATTTTAAAAATGAAATGACAGATGAAGAACATGACTTAGATAAATATATTACTCAAAGATTCAGGGGTATGCTACATGAATGAAACAAAAAATTAATGTGTTGATTTTCAAACGAATACTAGGAGCGTAAGATAATATGATATTTACACCAATTATTATGATAACAATCATTTAATGAAACATTAATTAATGTATAGCCAAAGTCAATCTATTTGTATTTAAAGTCGCCTGTTCTTCTTAAATACAAGTTTTACAGCTAAAATCACGCTTAAATGATATCATTTTGGAAGCTTCATGATTCCCTTGATTTTGATTATTTTTGATTAAACAACCATAAATTGAAAAAGTTCACCTGCTTAATTATATTTTTTTGTTGCTTAAACCTTGCTGCATATTGCCAATCTTCATACTGGCAGCAACAGGTGAACTATAAAATAGATGTGAGCTTACAAGATGCCGACCATACCTTGGACGGATTCGTCAAGATGGATTATTTCAATAATTCACCCGACACCCTCAATTTTATCTGGATCCA
>JBAXLU010000052.1:0-2365 GCA_037134695.1 Candidatus Nomurabacteria bacterium
GGAACTCTTTTCTTCCATCAGTTTTAGCACTCTCGTATTTACCTCCAAAAAGTTCACGTACAGCAATTTTGTTTCGGGTTGCAAACTCCTTGTCGATTTTCATCTGCACTTCCAAACTACCATTATTCTGTTCCTGCTCCCAACTGCTTACTCTGGTATATATAACACCATATTTGCCAGTTCGTAAATTAGGAACCTGATATTGTCCCGCTATCATTTTTTCTAATAGCGTTTCAAGATTATTCTTCTTCATCTTGGGTTATTTTATTTTCTTCTTCAAAATAAATATCGATTAATAATTCAGCAAAAAGGAACAATTGATCATCAACTGAAAGTTCCTTTTCTCTATTATCCTCTTGGTTTTTTTCGTCTTTTTGTACCTTTTTTACATAGTCCTTTTTTTGTGTTTTCATTGTTCACCGAAAAATGGTACACCGTCCAGTTAAGTGGAGAGGTATGTTGGTGAAACATTTATGCCGAGATTATCGGATATATTTCTTTTTTTTAGTTTTAAAAACGATAGTTTTTTCATTACGGGTTACAAGGGTAATTTCTTCATAATTTCCCAGCCCTAATGCTTTTTTCAACTTCAATACTTCTTCTCCCGAAATGGTCTTTTCCTTCTCGACATCAAATCTAAATGGTACTCCATCATTAAATTTTACGGTCAGCTCCTTTACATTCTTGGTACGTATTTCTTTTAGTACCATCTTTTCATCATCACTAAGCAGCCTTGGTAAGAGTAATTTTTGAAGCTCTTCTTTTTCTATAAATTCTTCTAAAAAATACGATAATGAAAAATAAATATGAGGACGTTTTCTGTCAAGATCTGTACGATGATGGTTGAAATAATGGTCTCCAATATGTTCCATTACCTCGCCATCCATAAATACCAGTATTCCGGCTTCTTCGTTTACTGCAAGACTATTATTAATTAAATTGGTAAGGTAGTTAATATCGTATTTCAGGCCATACAACAGCATTTCACTGTTTAATGCATTTTCTACCCATTGCAACGAATTTTCCTCTTCCTCTGACAAAGTGCCTGCCAGTTTTTTCTTTAATAAGTTTGTCTTTGTGAACTCCAGATTTTTTTGCGGCAGGCCAATATCATATGCTTCCTTAAAAAAATAGTTGCAAATCTTTTCTGTTTTCTTAACAGTAAAACTCGATTCTCGCAGATGGTCGAGTATGCGTAGCCAAACCAGTTGTGCAAAACTGAGCTGAAATTTTTCGCCTTTCTCAAAAAACGGCAACAAACCATGGCGCCTCCAGTATTGTAGGGACTTGTAAATTTTATTTCCTCTTAAATCGTTCACATCTTCGATAAGTACAATTCTATCAAAGAGAAATTCCCTGAATTCAGCGACAGATATTTTGTCCTCAGCGCTTGTTGATCTTTTAGCCATGCAGTAAAAATAAATAACTTTGTCTATTTAGCAAAATATATTAATTTTACTATGCTAAATAAACAATTATATAAAAAAAAGCGAATTCCGGCATATGGCATACATAACAGGCATAAAAAACAAAGAAGCTGCCAACTACGGCTGTAAAAAGGTTAACAGTACGATGACATCCTTCCGACAAATGCTGAAATATAGTTGGCAGATGCCGACAGATGCCGGTAGAATTCGAAAAAAATCCCTATTACTATGAAAAAAGTTCGTTGCCCTTATTGCAAGGAGTGTTTTTTAACAAGAGGAACTAGAATTTATTGTCCAGGAAAAGACTGTTATACGAAAAGCAAAAAAGACCGACAGCGTATAGTGGATGGATTGGCTAAAGAGATAAAAAAAGGTCTGTATACAAATTTTAAATTTTTTCAGGAACACTTACCAGAAAATGGCCACACAAAAATAGACTATGATCAGGCGCTGAAAAGCGGGTTTAATGATAATGCATACTATGGCACATACAAATTCGGAAATAAATTATGGAGAATGGTTGAAAATTATTATTTCTTAATTGAACATACTGACGATAAAAGAATACTTAACATTTATAAAAAATAAAAAAATGGAATTTGAAAAGTATGGGCCATTAGCCCAAAGCAAAGAATTTGCTGAAACCCAAAATACAAGTTGGATACCTATTTTCATAACCCTGGGTGCAGGAATTTTAATAGGTTACTTCATGATTGCATCAATCCAGCAATATCAACCAAAGATTACTGTTGAATCCAATCAGTAACGGTGCCTGAATACATTGTTTCTTTCAGCTGAGTATTCACTGTATCCAGTAACTATTTATTTTTGGAAATAATTAATTGTAGTGATTTGGTATTTGATAAGCAATGGCAGCTTTGCTTTTTTATACCTTACTGTGTCTGTAAAATGCCCTAACTAGGAAAATCCGCCCAATG
>JBAXLU010000053.1:0-2309 GCA_037134695.1 Candidatus Nomurabacteria bacterium
TCCTGCTCCAGGTTCCAAGCGTTGGTTAGCTATGCTTCTTTAGTTATTAACCCGCTAGCTGGCGGGCTTTTTTTTTATTCATTTTTTAAATTTTATGTTATGTTACTGGAAATTCCGCTTAAATAGCCCCCACTTGACCGCTCCAAACAGCCCCCACTAGATCGGGGCAAACTGCCCCCAGCAGATCGGGGCAAACTGCCCCCACCATTCCAGGGTTTAATCATACTGTTTAGCATGTTGATTTACTAGTTTATGATGATGTATTTTATCGGCATCAGTAAACTTAATAAATCATGGCCAATAAAGCAATCAGTATGGAAATTGCGACGTCTCAGGCCCCTCAAGATCGCTATTAACAGCCTCCTTACAAATAAGTATGAAACCCTGATGTATATTGTATTTCAATGAAATCTTACTGGGGGTCATTTTTACAGGTCAAGTGGGGTCTATAAAAGCGAAATTTCCACTCGGCAGCTCTATCACAAAAAAAATACTCTCCATACAATCCCTTAACGAAGAAGATAAATCTATAGTATTTAAAACCATTGATGCGCTGCTTAGAGATGCTAATGTAAGAAAGGTTTATGCAAAATAAAAAACCACCAGCTTGTTATTACTGATGGCTTTTAACTTTTAATTTGCTACACTATTATACAGCACAAGCTGCCAACACTCTTTACCCCGCCTCAATCTTGCGCCAATGGGGGATACCAAAACAAGACAGGCTTACGCTTAAAATGTTCTCTTACAGACAACGGCCAGATTTATTAATATACTTAAAGTACACTTCCTGTTTTGGAAAAAACTTCATTATAAGCGTATCATTTTTGCAGTCAACATGTTCAATTGCCAAAATATCCAAACCTTTAGTTATATTAAAAATTAAAGTTTCAGTTCGGTTTAAAATATTGCTCATTCGCATTTCTACACTTAGAACACTATCTTTAAAATTCTCGTTATAAACTAATTCTAATCTTGTAATCTCATAAACAGTTTGGCTTTTAGTACTCAATTTCTGCGGTAATATTTGAGCAGGTGCATTCCAAAGAGACGTATCAAGAAGTAGTAATTCCTGCTCTGATTTTTCAGGTAAAAAAAATATTTTCCCCTTGTCCTTTGAGAAAAAACCATTGGTATAAATAGCATTACTAAGACTATTAAAATCATAATAAGCTCTGCCATTCTTTAATGTTGATTTATTCGATATTCCAAAACTTTTTAAATCCGATAAAGAAAAAGTATCTAAAAAATGATTCTCGACTTTTACACTTTGAAAAAAATCTCTTTTAGTCCCATCAGTACAGGAAAAAAAACAAATCGCTAATATTATATACAGGTATCGCATGACTATCCTTTTTTACCTTTTTTCTTACTCTCATCCGCTGGTGCTTTTGCTGAAACTGCGTCAACTTTATTCATAGTTTGTAAATCAGTTTTATTTTGGCTTGTTCCATCTCCATTCTTTATTTTTAATTCTAAAATTTGTTTAAATACTTTCCATGCTTCCGTGCCTTGAACCATGAGAGACCCTCCTACAATATCTCCATCATACAATGCCATTCCCTTAGTGTAAAATGTATTACCGAATTGCCTGTGTTCTGCTGCACCGTTTTTCAGCGTTTTCCCTAACTTGATGTGTGCATAAATTTCATGGTACATCACAAAGGCCAAATCGTATTTATCGTATCCTGTATTTTGATAATCAGTAGTATTTAATCCAACTATATTAATGGCAGCAGTTGTATTAAAGTTAAAATCACTGTTGTTTAAATATTTCAATTGCTGCTCCATTCCTTCCCTTGCTTTATCATCAAAATTGTTACCCATAACAACTTTACCGTCACTGTTGACATTGTCTTTTACATTTAATTCGTTAACAGTATTCATGATAGCATCATTATCGCTCTTAAAGGTTTTACCACTTTTATCTAAGTCAAAGGCGTAGAAATAAATATTTTCTTTGGAAGATTTAGAATACTCATCAAGAAGTTGTTTGCCTAATGGAGTTTTATAGAGTACCATTTTAAGAGGGTCTTCAAATGTATGTGGCATAGATGAAGGTCTGAAAATTGTATCTCCCTTCACATCGTTATGCCATATTGGATTATTTAAAAACGCTGAATAATCACTTACTCCTATTGTTGGTTTAGGGTCTAAGTTCCAGCGCCTGCCTATTCTACTATCATATTCCCAATATTCAGCATTATACAAATTGTCGTTTAACTCTGTAGATTTCTCCTGCCCATTAAACCCATACCGGTAGCCGTTTCCAGCGCTAAATTTGCGGCCAGGGATTAGCATACCGAAAG
>JBAXLU010000054.1:0-2230 GCA_037134695.1 Candidatus Nomurabacteria bacterium
CCATTGTACATAAAGTAAAAATACCCGGCAATTCTGGCAATGCTAAGTCTGATCATGTTGGGTGAGTTTCCCTTTAACTCCCAGGAATGATACCGGTGAAACACCCGATGATGGTTTCTTTGAAAATGCATCACCAAAAATCGTTCTCCATCTGCCGAAACGGTAAAGCGGTTTAAAATTTCCCGGTCCTTATCAAATCCCCATACCAAGCCAACATGCCCATGGGTGTCTTTGGTAAGTATTTCAATTTCGGTGTCAATCAAAAAATCTTCTTTTCGCTTCAGGGGTAATTTTGTTTTATAATACATCCAACGATTTTTAGAGGTATTCTCCATCCAATAATACCCGTCTTTAATAAAAGCGTTTTCATCGTCATTCTTAACAATCTCCCAACCCTTCAGGTTATTGTCAAAATCATCCTTAAAAAGACTTTCATTATGTAATACATCACATTGTTGTAAAACTAGTTCCATGATAAAATTTCTTTATGGGTTTAAAATGTTGTTTTGAAATAATGGAACAATATTAGCAGGGCAGTCCGCCAACTATTGGAGGTGTGCTTTTTTATTTAGAGCACCAATAGGTGGAGCTCATCTCTAATATCTTTACCGGGTAAAACAAGAAAACAATTTTACATTTAGGTTAAACCCACACAATATGGCACAACAACATCATAAACTGATTGAATTTTTACAGCAAAATAATTTTAAGGCCGATTGCTCACAATGTGGTTCGCCGTTTCAACTTAAGGATGCACCGCTATTTCCGATAGATGAATTTACGCCAGAGGCAAAAGAAATGTTTGCAGAAATAAAGGAAACATTAAAACAGCGTAAGGCTGAACTAAAGGCTCGTACGGGTAAAACAAAACAAAAAGTAGAAATCACTACCAAGAGTGTAAATATTGGTTTTATCCTTGAGCGATTGGCGCCAGTGCTCGACCAGTTTCCATTTGATAGAAATGATTGCCGTAGCTTATTTGATCCTATTGACTATGTAATTTTTGAAGGACTTAATAAAACAGGCAGGGTACAAAAGATATTTTTTGTAGATATTAAATCGGGGGCTGCTAAACTTAAAAAGAATCAGAAAGCCATTAAAGATGCTGTAGAAAATAAAAAGGTGGACATTAAAATTTATAAATCATTATAAAAATACTTTTATGCAACATGATGAACTATTAGTGTTTTTTCAATACCAGCGCGAGGTATTTGGTATTTGCCCTTGTTGCGGAGAATTCTTCCGCTTAAGTGATTGTAAAATTTATAAGGATGAAAAGAAATCGACAGACTGGCTAGACAAGCTTGGAAGAGAGGTTAGGTCGCTCGATACCTTGGAAGAAATGGTGAATGAAGACCTTGAGTTTTACAAAGAGGTAGCTAGAGAGAAAGGTAGAAAGCAAGCCAACCAATTGGTAAAAAAGGTAGATAAGGTATTTATTCCTCAAAAGCTTAATCCGGATGATGCGAAGGTGATATTTCATCCGGTAGACTTTGTAGTTTTCAATGGGATGAAGGCTGGTGCCAATGGAGAAGCATTGAAGAATATTATATTATTGGATGGCGAAAAGAAAACTACCGAAACCAAGAATGTACAGAAAAGTATAATTAAGGCGGTAGAGAAGCAAAGCTATGAATGGCTAACCCTAAGAGTAGATAACGACGGAAGTATTACCGCAGAGTAGAAAACCCAACAGTAGATGGCTGGCAATGAAATAATATTTACCATTGGGTTTGATAGCAATGGAATAGCAATTAGATGCCAGTTGCTGCCCACTGCTCATTTGTTTGTTTCCTATATCCATGCTGTACAGATCAGGAGTTTTTATGAACAGCTACTACAAGAGAATATTGATACCATTAGCTATTGCTTATTAATTGGCAGGGCGGCTAATATTCCCGAGCTCGCGGTTGGCGGAGTACTTGATAGTTATATATATGATGATCCCGAGAAAGGAACCATACAACAAAGGGCTAAATTATTTACCCGTGTACATCAGTTATTAAAAAAACGAGCCACGCAAAAGAAAGGGTTAAAAGCACCGGTGCTGGTATTTATAGACGATATATGGCAACTGGTACCTAGGTTAAATAAAAGAAACAGTTCCATACTGAAAGCGCTTTTACTGGATGGGGCAGCTCAACATATTTATTTAGTAGTAGGCAGCAGCTTACCCTATAGAAATTTACTGGTGCAGTTGATGAAACCCAATATTAGCAAAACTGGGCCC
>JBAXLU010000055.1:0-2013 GCA_037134695.1 Candidatus Nomurabacteria bacterium
GCTATGTGGTGTATGGGTAGTTTAGCAAAGTAGCACCTATTGGGAGCTATATAGCGGTTTTGCTTATGCGGTCATGGATTCGAACGAGGAAAGGGGTCGGGAAAACGTGTTTAGTTTTCCCGTGGCGGAAATAGTGAATGTAATCATGAACGTTAAAACCAAGGGGTTTTAAAACCATAGTGAGTGAAGCGAACGAAGGTTATGACATTCCATGACCGCGCACAAAAAAGAAAAGCACTTCGTATACGAAGTGCTTTTCTTTTGCTAGTATTAGTTAATGGAAATTAAAAAGGTCTCAATGAAAGAATACTCTTCTATTCGCGTTGGTGGGGAAGGGGATTTGGTTGTGGTTAAAAGTGAAGAGGAGTTGAAAGAGGCAGTAACACATGCGGCGGCCGGAGGCCGCCGCGTCCACATACTCGGACAAGGAACGAACACTTACTTTGCTGAAGACCTTTCAAAATATCTTTTTATTAAACCAGAATTTATGGGAAAGACAGCAGACCTCAGACAACAGAAAACAGAAAATACAGGAATAATACTTACTGCTTTTGCGGGAGAAATATTTGATGATGTAATTGAATATTCTGTCGATCAAGGTTTATGGGGAATTGAAAATCTTTCACGTATTCCAGGTAGCGCGGGTGCGGCACCTGTGCAAAATGTTGGAGCTTATGGAGCTGAGTTAAAAGATACTTTTATATCAGCCAGAGTTTTTGATATAGAAGAAAATTTGTTTAAAGATATCTTTAATGAAGAGTGTAATTTTGGATATCGTGATTCTTTTTTTAAACAGAATCCAGGCAAATATGTAATCGTTTCCATTACTTTAAATTTATCAAAAGAATTTAAACCAGTGCTTAGCTATAAACCACTAGACATTCTGACTGGTAAGGAAAATTTAACTCCAAAAGATGTACGCGAGTTAGTTATTGCAACCCGCCTTGCAAAGTTGCCAGACTGGAAAAAGTTTCCAAATACAGGTTCATTTTTTAAGAATATTGTTATTACAAAAGAGGCCTTGGAAGCCCTAAAAGTGAATTATCCAAATATACCAGTAAACGAGGTCACTGGGGGCTATAAAGTGCCTTCTGCATGGCTTATAGAGCACGTAGCAGAGGCTAAAGGGCTAAAAGTGGGAGATATAGGTACTTGGGAAAAACAACCCCTTGTAATCGTAAATTATGGCAATGCGACCGCTGAGGAAATAAATGCCTTTGCTTTTGAAATGCAGAAAAAAGTTGAAGAAAAAACCGGCATAAAATTAGAAAGGGAAGTCGTGTTTGTTAGAAGTTAGGGGTTAGGAGTTTGGGATAGGTAAATATTGTAGGTCTTTATTAACTTTCAACTTTATGGACTGACTTTCGCAAATTATTATTTTACATAGGGTACCCCTATGTAAAATAATAATTTGCAAAAGTCGTGTTTTCGTGTTATTGTATAAAAGTATCGCACTTGAAATTATTCTAGTGCGAACTTTTTCTTTCAAAAAAATAAGGAGACTATTTTGAAAACAGAAATTACGACCGGAAAGTTGAGGCGATCAAAAGCACCAGCTGTGGCACCGGGAACAAACTGCCCAATTCCAATAGATACCACTTTCAAGAATTTGACGCTACTTAATGCCAGTTTCACTGGTGGGCTAGTTCCGATTCCTGAATTCGGTCTTGAAGCAAAGGTGATTATGTCTTTGGGGGAGACTGGCGGGCAACACTTTTACCAGCTGGTCGTTTCTGAGACGATCATTAACTTGAGACTTCAGGCCTGTATGACTTGGGGTATACCTCAGTCAGAAAGACCGAAACTTGAATTGCTTAGGCCGAAAACCTTACCAAAATCAAAATCAAAATCAAAATCCAAATACTGAAAATTTTTTCTGTTTTGGTAGGCGCCGCTACGCGGCGCCTTTTTTCGTTTATATTATTGAATAATTAATTATCCAGGCAAGGCCTGGATTGGTTTGACAGTATCCCTTTTTAAGGTTAGAGTAATTCCTAGAAAGGAGGGATTTGC
>JBAXLU010000056.1:0-1862 GCA_037134695.1 Candidatus Nomurabacteria bacterium
CATTGTTAACCCGAATGGGTAATAATGAAAACTTTAGATTTTTTAATTTTCAACGGATTCAAAGAACTTGTAATGAGTATAAATTTACTAAATAAATTTTGGGGGTTACTGCTTTTTTCTATTTAATTCAAACTGAAAATTATAACTATTTTACATTGTCAGAAAACTAGGGATAGGATTACTAAGTGACTTAAGAACTAGGCATTACTAATTCAGTTTTCATCACGAAAATTTCTTAAAATCTCTCTTCCATTCCTCTGAATTCCTTTAATTTGAATATAGGCACCCAAAACAACAAGAAAAGAATATGGAATTGTTTTCGGTTTATATATAATTTGCATAATGAGAACAGATAAAATTAATAAACCAATTACAGCGAGGATTATTCTCCCATGAATTGTAAGAAAAAAACTTGGCAACACTTGTATTTTTTCTTCTTGTATTTTACCAATGTTGTAGGTTGAAAAGTAAAATAAAATATTGTTTAACACGTTTTCAGCATTTTCAGCTTGTTTAAAAAATATGTATTTTCTTTTGGTTCCGTTTCTCAAAACTAAATTTATCCGGGAAGCATAATCTACTGCAATTTTGCTCACGCTAAAATATTTTATTTCAGAATAAATAAATCTATTAATCAAAATATCTTGTGAGGTAATTTCAATATACTCTTCAAAAAAATGGATTCTTGCCTTTTTTGCAACAAAGTTAATTTTTAATCGAACAAATATGGCTGGCATTACAGAGAGCAGAGGACCAAATATAATAAGTAAGTACATATGATATTTAAAGCCTAGTAAAATAAAAAGCGCCGCAATAACTAATGAAATTATAATTACACAAAAAAACATCAACCTATATTTGCATATTGGCATCATCAACATGTCAATTTGCTTTTTTTGTGTCATTTTACATTCAGCTATTAGTTCTTTAATCCGGAAATTTCATTGTTGAATATTCAATTACAAGATTTGCTAAGCCGCAGAAGAGGGAAAGTACTTGACCACCTGGTACAAAGGCCGCTACTGTTCCTACAACACTTAAAACCATTTGAGTCCCATTTTTCAAGTTAATTCCCTCATGTACCATATCTATACCTGATTTAACAATACCAATACCTCCACCCATTCCTGCAACAACTTTACCAGCAACTTCCACTCCACCCGTGGCAACCTTTGCAGCATCGTCCATTATTTCTCCAGCATGCATAATAACCGCGCCAGTTTCAGAAATTGCGCCTGCAGGTTCTAATACTCCTTTTTCTTTAATTTCAGGTTCTGTATTTGATATATCCGATTTTGTAACTGTAGGCTTAATAGTAATTTCTTTGCCATCTGCCCCAATATATGAAATTGACCTATCTGCATTTAAGTTATATGTGCCCGTTGATCCATTTCTTGTACCATTGTCATCAACAGAATGCCCATATACTGTTCCAGTTTTGCCAATATATTTAACATTAGTATTTTTTTGATCACCATTATAAGTTTTTCCTGCTTTTGCAGCCCACTTTTCAGCAGATTGTTGATTTTTGGCATCCTTTACCCATTGGACATGTCCATCACCATATTCATCGGTCCATCTTATCCAATCAGCTGGTTTCATTCCATCTGGATCGATATATCTTAGGGGATTATCAAAAGCATAATTATAAGGGGTATACCGACGCATTTGGTCAGCTTTAGGATCAATTGTCAGCCATCTCGCAATCTGGTTATCATATTTTCTTGCACCGTAATCATACCACTCTACTCCACTACCATCAGTAAATTCTTTATTCTCTTGTTCTTTTCCATTGTATTTGAATTTATTTGTGAGAGAGCCTGCGGATTTAGAAGATATCCCCGCCATTGTTAACCCGAATG
>JBAXLU010000057.1:0-1856 GCA_037134695.1 Candidatus Nomurabacteria bacterium
CTTTCGGTATGCTAACCCCTGGCCGCAAATTTAGCGCTGGAACTGGCTACAGGTATGGGTTTAATGGAAAGGAGAAAGATAATGAGATAAAAGGTGAGGGGAATCAGCAGGATTACGGAATGCGTATCTACGACCCACGATTAGGGCGGTTTTTAAGTGTGGATCCCATCACAGACAGGTTTGCCGAATTAACACCATATCAGTTTGCGAGTAATTCTCCAATATGGGCAATCGACCTAGATGGTTTAGAAGGTCTTGTTGCAACAGGAACCAGTCAGCCTTTCTCAAATGATAGCAGACCAGTTGGGATGATAATGACCGTCCAGGATGCTGCAAAAATAGACCCACGTATTCGTTCTCTTGTTGTGGATTTTACACCGTTTATTGGAACAATAAAAGGAGGTGTGGATGCCTATAATGGATATGATTGCGGAACAGGTGATAAACTTGCGGGATGGCAGCGAGTTCTCAATGTAATACCGTTTGTAAGTGGTTTTAGGAAAATAGGTAAAGTTGTTAATGCTGCTGAAAAGATATCCGATGCAAGTAAAGTGGTTAATGATGTAGTTAAAAGTGAAAAAGCAATTGTTAGTACTGAGAAGGCAATTGTTAATGTAGAGAAAGGTACATCCAAAATAGGAGCCACAGGTAAAATAGGAGAAGATTATCTTAAAACTTTAGGGGGTAAACCTCAAGAATATTTTGGTAAAGAATATTTTAAAAAATTAAAATCACCTGGAGGCAGGTATATTGACCAGTTTGTGAATGGTGTTGCAAATGAATCTAAGGTTGGCTATACTACGCTTACTAAAGATATTCAAGAGCAAATTGCAAAAGATGCAGCATTACTCGGTGATAAAACGTCAGGTGTAAAGGAAGTTGTATGGAATTTCTTTAGAAGTCCTGAAACAGGGAAAGTAGGAGCAAGTAAACCTTTATTCGAGGCATTACAGGATGCAGGAATTAAAACTAAAATAATTGAATTACCCAAATAAAAATGTATCCATTAGTTAAAATACCGTTGTTTGCTCAAAAGGATATTTATACTTTTTCAAAAGAAGAAGCTAAGGAATATTATAAGTGGTTCATAAGTATAAAAAGTGAGAGGTTGCAAATTTTAGTAAGAGAAGTTCAAAAGATGTATCCTAAATGGGAATTAGACTATACACGTAATTCCTTAATCAAATTATATGAATGGTTTGAAAGAAAAGTAATGTATAGAAATATGAATGAGGAAGAGAAAGAGCAAATTAAAAATCAAATTGCTAAAACCCCTTTATTAGTAGGCGTTATAGATATACCAGAAACAACATTTACAGATGAAACTGTTTCTATCTGTTTTGATATTAGCGTTTATTTGGGCGATGCTCTCATTTTTAATGTGAATGGTACTAAATGGACACAAAAAATAAATTCAACAAATAATATAGATTATGCTCAGCCCTTAATAGTATCAAGAAGTGGATCTCCATTTAATTCAAGAAGAGTTACAGAAAGTATGGCAGGCTCTATATTAGATAAAAGAGAAAATTTATTCTCGTTTTCAGAGCTGTTTGATGATTTAGTATTAAAGTTCTCAAATAGCTAAAGTAATATTTTGCCTCAGTTCATGGCTCGTGAACCGAAAGAATATTTAAACCATCAGTTAAAAAACTGCTTGTTTTTTTGTGCCTTACGCCGTCGTCTTGTCTCCCGACAAACGGAACAAAAAAATCCAGATATTACTCTTTTATTGTACCAAAACTGATTTGTATTTCGTAAATTTAAACTGATAAAAGTCAAATATTTAGTTCTTTGAGTTTGCCCTAATACAGTTAGGTATTGAGTTACGCCTGAATAAATTATCATTCTTTCGG
>JBAXLU010000058.1:0-1781 GCA_037134695.1 Candidatus Nomurabacteria bacterium
ACTCAACTGATATTCAAAAGCCCTTTGCGAAAGCAAGGGGCTTTTTGTTGGGATGGGGGTTAAATGATGCAGGGTTGGTTGTTTCTTACTCTGACGTCAATCTACATGTTGTACGCATCCCTTGTTAATTATCAATGAAATAGGAAACGATAAAACTATCTACTTTTATTTCTTTTCCCTGACTATTGTGGGTAACAGTTACGGGAATTATATGCTCTCCCAAAGCCCCATGAACTTTAGTAACATATATAGCAGTACTTGTTAAACTATCCGGATTAATAGCAATAGCAATTCCATTTATTGTTACTCTTGGATTGGTAGTATCGCTGAGTGATTCAGTTTGGACAGTTATTTCCAATTCAGCCCCACGTTTTAGGTGTTTAGCATTTTGCGAAATTACTGTGGGGATTGCTTTTGCAATTACCGAAATATTCGAGTTATTGTCATTGTCTTTTTGTTTCGGCTTGCAACTAAAAAAGAAACCTAAAAGAAGTGGATAAAAAATATTTCTGTGTATTGCCATTTTATAAAGTGTCGCTAGGTTGCGGCAAACCTGATGTTGGAAGCAGTTACTTATCAATTATTATATCGCTATCTATTATTCTCAAAAAAAGGTATGACTTTTTATACTTGTCTTTTTTATCTAAAAAAATAATATTTGCTGCCTTAAAATTGTTCTCGAATTTTACTTCTCTATGTTCAATGCTTTTATCTGACCAGGTTATTACAAGTTTGCCCTTGTCATTAAATTTATATGTCCCTTGTCGTGGAGTTTTAGTCCAAATGTTTTCTGTAGCAAGACCTCTTCTTTGTTCAATTGTTCCATTCTCTTTGATTAAAAACTGCATTGCATCTATTGGGTCTTTCAAAATCCAAGATCCAATAATCTGCTTTGATTGAGAATGGCAGGTAATTGTTAAGGATAATAAAGAGATAATAAATAGTGATTTTCGCATTTGCTTCTATTTTAAATATTGTATAGTTAATTTAGTGAAGATCTAATTTAGGTTTAAAATATAGTCCCTTTAAAAGATACCGTATTACTCGAGTCAAAATGTAATTGCATACAACTCCTTAATATGCGTTAAAACTTTTGCCTTCATTTGAATTACCCGGCATCATCACAACAAACCCACGTCCTACTTAATAATCATTCGCCGGCTTTGGCTTCACCACTGGCTTCTTTGGCTTTTCCTCTGCAGGCTTCACTACTATTGCCGGGGCCTTACTGTCTTTTTTCTCGGGCTGTTTTTTTGTGGTATTGTTGCTATCGATGGGAGTCTTGGTTGGCTCCGGATCTTTTACGAGTTCATTCTTGGGGTTATTATTATTTGACAATGGATCATTCGCAAATTCATCCGCGAGTCCGTTACCGGAATCCTGTGTGGTACTGTCGCCATCCAGAAAATATTTCGCCAGGTTCTGATCGGCATAAATAGGATCATTATTGAATTCTGCCGGTTGGTCAAATACCTTGATCTTGCCATAGCTTAGTTTTTTATCGGCATACACTTTGGTCATGAAGATGCCCCATTTGGGCGCCGACATTTCCGCACCACCCGCATTGTTGGCATAGATGCGGATAAAGGGATCGTCGCATCCTACCCAGGTTCCTGCAAGTAGTTCGGGTGTATACCCGATGAACCAACCATCTGCATAATTATTGGTGGTCCCTGTTTTTCCCGCTTTTTGAACCGGTATAGCATAATTATTGAGGATGCGTGCAGTACCAAACTGTATCACACCCTGCATCAGTTTCACCATGGTATAGGCATCATTCT
>JBAXLU010000059.1:0-1745 GCA_037134695.1 Candidatus Nomurabacteria bacterium
GTAGCCGTTGCACAACCCTCTTTTTAATACAAAAATAAAGCAGAAACCAAAAAAATCGACCTCAATAGATGCGTTTTAAGAGAGGATGGGATTTTGGGGATGGAATGTAGTCTGCTAAATTGCCATCGCTATAAAGCGAAAAAATAAGTTTGATGGAATTTGTTGAGTCCTTTTTGTAGGATGGGTAGTTCTGCTACCTGTATGTTTACTTTTCGTGCTTTAAACTTCATGTATTTCTTCAGATTGTAAGCTATTGCGGCTCCTATCATAAATTTGTTTGCATTCTTTATTCCTCTTGTCCATATTCTGCGCATTCCGGTAAAATTTATGAGTGTTCCTAAAACAGGCTCTACGGTGCTGCTTCGGAGTTTTTTCATTCGCTTTGCATACTTGCTTTGCAAGCGTTGATGCATTATATCGTATTGTTTTCTGTAAATGCTGTGTTCCATTTTTTTGTACTTACCTTTACCGGGTGCACATTGCTGTAGTAATAGGCAATCTTTACAATCTTTTACGGTGCTTCGATAACTTTTTCGGTCATAACCTAAGGCATCTCTGTTGGTTCCTTTATAATGTAATATGGCTTTGTTGCCTTGCTGACATTCGTATTGATCTTTTTCTTCATTGTATATAAATCCTTCGCGAGATGGTTTGTATTGCCCGTGATTGGGTATATAGCCTGTGATGTTTTCTTTTTCAAGGTATTCAAATTCTTCTCCTCCGCTGTATCCTGTGTCTGCTAGTATTTCTTCTAGTTTTAAATCGTTTTGTTCTAAATTCTCTTTGGTTTGTTTTACGGCTTGTATGAGGCTTTGGTTGTCGCGCTTGTCGCTATAATCGGCCATTATATTGGTGATTACATGATGGCTGGTATCTACACTGGTTTGTGCCGAATAGTTTAACTGGCGTGGTTTACCGGGCTTGGTGCTTATGCGTGCATCGGGGTCGGTGGGGCTGTAATGGGTATGGTTGCTCAAAAACTTCGGACTGTTTTCGCCTTTGCTTTCTTTTTGTTCTTTGCTCAGCTTGTGTTGTTCTTTGTATTGCTGGGCTTTCCAGGCGTGATGTTGCTCTACTTTCTTTTTGCGAAGATAGGTTACTTCTTGTTTTTTCTTTGTGCCGGGTTCTTGGTTGTTTTCTAATTCTTGTGCAAATATTTCTGCATCGTCCATCACTTCTTTCTCCATTATACTATCCAGACTTGCATTGGCTTTTATGTATGCACTGTCTACGGCTTGCCTGCGGCCACTTACCATGCCTTTGTCGACACACATTTTTAATACTTGCTGAAACAGTTGCACGAAGACTTCTTCGCCCAACAATTGTCGGGTGCGCGATAAAGTGCTGTGCCATGGAAGTTCTTCGTGTATGTCGTAACCAATGAAATAAAGTATGTCGAGCCGCATGCTTGCATGATTGATTATTCTTCGGTCGCTATTAAGGTTTTCTAAATAGCCTATTAATATTAATTTGAAAAACACTACTGGGTCGATGCTTTTTTGTCCTTCTGTTCCATAATATATTTGGGTGAGCGAACGTAGAAATTCTAAATCTAATTCTTCTTTTAACCTGCGATAGAAGCTGTCTTTGGGTACTCGTTCGCTTAATTGAAAACTAACGAAGAGTTGTTCGGTATAATCTTTTTTTCCTTGCATGCTGCAAAGTTCCGAACTATTTGCCTTTTTTTCTTTCTTACTTTTCAAAAGTTCTTTACATTTGTGTGTTAGTTGTGCAACATGCACATA
>JBAXLU010000060.1:0-1731 GCA_037134695.1 Candidatus Nomurabacteria bacterium
CATTCGGGTTAACAATGGCGGGGATTAGTAGTAAGGCGTCAGGAAAATTACTTAATAAAAATAAGTTTGGTGGAAAAGAAATTCTGTCACAGGAGTTTAGCGATGGCAGTGGATTGGAAGAATATGATTTTGGTTCCAGAAACTATGATCTGCAAATTGGCCGATGGATGAATATTGATGCATTTTCAGAAAAAGCTTATAGTCTTACCCCATATAGATATTGCTTTAATAACCCGCTACTTTATATTGATCCTGATGGAAGATGGGAGTTTCAAGTAGATTATAAAAAAGATAAAGATGGGAATCAAACCTCTGAACTTTATTTAAAACTTGTTGCGCAAAAAGGAGATGATATACACTCGCTTTCAAAACAAACTGGAATTAAGGAAAGGAAACTAGAGAAAATGAAATTGGGTGAACTGAATGAAAAGAGTATTATTACTGGAGGAATGGGGAGGTTAGTTGATTTTGATAAAATTAATGAAGCATTGAATTACTCGCCTGAGCAATGTAAGGACCAGAATAATTGCTGGAATATGTCATTTGAATATGCAGAAGGCAATAAAATATCATCAGATGGATCTTACACAACGGTTGGTGGTGCGACATTACAATTAACCGCTGATGGATACCTTACTACTGCTTCTAACGGATTTGAAAATGAAGCAAATCCACAATCCGGTGATATTATGAGATTTTCAAATGGGCAATATTGTGTCTATAATGAAGATAACACTCTAACATGTACTCCGATCGACCCGAAATCAAAAGGTGGAACAAGTCATTATGCAATTTTCTTATTAAATAATGATAAAGGTACACAGGTGTTTACAAAAAATGGTGCAAATGCAGATAACTATCGTGTGCAGTATACTACCGAAAAAACATCATCATCAGCAGATCATTCACTCTTGCAAGCATATGGTAATCCAGTTGGAGTTGGAAATGGTAAATCTCCCTATTATAGAAAAAATTAATTACTTCGCATGAAATATATCTTCTATTTTACCTTTACGTTTTTATACATAAACAAGGGCTATACTCAGCTCACATCATTGTATATTCACAAAAGTAATTATGATAAAAATAAGAATAGAGTTTTTAAACAATTCAATTTTAAAATTAAATACGAAAATGATGACTTTTCCATTATAGCACTAAACACCGATAGTACATTATTTCGAATAAAGCCAAAGGTATATTATGAAATATATGATAATAAATATTTAATTGCATCTATTGAAGACAGTTTTTACATTAAAACTGAAATTTCGACACATCAAAGTTTCCTGCCTCGTAACATAGCATATATAATGCCTGTAAATAAATTTGTGAGCTCTAAGGAAACCTATAAAGTTGAATTCAAAAATATTACTATTGTAGAAAATTGGAAATACCCTTACCCAAATAGTAAAATTTACTACAAGATTAGAGAAATTAATATTCCACAAAGATTCGTGATTGTTTATAATACCGTTACTAAAAATATTAAAAAGTTCACATTAATTAAATTAGAAAATTAAATCTCAAATATGTTTCGTCACAAACGAAAAGCTATCCTGCATTAATTGCTTCGACAATGCGAAATGGTTATTTTATTTTGTTTGCATAAGGTTTAAAAATGTAGCAATGATAAAATGTAGTTAAATTAATTAAGATAACAAGTTCTTTGAATCCGTTGAAAATTAAAAAATCTAAAGTTTTCATTATAACCCATTCGGGTTAACAATG
>JBAXLU010000061.1:0-1716 GCA_037134695.1 Candidatus Nomurabacteria bacterium
CTTAAAATCCTGTTCGCAGTAATGCGAGTGACGGTTCAATTCCGTTCCCGAGTACTAAAGAGGATTTTTCAAGCATTTTTTGAGAATCCTCTTTTTTTATGCCCTCACAACTGCTTGACAAACAAGTAACTAACTCCACAAATTGATTGATATTTCTGGTTAGATATTGGTTGTTTTTAGCATCGTAGAAAATTCCATCCGGAAATAGTGTTTTTTGAAAGGCTCTTTTAACTTCCAGTTCGCCGGAAACCCATATTTTATTGAGGTTTTCAAGTTTTTTCAAAGCATTTTTTAATAAAGATTCGAGGTTAGATATTTTCACTTTTCCATTGTTAAGTTCTTTGCTGATTTTATGGATTTGTTCGTTGAGATGTTCGAATGTAAGGTCATAGGTTTCTTTGTCTATTTTACCCATTCCAAAACGAATTTTTAATTCTTTCAGTTCCTTTTGAAGCGTGCGGTGTTGCTTTTCCAAATGTTCGTCGGAGCAATTATCTTTTTCATTATAATGCTCAAATAATTTGGTGAGTTGCATCTCAATCAGCGGCACATACTTTTTAGGGATTTGATACTTTTCAAGTAGTTCTAAAAAAATGGCTTCAGCACTTTTCTTTTTGGCCTTTGGGGTACAATGTGCATTCAAACTCACACCGGAGCATTTTAAGCATCTGTAATAATGTAATCCTTTTTGATTGTTTTTGTATCCTGAAGTGATTTATTTTAAAATATTCTTATTTGTAGAGTGTATTTCGTTTATTATTTTCCTATTTAATTTGAAAAAATTCAAAAGATTATTTATTCCATTAGAATTAATATACATAATTAATAACTTTATATTCGTAAGTTATTAATTTTATTATCTTGCTCACCGATTGTAAATCCTTCATCACGGATTATACTTTTGCAGCGCTCTGAATTTATATATTCAAAAATAATTTTTGTAATGATAAAGATAAAATCACGGTTACTTATTATTTTTATTTTCCTTGTTTCTTTCAATGTCAATGCTCAACATCCCAAGCCATTGTTGAGCCTTGCTGATAGTAGTTTGCACGTTTTTGTTGGGGGCAAAATAAGAACATCCATGTTAATGAGTAATAAAAGAACCTTTCCATCAGGAACCGCTTTTTTATTGTTGCCTAAAGATGCAACAGGGGAAGAAAGTAGTTTTGATTTGAATGCACGTTCAAGCAGTTTATATTTTGCTTTGGATGGTCCTAAAGTGGGAGATTTTAAATTGAGCGGTATGATGTTTTTTATGCTTACTTCAAATGTAACATCTGAAACTTATGGTATACTGCCAAGTCTGTTATATGTTGATTTGAAAAATGATCATTGGCGATTTGCATTTGGGCAACAAATGGATGTTTTCGCTGAAAGAATTCCAAATATGATTGATAGTTATTTTGCATTGGCATCATCGGGTTGCGCAGGCAATAGTTCCAGAGGTCAAATCCGGGCGGAAAGGTATTTTTCTGTTGGAAAAAAAGGTAAATTTTCATTAACGGCGGCTGCAAGCGAGCCCATAACCTCTTATTTCTCTCCCGATTTGAGCAATAATACAACTGATAATGGAATGCCAAATATTGAGTGGGCTGCTAAATACAGCTCAGGTAAAGACGCTACTGCATGGGTGCCGTATGATAATTTGGAATTAGCAGTATCAGGTGTTTCAGGGTCATATCGTGTTTTCAAAAACGATATCAATGGTAATAG
>JBAXLU010000062.1:0-1654 GCA_037134695.1 Candidatus Nomurabacteria bacterium
GTATTTATTTTCAGCCTATTCTTATCTTTTTCTAGTTTAAAAGCTGGGACTATTCTTAGTTCTTATAAATACGCATGGGCAAACAACGTTGGCTATATTAATTTTGAAAATGTAACTGTTAGTGACACGAAATTATCCGGCTTTGCATGGTCAGCCAGTAAAGGCTTTATAAAGTTTGATCCAGCAATGGGTGGAGTTAGCAATGACAGCACTGGAAATCTCTCTGGCTTTGCATGGGGAGAGCAGTTAGGTTGGATAGATTTTAATGGAGTTTCAATAAATGGTTCAACAGGAAAATTATCAGGTTCTGCAACAGGTACTTTAGTTGGTACTATTAATTTTGATTGCCCTACATACTGTGATGTCAGAACCGACTGGCGTACGCCTTCTACCCCAGCACCGAGCACTTCTTCCTCTGGAGGTGGAGGTTTTATAAGTTCTATTATAAATTCTCTCACTTCAAACAAAGTAGAAGTTCACAATGAGCTACTAACTATCACACCAAAGCAGTCTGGTTCTGTAACTCAAGACATGACTTCAGGTAAATTAACCCTAGAAATACCAGCAGATACGTTAGAAAAGAAAACTACTTTTGCAGTTGCAGAAGAGCCAGTTATTTCAAACAATACAACTTTCTTAGTCACAAAAGGAACTGAACTAGTAAATAATTCTTTTTATAACATTACAGCTACAAATGAAAATGGTGAGGCTGTACACTTTTTCTCTAATCCAATTTCAATCACATTACCGATTCCAAAAAATCTTGTGAATGAAACAAATCTAGAAGTATATTGGTTAAATGAAACAAACTGGCAATGGGTGCTCATACCAGACGCTACTTTTGTTAATGGTGAAGTGAAGTTCAAAGTTAGCCACTTAACAAAGTTCGCCATTTTTAAAAAGACTAACACATTAGTAAAAAGTTTAAAAGTCGTAACACCGAGCTTGAGTTTGCCTGCATCAAAGAAACCAAAAGTAACGGCAGTAAAAGAAATCGCTGTAGCTGATACAGCAAGTAATTCAACCCTCACTGAATCAAAAGTAACTTCAGGTGTAATTAAAAATGACAAAACAGGGACGACATTAAAAGTTGGTACTACTAGCTCATTAAATATAAAAGAAACAAAAGAGAACGAAGAAGTTCCAGTTAAAAGTACAAGTAATAAATTTTCTTCAATATTAGTTTTCCTATTAGTTATTTTCTTAGCTTATACTTTAAACAAGATATTTACTAAAGATAAAAAATTAGGCTAGTTTTTCATATTGACGATATTTATTTAAGGGCGTAGAGTATATACATAACCTGTTCTTAAGGAGACAATCATGTCGAATAAGTATGAAGCCAATCATTCAAACGATGACCACAGCCAGGATTTTGTCGAATCTGGCCCAGCACCGCTGGGCATAGCCGTTCAGCTTTCGGACTCAGTATTTGGTGATTTGGATGAAGGTCCAAAGCCAAAACAAGTGGTGCCAGACTACAGCACATCACCACCCGAAGACCACGGGAATTGAACTCTGCCACCACAGACGACCATCTCAGTCGCCAAAAAAAAAGAACCTGCCCACAACCCAACCGTTCGGCAGGTTTTTTAATTATAAAATTTTTCCAATTTTGTGTTAGAATGTAAAACATTATGTCTTTATCTATCGG
>JBAXLU010000063.1:0-1636 GCA_037134695.1 Candidatus Nomurabacteria bacterium
GGGAATTAGGTCTTATGTATGAGTAAATAGCTAATCTTTTTTAAATTTAAAGAGTAAAACATTTACGAATCATAAACTTAAATCCCATGACTAAAGTTAATCAATTAGATTTTACTGGTACTACGATTTTTTGTGGTTTGGATGTACACAAATCAAGCTGGCGGGTAAACATCCGTGACTCAGAACTTGAATTAAAAGATTTCACGCAACCTGCGGATGCTACTTTATTGTACCGCCATCTTACAAAAAATTATCCGGGTGCAAAATACAAAGCCGGTTATGAAGCAGGCTTTTGTGGTTTTGGTATTCATCGCCAGCTGTCTTCATTGGGTATTGAATGTGTATTGCTCAATGCTGCAGATATTCCCAAAGGCGATAAAGACCGTCGGCAAAAAAATGACAAACGGGACGCCCGCAGTATCAGCCAGGAGCTCAGTACAAAAAGAACTTTAAAAAGTCTATATGTTCCATCACCGGCATGGGAGCATGCCCGTACATTGGTACGCAATCGCCATCAGCAAATCAGTGATAGTACCCGCTGCAAATGTCGCATCTGGCAATTTTTGCATTTTAGTTCCTTGCCTGCACCCGATAAGGAAGAAACAGGGCAGTACTGGAGCCGCAAGTTTATACAAAAATTAGAAGACATGGACTGCAACGGTAGTTTAGAATTAAAATCAGCCCTTCAAATAAAACTACAAGATTATTTAAACAAACGGCAATTACTTTTACTAAGTACCAGGGCAATACGCAGTATGTACAGACAACAAGCCTATTGGCCACAAATGCAACTCATACTAAGTGTACCTGGTATTGGCGAAATTAATGCCGCAATTATTTTGTTTGAGTTGCAGGATATATTCCGCTTTAAATCATTTGATAATCTGTGCAGTTATGTTGGCCTCATACCTGATACTGACGACAGTGGCGAAACTAAAAGGAATAAAGGGCTTACCCATCGCCGCAATAACTTTCTTCGTGAAGCATTGATAGAAAGCAGTTGGGTACTTGTAAAAAAAGATCCCGCCATGTTACTGAAATATAAAAACTATTGTAAGCACATGCACAAAAACAAAGCCATCATAAGAATTGCAAGGCATTTACTGGCCAGAATAAATTATGTGTTAAGAAAACAGACTGAGTATGTGAACGGCTTACTGCAAGGGTAACAGTTCATGCGTTTTTTAAGGCATTTGTTCTCCGGATTTTTTTGTATCAAAAGTTGAAAAAGAGGGACTGAGTTAAAATCAGCCCCTTTCATCGAACAGGAAAAAATCCGTCGAACCTGACTTATCCCTTGCAAAGTTGCACGCCTGCAGAGCTTTGCTTTGTTTTAGTCAGCAATATAAAAATAAAAAAAACTGATGTAATAAAGAAAAGATTACCCTGGTACACTCACCGCTAGACGGAATTTGCAGCATCCAGACTTTTGTCGGGAAAGTCTGCTCTGAAATAGGATTCAAGTGTACCATTTTAAAAACTAAAAGAAACCTTGTAGCATCTGCTTACCTGCAGAAAGTCTACTTATAGAAGTGTGCTTTTCATATTATTACACGGTAAAAACAAACAAAAATGTAGAATAGAAAAAAATATAAAATTATTTTAAACTTGATGCAGCATAAACTCATCATAGAAG
>JBAXLU010000064.1:0-1578 GCA_037134695.1 Candidatus Nomurabacteria bacterium
GGGGAAGTTTTTGGATATGGGTGAGCTTGTCAGTTGAGGAAGAGCGGGCGGATGTAATAGTGGGGCTGTACGCGATTTAGAATTTGTATTATATCCTTATTTACGGTACTTTTTACCTTGCTGTCTGTAGAATGGCCAGTCAATTTATCTCATTGTTTTTGAATCGGTTAGGTTGTTGTTGGGTGTAGATTTTTTTTGATAACTACCTGAAAATCTATAGGTCATGGAAGGATGGCAAAAAGTGTGGTTTTTCTTTAAATCACTGATGCTTGCTGACTACCTTGCGTTGTTCGGGTTGGTTCTGGCTGCTATACCGTTGTTTAGTCAATTGTCAGGTTTGGTCGCAGTTGTTTTTGCTGTTTACATTTACTCTCTTGCAATAGTTCTTGTGGCACGAGAGATACATTATTCACGAAAATCCCGTTACTCTGAGGCTATTGAAAATTTGCACGCATGTTCTCACAAGTTACGTGATGCCGCAGATGCTATCAAGGGGAATAATACTGCGTTGGCATTTGAAAGTATCAAAGAATCACTGATCCCTTTTGCAGCAGCTTTTTCGTTAATCACAGGTACTCATTGTCGAGCGTGTATCAAATCAATTGTAAGGGAAGATAAAGGATATGAGTCTAATCCTGATATCTCTACAGAAACATTTTGCAGAAGCGAACAATCTACAAAAGCTGATGCGAACAAGAAAGCCTTAATTCGGAATAACTCTGATTTTGTTGACTTGTTCAGTTATAAAAAAACCTCTTATTTCAGTAATGATTTATCTAAAGACAATCCGTATTTAAACTCAAATTGGCCCGCAGATTCGGAGGAGAGGAAGAAATTTATAAAGCATAACGAATACCCTTATATAAGCACAATTGTTTGGCCAATACGAAGCAGAACTGGTGATGGTGATCCTTTGGTGATTGCTTTTTTGTGTGTTGATTCGAAAATAAGAAATATTTTTGACAGAAGATATGATATAGAGATGGGCGCAATCATTGCTGATACATTATATACAATATTGACTGAATATCGTGATAAAATAATATTAAATAGCTCACTGTGATGGACAAAAGAGAATCTGCGGAAAATAGTAATTGGATTATAAAATCAGAAAAAGTGGCTGGAGATAAATCTGCTTTGGATTTGACGGTCAAAGATTCAGACGGAATTGCATTTAAGGTGAGGGTTTTACCTATGCGGCACATTTCATCGGACTCAAAAGAGATATTGTCTTGTGGTTCGCAATCAGGCTTATGCATGGCATAGGTTAGCGAATAGCAAGTTATTCATTTATTTGATCTTGATGTTTATGTGGTATGAAAAGTATCAGGGGGTAGAGGAGTTGATAGAAGATTATCTGGATTTGCAGGATCTTCGTAAAGCGAAGTCTGAAGAGCAGGATCTACCATCAGTGCCTCTCCATGAGGTGATTGAAGAACTCAAAAAAAGTTGAAAATTGGCCCACCGATTGGTTCATGTTGTAGATATGGGCCAATCGAATACCACAACTCAAAACCCATACCCCCAACCGCACCTTGAAGAGCCACCACACCATAATCCACGGCGACAGCCGACAGA
>JBAXLU010000065.1:0-1574 GCA_037134695.1 Candidatus Nomurabacteria bacterium
TGTGTTAGAATGTCTTCTATGAAGAATACAAAATTATCGAAAAATGAAGGAATTACAAGGAAAGAATTTAGGGTTCCAAATATAAAAGGGGCTATGAAAAAGACTGCTGGGTTCTCGCAACAGCTTTTTACTACACTTATTATATTTGTAGTAATTTCATGGACATATTCATATTTTGCAGAAAAGAAAACTATTCCAACAGTACCGCTCTCACAAATTGCTTCACTAGTTAATGAGGGAAATGTAAGTTCAATTGCAGTTGATGGAGACCAAATTTCTTTAATTAAAAAAGATAAAACAGAAGTACAGAGTAAAAAAGAGGCGAGCGCTTCATTGATTGAAACATTGCGTAGTTATGGAGTTAGTACAAATACTCTCGCCTCAACTACAATTACTATAAACAAAGATAGTGGGCTTTCAGTTTGGATTTCATTTATTCCTATTGTTTTACCGATTGTATTTTTGGCACTTATGATTTGGTGGCTTGCTCGTGGAATAAAAGGAGCAAATGTTCAAGCTCTTTCTTTTGGACAATCTCGTGCGAAAATTATTTATCCAGATGATGCAAAAGAAAAAATAACTTTCAAAGATGTAGCTGGAGCAAAAGAAGCAAAAGAAGAGCTTTTGGAAATTGTAGAATTTTTGCGTGCGCCGAAAAAGTTTACGGACATCGGAGCTGAGATTCCAAAAGGAGTATTACTGATGGGTGCGCCAGGAACTGGAAAGACAATGCTTGCTCGCGCGGTAGCAGGGGAGGCTGGTGTTCCATTTTTCCATTTGTCCGGTTCTGAATTTGAAGAAATGTTTGTTGGAGTTGGGGCATCACGTGTGCGTGATCTTTTCGATATGGCAAAGAAATCAGCACCAGCGATTATCTTTATTGATGAAATAGATGCAGTTGGACGCACACGCTCACCATCTGTTGGTGGACAAGGTGAAGGACGTGAACAAACATTAAATCAAATACTGGTAGAGATGGATGGCTTTGAACAAAATATGAATTTAATTGTGATGGCTGCGACAAATAGACCAGACGTACTTGATCAGGCATTACTACGACCGGGGAGATTTGATAGACGTGTCATGCTTGAATTACCAGACAGAGCTGATCGCGAGGCGATACTTTTTGTTCATGTAAAAAAGAAGCCACTTGCTGAGGATGTTAATTTAACTGTTATTGCAGAACGCACACCAGGATTCTCCGGTGCTGACCTTTATAGTTTGATGAATGAAGCTGCGATACTTGCAGCACGTGAAGAAAGAAAGTCCGTTGCTCAATTTGATTTAATCCGTTCAATAGAAAAAGTTATGCTCGGTCCAGAAAGAAAGAGTCATATATTATCTGCAAATGAGAAAAAGATAACAGCTTATCATGAAGCAGGTCATGCACTTGTGGCATCATGTTTACCTGCCGCTGACCCAGTACATAAGATTTCTATTATTGCTCGTGGGCATGCTGGAGGGTACACACTTAAGCTTCCACTTGATGAAAGAAGATTAATGAGTCGTGCGACATTTTTAGATGATATAGCGATGTCTCTCGGTGGATATGTTGCAGAGAAAGAAATATTTGG
>JBAXLU010000066.1:0-1568 GCA_037134695.1 Candidatus Nomurabacteria bacterium
CTTTCGGTATGCTAACCCCTGGCCGCAAATTTAGCGCTGGAAGTGGCTACAGGTGTGGGTTTAACGGGCAAGAAAAAAGCATAGAAATTAACGGAACTGATAATTTAACTACAGCAGAATTTTGGGAATATGATAGCAGGGTTGGCAGAAGATGGAATGTTGATCCTCAAGTTAAAATAAATGAAAGCCCATATTTATGTTTTGGGGGAAATCCAATTTACCACAATGACCCTGATGGGGATGACTATGGAATTACAGCAAAGAAGGATAAGGATGGTAAAATAACAAATATTAAAGTTTCAGCAAAGATATTTATACAAGGGGACGGAGCCAGTGTAAAACGGGCTGAAGAATTGACAAAAGCTGCACAAAAAATTTACAAAACAGAAACAGTAAAGGGTGTTGAAGTTAGTTTTGATGTTCAATATGTTTATGGCCCTAATAAAAAATCGAGTGAGCTTAATTCTAAATTAGGTGAGAATTTACTGACTTTTACAAAGAAGCCAGAGAATGATAATGTGTTTCCAAGGGATGTCTCAAATGTAAACCCTGGTTACTACATACTCTTCGGCAGGTACAATGTTGAGCCTTCTGGAAAAACAGGAGAAATACACAATTCTGGAAAGGATAACTTCACGGTTTTACACGAGAGTTTGCATCTTTTAGGTTTGTCAGATAGGTATTCTGAAACAACAGGAAAACCATACACCAATTATAAGAATGATATAATGGGAGTTTATGGTAAAACAACTCTTTCGACCTTACACTATAAGAATATAATAGAGTTTACAAAAAGGCAGTATGAATTATTACTCCCTCAATATCCGAATCTAAAATGCATTTATAGTAATCTCGCTTTAGATAAGAAGTATGAAGATGGTAAAACAAAACTAAAAAGATAACCTATGAAAAATATATCCATTCCATTACTTTATCTGTGCGTCATCAGCGTATTCTCATGTGGACAGAATATTAGAAAGCAATCCGTAGTTCAAATAAATAAAAATCACATTAATGATGTCAGGAGCTATACAGGCAATGCTTTTATTTTTAGTGACCCAGAAGTTTACGGAGCAAGGTGCTATATTATTCCCGCTAAAGAACAAGATAGCTCAGAGTTTAAAAAACTTAATATTGAAGAAGGCATAAAAGGAAGAGTATCCATTCAAATGTTTTTGGGACACTCAGATTTATTGAAGCTTGTCAACGATAAGAATAAGGAGATTATAAAATACAAAGGCTGTAATCTTCCAAAAGATTCTATGTTTTTTTCACGGGTTTTTATCAGTTACAAGAATTGTGTGGAGATAAAAAGAAATGAATCAAATGCAAGCGATGCTGACAGTTGTAATAGCAAATTAGTAGAACGGACTGATAGCACACAAGGTTCTTTCCGTATTTACCAATAAAGTTACTTACCAGTTTTACAGTTGCAATTATTTTTGCAAATCATTTTTAAAAATAAAAGTAAAAAAAAAAGGATTAAGCTCGGATAATCATGTCCTCGCCTTGGTTCGTGGCTCACGAACCATTTGAGATAAACCCATTTACATTTTCTCAAGCATCTC
>JBAXLU010000067.1:0-1514 GCA_037134695.1 Candidatus Nomurabacteria bacterium
TAGTACTATAAAAGTAAACGGATATGGATATCGTAAAAGTGATTAAAATCATTGAATACGCTGATTTTTATCAAAGAATATTGGAATAAAAAGAAGATATTCTGTTGCGGATATAATCATTGTTAATTAAACTGTAGGGCAATAAAAACAGTGATTTTTGCTAATAGAAATATAAGCTTTTTTTTAGAATTCTTTATTATTTATATCTAATTTTACAGTCTAAATCCTTTACACTAAAATTAAACTTTATGAAAAAAATTCTGATGGTTTTAATGACTCCATTAGTGTTGATTGCTGTTTCAGCGAAAGACCCGGGTCATTTAAAATCAAACAAACACCCATTACCGGTATCCGCCAGGGTTAATCCCAATTTGGAAAATCAGGTAGTGATATTTGCAGATTGTTATTTAAAAGGGGCTAGTGCCACCCTGCCTGCTGGAAGCTACCGAGCCTATCAGTTGGGTATTGGTAATGATGTTTTATCATCTATGCATATTCCAAGTGGATATACCGTAACCATTTATTATGATGATAATTTCAGGGGTCGTTCAGCCAGTTTTTCGGCCAATGTATATTGTTTAGACAGGGATTGGAATGATCAGGTTTCCAGTATTGTGGTAGCCGCTAATAATTACAATGGAGGGTACAACAATAATAACAACAACGGATATAATAACGGAGGTTATAACAACAATAATAATTACAATAACGGGAATATCAACTATAACAAAGTTTCTGTTTATGAAGAATGTAATTACCGTGGTCCTTCTGCCAATCTTGAAGTGGGTAGGTTTGATGTGGGCCAGTTTGGTATCCGTAATGATGTGCTAACTTCTTTGCGCGTTCCAAGAGGTTATCGGGTAGTGTTATTTGAAAATAGAGGGTTTTCTGGTCCATCGATTGAATTCAGGGACGATAAAAGCTGCATTACAGGCTATTGGGCGAGGAAAACTTCTTCTATTATCGTTGAGAGAACTTATGATAACAATAATAATGGTAACTCAGGTATTAATACTAATTCTGTGATCATGTATGCAGATTCCTGGTACAGGGGCGACAAACAGTCATTTGGTGAGGGAGAATTTCCTTCTTTCAATGGAGCTTCTTTAAATAGCAATGTATCCAGCATCAATATTCCAAACGGTTTTGTTGTTACGGTATATGACATGCCTAGATTCAGGGGGTCGAGCTATACATTTTCTACATCAATACTTAACCTGAGTTCTTATAAATGGAATGACAGAATACAGTCTTTCAGGATTTATAGGAAATAATTGATCTGTTTAATAATTTATGGGCAGCCAGTGATGGCTGCTTTTTTTCATGCGTTGTATAGCTGAACTTCACAAGCAAGAATGGATAACCAGAAACAAACAGCACTAAAATGCTGATGTACTTTATCTATCATAATGCAGGCAATTTAAATAAAATGTTCAAGGATCTATGTTTATCTTCTTCAAAATAAAAGAGGTTGCAAATTCATGCAACCTCTTTTATTTACGGGTATAATAACT
>JBAXLU010000068.1:0-1454 GCA_037134695.1 Candidatus Nomurabacteria bacterium
TCTTTTGGCATTGGAAGAATAGACGTAACTTTTTCACCATCAGTTAATTGAATAAAGTTCATAATACTCTTTCCACGTGTCGCACGTTTTCCTTCTGGCAAATCATACATCTTTATTTGATAAGCCTTTCCTTTATCAGTGAAGAATAGTAAATCAGAATGTGATGAAGTAGTGAGTGACATCGTTACGAAATCCTCTTCTTTTGTATTCATATCCACAACTCCCACACCACCTCGCTTTTGAGTTCTGAATTCACTTGGGTCTGTACGTTTTACATAACCACCGGAAGTATACACAAGCACTTCTTCTTTATCTGCAATTAAATCTTCTGGATTAAATTCTTTTGCTTTATGCTTTACAATTTTTGTACGACGAGCATCTCCATATCTTGCCTTTATATCAGCTAGCTCATCTTTAATTATAGAAAGCATTTTCTTTGGTGAAGAAAGTATTGCTTTTAATTCTGCAATGAGTAATTGTACTGCTTTCAAATCTTCCTCTATTTTCTTTCTTTCAAGACCAGCTAAACGCTGTAATTTCATTTCAAGAATTGCAGTTGCTTGAATATCTGAAAACTTAAAAATCTTCATCAATTGAGCATGCGCATCCGGTGTATCTTTTGACTTCTTGATTGTCTTTATAATTTCATCAATATGATCAAGTGCTTTTTTAAGACCAAGCAAAATATGCTCTTTCTCAAGAGCTCGTTTCAAATCAAATTCTGTACGACGACGTACAACTTCTTTTCTGTGACCGATGAATGATTCAAGAGCACCTTTTAATGAAAGAGTTTGTGGCACACCATCAACAAGCGCCACTACGTTATAGTGGAAAGTGGATTCGAGTTCTGTATGCTTATATAAATAGTTGAGAACTTTCTGTGGCTGAGCTCCACTCTTTAAATCAATAACTACACGAATATCTTTTGTGGATTCATCACGAAGCCCTTTTATTCCTTCTATTTTTTTCTCACGTACTAAGTCAGCAACACTTTCTATTAAATTACTTTTAACAACACGAAATGGAATACTTGTGATAATTATTTGAAATTGTCCATTTTTTGTTTCAGAAATCTCTGCCTCACCCCGCACAACTACACCACCGCGTCCTGTTGCTAATGCAGCGCGAATGTCCGACTGTCCAAAAGCAATTCCTCCAACAGGAAAATCAGGACCCTTAACATATTCACATAAATCTTCTGTTGTGGCTTGAGGGTTGTCTATTAAATGTGTCGTTGCTTCTATAACTTCAGTTAAATTATGAGGTGGAATATTTGTTGCCATTCCAACAGCAATACCAAGAGTTCCATTTAAAAGTAAATTAGGTACCGCAGTTGGAAGAACGAATGGCTCTTTTTTTGTACCATCATAATTAGGCACCATAAGCACTGTATCTTTTTCAATATCACGCATCATCTCCATAGAAACTTTAGACATCTTCGCTTCTGTATAACG
>JBAXLU010000069.1:0-1442 GCA_037134695.1 Candidatus Nomurabacteria bacterium
GCTGATCTTGCTCCATCAGCTAATGCCTGTACTCGACCACGGTACGAGAACCCGCCACGATCAAAAACGACCGTAGTAATTTTTTTATCTTTTGCAGCAATAGCAAGCTTTTCACCTACTTTTGTTGCGCGAGCCAATTTTGTCATCTTATCAGTCAAACCAAGATCAGATGCTGATGCTAAAGTCACACCTTTAACGTCATCGATAAGTTGTGCATACATATAACGGTTAGAACGAAATACTGCCAATCTTGGAGTTTCCGCTGTTCCTGTTACTCGAGAACGAATTTTTTTGTGAAGACGCTCTCTTTTTTCTGCTTTAATGTTTGTTTTCATATGGTTATTTTTTAAAGAGCAAAGCGATTATAAAAAATTCCACCCAGCCA
The DNA here is from genome assembly GCA_037134695.1 of Candidatus Nomurabacteria bacterium. GTDB lineage: Bacteria > Patescibacteriota > Minisyncoccia > Phycocordibacterales > UBA5272 > UBA11704. Next base: position 386 of record JBAXLU010000069.1, read on the forward strand.
CACCGCATTAGCGATGTAATTATTTTTCACTATTATATTTTTATTATTTAATATTGTTTTCATATATTTTGTGATGTGTGACTGGGTAAGAAAATTATAGTCATTTCATTCCTTAATTTTACTTAATTATGCAGACTTCTTACCTTGCTTACGGCGTACAACTTCATCACTATAACGAATACCCTTACCCTTATATGGTTCAGGTTTCTTCATTTGACGAACTTGGTTTGCAAAGAGTCCGACAGCCTCTTTATCAATACTAGAAATTGTAAGTGTACTCTTTTCAGCAGTTACAGTTACTCCCTGTGGAATTTTCATAACTACTGGATGAGAAAATCCAAGAGAAAGATTTAAATCTGTTCCCTTAACCTCCCATTTAAATCCAACTCCTTCTACTAAAAGCTTCTTCTCGAATGGAGTAACCACACCTTGTATCATATTTTGAATATGAGACATATATGTTCCCCAAAGTGAACGAGAAAATTTGTCATTACGACGAGGTTCTGAAGTGATTATATTGTTTTCAGTTTTGAAAACGATTTCATCGCGAAGATCTCTTACGAGTTCCCCTTTCGGACCTTTTACACGTACAGCATGGGCATCGAAAGTAACTTCGACACCTGCTGGAATACTCAATTGTTGTTTTCCTATTCTGCTCATACGTTTATTGTTACCAGATTTTAAATAATATTTCGCCGCCGACCATTTCCTTGCGGGCTTCTTTTCCTGTAATAATACCTTTTGGTGTTGAAAGTACCAAAGTACCGTGACCATATTTAACAGCTGTAATATCTTTTACACCTGTATAAACACGCTTTGAAGGCTTTGAGACTCTTTCCACACCATTTATGCGTGGACTTTTATCTTTATATTCCAAAACCACCTCAACAGTCGGCTTGATGCCCTCTGATACGATGAAAGTTTTGATATATCCTTCTTTTTTAAGTAATTCAAGAACCGCCCCTTTCATTTTTGAATGAGGAAGGGTAACGCTTGTCTTTTTTACAAGACCGGCGTTTTTAATCCCGTTTAACATGTTTGCTAGAGTGTCCATAAT
>JBAXLU010000070.1:0-1386 GCA_037134695.1 Candidatus Nomurabacteria bacterium
CATTCGGGTTAACAATGGCGGGGATTAGTAGTAAAGCGGCAGGTGGTTTAGAAAATAAAAAGAAGTATAATGGTATTGAATTTGACAGTGACCTTGATTTAAATATTTATGAAGCTTTTTATAGAGACTTAGACCCGCAAACAGCAAGGTTCTTACAAATAGACCCTAAAATAGAAGGGCAAGAAACAGTATCGCCATATTCTTCAATGGCAAATAACCCGATATTGAAAAGTGATCCATTAGGAGACGATCCTGATGATGGTCCTGGCCCAAAAGATCCTCCCGGTTTACTTTCAAGAATTTGGAATTCTATAACAGATTTTACAAGTGAAATGGGGTATCGCGCTAAAGTTAATATCGGTAAAGATATAGACTGGGTAAAAAGTGCAGCAAATACTCTTGCAGAAAATGCTAAAGCAAATTGGGGATCAGGTAATACTGTAATTCAACAAACAGCCAATGACTTTTTAGCTAACCCTGTTACCTTTATAGAAGGTGAGGGAGAAGGAAAAATGGCTCTGAGGTTATTAGGATTTGAGGTAAAAGAAACGGAATTAGTACAAAGAGCAATGTCCAATGATGAACTCAAGGCAACAAAAGATATAGGTCTGATTAGAGGCGGTCGAGAAGGAACACATTATGTAAGTGATGCTATAGGAAATGATGCAAAGAAAGTAAGGCAAAGATTGGCATTAGATAATACTCCAAAAGTAAAAGTTACTATGGAGGTTCCTAAAGGGATTTTTTCAAAACCGACAAAAATTAAACCAACAGAAACTATGCCAGGTGGGGGACTGGAAAGAACAGCCACCGGAAATATCCCAGCTAAGGTAGTAAAAGTAAAAATATTAAAAAACACTGGAGAGTAATATGAAGTATAAACTAAACATATTAGAGCCTTGGGAATCCGGAACTGAGTCGGCTATTAATGCAACTATTGTTAAGGAAATTGGTCCACAATTTTTGCTTTTTGTCGAAATTATTATTAAAGTAAGAGGTGAAAACGCACAATACTTTGTTTGTAAATTTGAAAATGAAGAAGATAAAAAAGCTTTCAAAAATAAATTCAAGGGAGTTTATCCAATTCGAATGGTATTTGATAAAAATATTCAAGGTACAGAGAGCGAACTACCCCCTTTAAATAGCTACAGGTCTAATTTTCTTTCAGGTGAGATAATAATATAAAATCCATCTTTTATATGCACAATTAAATTATTAAAGGAATTGTAATAGTACTACATAATTTGACAATTGCGTTTTTATTTTAGTTTAATTAAATCCGTGTAAAAAAGGTGTTCGTCATTCGTCGTAAGCAAATAGATAAATCAAGTTCTTTGAATCCTTTGTGAATTTTGGTATATACAGAGTTCATTATAACCCATTCGG
>JBAXLU010000071.1:0-1359 GCA_037134695.1 Candidatus Nomurabacteria bacterium
CGAGTTGCATGGAATTAAGTGTTACCCAACGCGGAATCAGGTAAGGGTGTTGCATGATATAGCTCTGTTACCGAACTACCTAATTTTTTCTGCTTCATAAGTCGATAAACATTGTCTAATTTTTTACTTAAATCTCGTTGTAATTTTGCAGGATTAAGAGTCTGATATTGGGCAGTTAATCCATCTTTTGTCGATTGAGGTATTGTATCAGATTCAAGCACTCGTTGATATGGTGTCTTAGCTCGTTCATATTTTTTGATAATTTTACCTGTTTTGGTCTTCTGTTTTTCTCGTAATTTCATTGTTGTATAGAAAAAATTAGTAAGAAGTCTGAGTTCATTTTGATAAATATTATCTATTAGTGTAATAATATATGCATCATCAATTCTGTCATATCCCACTACTTTTCGAATTGATTGATAGTTTTTACCTTCTATATGTGCTTGATCATTTTTGTGATATGATCGACATCTTGTATATTCTATGTTATGTGATTCACAGTAATGTTTTAGATCCCAATTTACAAACTCAAATCCATTATCAAAATCAATAGAAATGAGTAAAAATGGAAACTGTTTTAATAGCTCGTGAAAAGTACCTATTATCTTTCTTTTTGTTTTTTTTAAGAATATTTTCTTCTCATTCCAATGAGTTGAAATATCTAGTATGTTAAGAGTCTCAGCATATACACCTGATAAACTCGTTCCGCAATGTAGTACGCAGTCCATCTCTCCATGTCCAGGCTCTGCATATTCTTCTTTTGTAAAATATACACGAATAGGTATTAAACTTTTGAGTAAAGGTGATGTTTGTGTTCCTGATATTCCATACTCTTTTTTTGATATATCTCGTTCTCCTTCGAGTAACTTATCTATGGTAGATGAACCCATATTGCGTAAGAGTTGTTCCTGCTTTCCATATAGCTTGATTTCATTACATTCCTTGAGTTTATTTATCAGTTCACTCATTTGTGTTACCAATCGTTTTGAACATGGTTTTCCTGCTACGCGCCATATGATACTGAGTGGCATGATTAAATCTTGAGTGTATATCTCTTGTTTTCCTTTTACTTTGCGGATGTATCGAATGGGTCTGCGTTTCAGTGCTCGTATTGTGCTTTTACGATGCATCTTAAGCACCTCAATCACTTCATTTATTATGAGTGTTTTTTCTTTTTTAGTGATGACTTTTTTGTATCGTGTCTGAATGGTTCTTAAATATTCCTTAGTGCTGGTTGGTGACATAGTATGTTTTGTCCGAAATTGATAATATTTTCGGTAACAATACTATATCATGCAATGTATCAAACCACCTCACTTCCTTTTCCGTTTCGGTAACACCTATCAATCATGCAACACG
>JBAXLU010000072.1:0-1341 GCA_037134695.1 Candidatus Nomurabacteria bacterium
TCTTCTAATTTCTTTTTACGTAAAATTTTCCTTGATTTAGGTTTTTGTTCAATATTTTCTATCGATTGCGGTTGTTCCAACCTGTTCATAGACCAAGTTTATCATAAAACAAAAATCCTCTCTCTGGGTTTCAGGGTAGATTGTAGAAAGTAGACAGTAGATTTTAGATAGATACAAAATACAAAACAACCCCTATTATGAGATAGGATTTATTTTCCGCGACCTTCCGTGTTTGTTCTGCGAAAGTCCGCGCACTTTGTAATCAAAGTGAAAACATTACATATAATACAAAAGATTTACCTTTCTTTTGTCACACTCTAACTCTTTCGAGATTTTTGTTACGTTTCGCTGTAACGCGAACTGGTGTTATGGATCACCGGTTAAGTCCATATCTAAAACTAAATAATCGACAAGATTCGTACACCGTACTAAAACGTATGTAGAACAATTTCACATTGAATTAATCCACGACCAGCTTCCGCTAGCCGTGCCTTGTTACGACTTACTCCCTGTCACCGAATTCACCTTAGTCCTGGACAAGCCAAGCCTTTGGGTGCCCCCGGCTCCCTTGAGTTGACGGGCAGTGAGTACAAGACCTGAGAACGTATTCACCGCGGTTTCGCTGACCCGCGATTACTAGCAATTCCGGCTTCATGTGGTCGAGTTGCAGACCACAATCTGAACTGGCGCATAGTTTGAAGGATTGGCTCAGGGTTACCCCGTCGCGACCCGTTGTCTATGCGATTGTATTATGTGTGTAGCCCAGGATGTCAAAGGGACATGCTGACCTGGCGTCATCCTCTCCTTCCTCCCCGTAATTTATTCACAAGTGAATAAATTACTAGTTCATAAAGTCAAAAGTTATAAAGTTTGTAAAGTGGATGCAATTGCATTCACTTTTAACTTTATGAACTTTAAAAACTTTTAACTAGTAATTTGTTCTTCTGAACAAATTACGGGGCAGTCTCGTGTGACACTTGTAACACACGATAAGGGTTGCGTTCGTTACCCCACTGAAGGGAACAGTTCAAACCACGAACTGACGACGGCCATGCATCACCTGTCCACGTGTCTTGCGAGGGCCATAGTTTCCTTAGGCTTTCACGTGAGTTTCAAATCCTGGTGAGGTTCTTCGTTTACCATCGAATTAAACCACATAATCCACTGCTTGTGCAGGTCCCCGTCTATTCCTTTGAGTTTTAATCTTGCGATCGTACTTCCCAGGCGGTTCTCTTACCGCGTTAGCTAAGCCACAATGAGGGTCGATACTCATTATAGCGAGAGAACATCGTTTAGGGCGTGGACTACTGGGGTATCTAATCCCATTCGCTACCCACGCTT
>JBAXLU010000073.1:0-1312 GCA_037134695.1 Candidatus Nomurabacteria bacterium
ATCCCCGCCATTGTTAACCCGAATGAGTTATAATGTGTTGAGTCTTCACTGAAATTCACAAAGGGTTCAAAGAACTTGGTGTTTCTAATTGCTGACGCTGAATAACGAACACTTTTTTAGGACGCTAAATACTATTTACTACATTTACAATTCGTAAAAATAGAATACACAAACTCTAGGTTACTAAAGGATTGTTGTTATATTTTTGTTGAATGTCCTTATTCTGAAGGAAGCTTTAATCCAAAGTGCATTAAAATTGAATTAACTGTTCCTTCGTCTTCAAGATCAACTTTTTTTAGGATTGAAATAACTTTGTCAATCTTTTTATCCTTTACAGCTATATCAAATTCATCCATTAAGCCACTTAGATAAAGACGCTCATTTACTGTCATTCCAAAATACTTATTATTCATAAACTAAAAATGTGGATTAACTCCTGAAACTCTTTTGATATTAACGTTTTTTGGGTTTATTACAAATTCAAGTAAACCACCTTTATTCCCATCTAAAGGCACTGCTGCTCGTTGACAAATAATATTCCTATTTTTAACAGTACCTTCTATAACAAATTGTCCGGTGTTATTAGAGCCACTCGCGCCACCTGATGGTAGGCCAGCTTCATCCCTAAAATTGCTTACTGAATTAGGATTCTTTGGAGTCCAAGAAAACCCTTCTGCTTTTGCATCGCCACCAAAAACTCTAAAGACTGTTTGTGTTTTGGCTCCTTGCATAATATCACCAACGAGTCCTGCACTTTTGGAAACTATTAAAACCTCTGCTGTTTTTTCTAATCCAAAACCCACTCCATGCCCCCAATCATCTTTAGTCATGTTGGGTATATTCTTTACCCCATTTACAATTGCTGCGCTAGTCTGGACTTGCGATTGTAATTTCTCGGGTGTCATCACACCCATCGGATTTATATTATTTAATCCTATGGCAAGATTATTCCAGCCCTTAGTAGTTTCTAGGCTTTTTACAAAACCTTTAGTACTTTCCCAACCATCAGCAATTCCGTTACCAACATTCGCCCAGAATCCAGCACCAGGAATAGTAGAATCCCCCAATGGGTCCATGTATCTTATTGGATTATTCAGCATCGCGGAATAGGGAGACCATGCATCTGCACTTTCTATCTTCGGGTCAATTTGTAAGAATCTTCCTATTTGAGGGTCAAGCGTTCTGTAAAATGCATCATATACATTTAAATCAAAGTCACTATTTAACTCAATACCGTTAAACTTCTTCTTGTTCTCAGATATACCATTTAAAGCTTTAGAAGATATACCCGTCATTGTTAACCCGAATGGGT
>JBAXLU010000074.1:0-1294 GCA_037134695.1 Candidatus Nomurabacteria bacterium
GGCAACCTCTAAAAACTACTTATTTTTCTCAAAGCTAATTTAATGTCATTTTTTTGAGGATGTATTTGTTTAGGTTTACCTGTTGCTTAGTTATTGTTTTGGTTTATATGTTGATTATTAGGTATTTATAGTTTTAACTATTTGTTTAGTGGGTATGTTTGTCTTATAAAACCGGTTGTAACTGTAGTTTGCGGAACATATTGTAGGTCAAATTCATTAACCCAACCAAGGCGGAAATACGTTTGATGCCGATATTGTAGAGATACATTCCATTCATACTATTTTCCATAAAGCCAAAAATATGTTCAACGCGTGAGCGAGTACGTGATTTAGTAGTATTGTTTGTTTTTTGATCATCGGTCAAAGGTTTGTTTCGGTAACCTTTTTCACACACTTGATTAATCATTTTTTTGTCGGCTATGATTTTTTCTTGTGGTTCACCGGCATAAGCACTGTCTGCATAAAAGGGTTCGCCCTTGTCTTTCTTTTCGTCGAGCAATTTATCTGTTGCTTGTGAATCGTGAACTGAAGCGTCAGTCACTATATATTTGGTAATGAGCTTACTTTTTGCATCTGACTTGACGTGGTTCTTGTACCCAAAGTAGTTGACATTATTCTTTTGTACCCAACGTGCATCGGTGTCTTTTTGTGCTTTGCGATGAGGTTTTTCACTAATAGAAGTAGGTATATCACCGCCTTTGATGGTGTCATTGTCCGCTTTTGTATTTCGTTGTTTGGGAACTTCAATGAAACTGGCATCGATTATTTTGCCTTGATTTACTATCAAGTTGAGTTTTTCCAACTGAACTAAAAATAAATCAAAAAGCTTTTCAACCAGTTCCAAATTGATTAATTGTTCACGAAAAGCCCATACAGTACGACTGTCGGGAATGTCATCGGCAATAGTAAGTTCAAGAAAACGCATAAAACTCATCCGGTCGTTTATCTGATATTCAACCTGTTCGTCCGACAGATTATAATAACGTTGAAGGATTAATATCTTGAACATCAGTACATAATCGTAAGGTGGACGACCTCCTGGAGCTTTAGACTGCTTATGTAGATTGCTTTCCAAAAGAGAACGAAACAGTTCAAAATCTACTCCGGCATTCAGTTTTTCCAATGGGTCACCAAGTTGGCTTAATTTGCTCAAACGAATATCTTGATCGAAAAATCCGTAGTCTCTATGGCGTTTAAATTTTTTCATTCATTTACGTGTTTTTACACAGTAAAGATAATAAATATCAAAGAGTTATGAAAATATATATCTATAAATCAGTTTTTAGAAGTACCC
>JBAXLU010000075.1:0-1255 GCA_037134695.1 Candidatus Nomurabacteria bacterium
TGGGGAAAGCCAAATAAAATCTGTTGTGAGCGTATTTCACTGATCTTTAAAAAATAACCATGTTTTCAAATTTCAAAACAAGCTGTAAAAATTTTTTACTTAAACTCCAGCTTCACCGGATCTTTTATTTTTTAGTTCGGCCAAGCCTTCTGTTGTCAAACACACTTAAGTTATCAAAATGGATTTCGGACAACAAAACAGAAAAAAATAAAAAACATTTAAACTTTTTGTATCGCGAGGATCTGTATCAATTCGTTAATGAAAACAATATCTCCAACCAACCCTTGCTTTATCTTGAATTTGGTGTGTTCAAGGGTGATTCAATAAAATGGTGGCTGTCTTGTAACAATAATATTGAATCAGCATTTTATGGATTCGACACATTTGAAGGATTGCCCGAAAGCTGGGGCGATTATAAAAAAGGAGATTTTGATGCAACCATACCCAATATTCCTGATACAAGAGTACAGTTTGTAAAAGGCTTATTTCAGGATACCCTTCCCGGATTTCTTGGCCAATTAAATTCCAATAAAAAGATAATAGTTCATATTGATGCCGACCTGTTCAGTTCTACCCTGTATGTACTTACCACGTTAAGGCCTTTCCTGAAAAAAGACGATATCATCATATTCGATGAGTTCTTTGTGCCCAATGATGAATTCTCGGCATTCGAAATATTCTGCAGAAGTTTTTATATAAAATATGAACTGCTGGGAGCCACCAATAATTATTTCAGGGTTGCAATCAAACTCACGAATTAACAAATTTAGAATGCAGTAGTTTTTGTGAAAAGTTGGAGGCTGAAATGTAACTTGCGTGCCGAGGTCCTTTGCCAACTGCTCCCGAAAGCTTTCGGGACCAACTGCCAACTGCCAACTGCCAACTGCTATGCAGTTTCTTCGAATTAAATAAACTAAACAGTTACCCTCCTCGCTACAGAATCTTTAGTGGTTTTAACCCCATCCAGCCCATCAATATGCACAATACCCGGCTGCTTACCAGTATCGAAACTTCCTAGCTCATCATCCCATCCAAATACTGTAGCAGCATTGAGGGTAGCCCATTGTAATATGGTTGCAGTTGGAATGTTGAAGGAGTTTTCTTGTTGAATAGTCTTGATCTCTTCCAATATATTCAACTGCCCATTGCTGGCATAACTATCGGTACCAAGGATGATGGTAGCATCATGCTTAAGCAACAACTCGATTGGCGGAAGCTTGTTTTCGATGTAGAGATTGGCGTTGGGGCAGAGGCA
>JBAXLU010000076.1:0-1238 GCA_037134695.1 Candidatus Nomurabacteria bacterium
CCCTAGACCTATCTGTACCTGAAAACCTCTTAATTCTGGGAGTTTTCCTCTCGCTCCCGGATGTAGACAACCGTAGAAGGTCAATAAAAATTACCGAAGGTGTACGTGCGGCAAAAGCTGCCGGCAGATGGCTTGGACCTGCTCCTTATGGATATAGTAATGTAAAGGAAGGCACGAACAAATCCATACTTATACCAAATGCAAAAAGTGAAATAATTAAGAAAATATTTACTGCCCTCTCATTAGGTGAAAAGCAATCTGAAATAAGATATAAAATCAATAAAGAAGGCTTTTATTTTAGCGAATCCACTTTTTCAGCAATGATAAGAAACCCTGTATATAAAGGGCTGATCTATGTAACCGGCGATACAAAGAGTGACGGGTATTATGTAAAAGGTATACATACACCTATTATATCAGCAGAAATGTTTGAAAAAGTTCAGGATATATTAGCAGGTAACATAAAGGCAAAAAAGAAAGTGGATGCTAAAAGTTTCAAAGCAGAGTTAGCATTAAGGGGGTTACTGGATTGTGACAACTGTGGTAACCATTTAACAGGTAGCGCCTCCAAAGGCAGATCGGGTGTCAAGCACTTTTATTACCATTGTAATCATTGCGGTAAAGTACGAATAAGGGCTGAAGAGGTTCACAAAAGAATTGAAAGTATTTTAGATGAAATATCAATTAAGAAAAATGCCAAAATACTTTACGACACTATTGTCAGAAACCTGCTTAAAGGAAGCGATTCAAAAAAAAGACCACGGGCAAAAATAGAAGATGAGATTAGGCAACTTGAATTAAGGATAAACAATTCGGAGGATAACCTAGCAGATGGTAAAATTGATGCAGCTACTTTTAACAACAGCTTAAACAGGTATAAGGGTATGATCTCCACTTTAAAATCGGAAGCCGCTGCCGGCAAGGATACCGATTCTGATTATACCCGATACCTGAAGAAGGGAATAGACCTGTTAGGAAATATGCGGGAGTTTTACGCAAGCGCAGATATAGAAGTAAAGCGTAAATTAATTGGTTCGACTTTTCCCGGTAATCTTATTTTTTCTAAAGAAAAATGTCGAACCGCCTCAATAAACAAGGCTATTCTTCTAATAATGAATACAGACAAGGATTTGGGCAAACAAAAAACCGGCGTACAGTTCAAAAATTTGACGTACACCGGTAATGTGGAGAGTATCGGGGTCGAACCGACGACCTCTTGCATGCCATGCAAGCGCTCT
>JBAXLU010000077.1:0-1221 GCA_037134695.1 Candidatus Nomurabacteria bacterium
AGAAGTAAAAACGAAATAAAAAATGTAAAACCCAAATCAATCCCCTCTGTTAAATAATTCAAGTTGTTCCAACTGAGATTTAATTTCGTTATCCGACCAAAAAGGTTTATTGAGCCATAGTTGTAAATCTATCTTTACAAACAGATTAATCCTTAAAAAAGCCACTAAATTAGACAGATTCCAAGGAAATTGAGCCTTCTCCTTCATAATACGAAGCAATAAGATAGTTATCATTGCTGTCCAAATCTGAATCCACATAGCGTTCTCGTTGAGTCCAATAAATGATTTGATTTTTAAGTGTTGTTTGAGTTCCTTGAAAAATATTTCCACCATCCAACGCTGTTTATACAACTCGGCAATCGTTTCTGCTGTCCAAGTTAAATTGTTCGTCAGCAAAATAATTGTCCGTTTTTCCTTTGCATCGTAAACCACCACACGGCGTAATTGACCCGGATAATCTTCTCTGGAATCTTCCTCGGTAAGTTCAATGATTTCATCTCTGAGAATATGTTCAGACTCCCCATTCGGCAAATCAAGTTCTTTTACACTCTTGTACTTAATTGTGTCTTTCAGACGGGTAACAAAATATATATTGCGTTTATTCCATTGCTCAAACATCTTGAAAGATTGGTATCCTCTATCAATAACAACAACACTATTCTCAGGAAGTGTCATATAACCGGCATGTTTTCCATCATTTTGTGACCCGGGAGTCATAAAAACATAGGACGGCAGGCATCCATCATAATCAAGCAGTGTATGTAATTTAATGGCTCCTTTTTCGCTTCGGTAGGTAGCCCAATCAAACACTTTTAGGCACAGGCTGATTATAGTACTATCCAGCATATAGATTTTCCTGTTTATATCTTGAAACTTTTTACGCTGCAAATGTTTTCCTTCTTTTTGAAAATGTTCTTTTAACGAATAATAAAATTCTCTGAACATTCGCCAATCCCTGTGTCCATTGATATAGGAAAGACTTGATCGACTGGGAACTCTTTCCATAATTCCAAGATGATTCACATTTCCGGTGATGGAGCGCAGCCCATAACTAATGTCTCTTATTGAATGGGCTTTTCCAAAGTGGCAAAATAGCATCGACACCATATGTGACCAGCTGGTAATTCCTTTGGAATGTTTATCAGTAGAATATTTTTTTACTGCTTGTTGGAATATTTCACTTGGTATATATTTCAATATCTGTGAGAAAAGTGTTACATT
>JBAXLU010000078.1:0-1101 GCA_037134695.1 Candidatus Nomurabacteria bacterium
GTCTCGCTAACCTTAAACGACTTAAACCCTTAAACGTTTAAACGAAATATGAGCGTTTGTGATACTGATCCTACTAAAATTACAATCCAGCCAAATATTCCTTGTGCTTTTTCAAAATATGAGACTTTATATCCGCCCAATCTATTTTTATTAACATATCAGGAGATAATTCCTTTTCAGCATCGTCGAAATATATGATACTCTTAAGCACCAGAAATTCTGAGCCATCAGCATATTTCTTTTTATAGAATTCAAGCATTTGTTGTAAACTGAAATACTGTAACAGAAAGTAAATATCTATAAAATCTTTTTTTGAACCTCTGCCGGTAATGGCTGCCAGCTTCATAGCAGCAATATCTGAAAGGCCTGCAAGTCGGAGACCATCTGTTGTGTTGATTTCTTCAAGCCAGGGATATGTATATTTTACAAAATCAACCTTAATGTCTTGAATCGAGAAAATATTAATACTGGGCGTTTTTTTAAGCCAAATATATTTATCCAGTCCTGATAAAGTTTCAGAAAAAACAGTTTCATCGAGTATGACATCACCAAACAGATCGAGATCAACTGATTTACGATGCCCAATTTGTAATGCCAATGCAGTACCTCCTACGAGTCGCAGATTTTTAAACGCATCGATCCCGAGTAAGTTTTTTAAAAGTTCCAGTGTCCCGGAATCAATTGTTTTGTAGAATAACATAAAAATGATTCTTTAGGAATTCCGGTAACAACTGAAATAAAAACTAATGTCTTAGGATCCATTTGCCTGAATGTTATGGATGTCTCGCCTATTGCCTTGATGCCATAAATATCTCTGATCAATAACCAATCTGATAGTAACCCATATTCAAGCACCTGCTGAATCACCTGACGCTTATGCTGTTGTATGTCAAGTTGCTCGCGGTTAACATCCCAAAACAAATGTTTAGAAAATTGGGATATGGTATGTTGCGATGAAAGCATGGAGGTATTTAGTGTTTAGTTGTTTATCAAAGACTCTACACGTGTTTTTTAAAACTATTAAATCAAATATCGTAAATAATATTCAAATAAATGGAGCCTTTAACCTGATCCCGATTGCTATCGGGACTAGCATGATGC
>JBAXLU010000079.1:0-1072 GCA_037134695.1 Candidatus Nomurabacteria bacterium
TGCTAGTTTTTACTTTAGACTATTGAAAAGAGGGTTGGTTTAATTGCCACTAACGTTTTCGGGCTTGGCGAAGGTGGCGATTTTCACCACAAATGTTGATGCGGAGAACCAAACTTTGATTAACCACAAATGTGTCTGCGGAGCACTGAACCGCCACTTTTGCCAAACCCGTGTTATAGGCTGATTTACTTATTTCCCTGCTATGTTTTACTATCACTATTTATATCTTTAAACCTCATCATTTCCACAATTCGTGTTGATGCTCCATTATAAAAGCCTGTCTCACTTGCAAATTCTTTTGGATTGTTGAAAGTTCCTAGAATGATGTCAAAAAGTGGAAGATCCGAATAGTTGAATGCATGAACACCTTTTGCATGATGAACAGAGTGCGATTCGGGTCTTTGAAATATATATCCCATCCATTGCGGTGTCTTAATATTTGCATGTTGAATTACTGCCAGAAATGTTGCTCCGTAAATCGCATAAATTGTTGCTTGAACAGTAAATCCGCCTGCTACGACCAATGCAAGGCTTGTTAAGAGTGTGAAACCTATCATGTCCATTGGGCTAAAAAAGAAAGCACCATAAGTATCTACACGTTCGGCACTGTGATGCATTTGATGAAATATCCGCCATAGAAAATTACTTTTATGCATTGATCGATGCCAGATGTATACCCCAAATTCATAAATCAATAATGCGACAAATGCTCCTCCAAAATCACCCAAGAATGACATATCAATGAGTTGGTATTGCGCAAGTGTGTCATTCCAAAACATCGGCAGATAGGTTGAAAGGAAAAAATAAATTACAAAGGCTAATATCCCTTTTAATTTCCAGTATTTGATTTTTGGTAAAGGTCTGCCTGGAAATAACTCTTCGGCAATCATGAGAACGATAAAGATACTTATTACAATTATGGATGCTGGGTCCATCAAAATTTGAAGAGGATTTGGTAGGTTCATTAATTTATCAATCATAATATTGTCGTTTGATTAGTATTTACAAATTTGCCTATAACGACCGAGTATTTGCGAAGGCTGGGAAATAGACTTCCGTCCAGCCCGGCCAA
>JBAXLU010000080.1:0-1056 GCA_037134695.1 Candidatus Nomurabacteria bacterium
TATAAATTATAGGCTATGGCTTCCATTAGGTGTTGGGTATGTGTCTTTGCTTGCCCTACATATCTGGCTATTGATGCCTTAAACCATCGGGTAATGCTGCCGAAGGTTCGCTCTACTTTGTATCTTACTTTGCTTACTAATTTATTGAACCGAGCCTGATGGTTTGTAAGTGGTTTGTTTTTGAGTGCCTTGTGCATGATGCCATCTTTTAATCCTTTTTCTTTTAGGTATTTTCTGTTGTCTTTGCTGCTGTATCCTTTGTCGGCTCTTACTCTTGATCCTTTTTCGAGCCCTGCTTTTGCTACTACGTCTTCCAAATGGTTCATGTCGCTTTCGTTGGCTGATGTGGTGATGATTGCTCTTACTAATCCTTGTTCATCTGTGGCAACATGTTTTTTATACCCGTAGTGCAATTTGCCTGCTTTCTTAATCCATGCTGCTTGAGTGTCCACATGACTTTGGGTTTTTACAATCACTGGTTTTAGGGTTGCCTCTTTTGATGCTTCACTTTGCGAGGTTGCTTCTTCCTCTTTTCTATCTTCTACAATTTCATATTCTTTCTTGCCTCTTGGCTTACGGGGACTGTCGGTAATGCTTGCATCCACAATAGCGCCTTTCTTCAATAAGATTCCTTTCTCTTCTAATTGTTTGTTGATGAGGTTCATTAGTTTTTCATAGGCATTTTTCTTTGTCAACTCAGTTCTGAAACGGCTCAATACCGAATGGTCGGGAACATCATCTTCTATCGTTAAGCCTACAAATTGCATGAAGCTCAAAGTGTCATTTACTTTTTCTTCTACTTCATAATCGCTCAAGCCATACCACGTTTGCAGTAGCGACATTTTGAAAAGTAACAAACCGCTGTAAGATGGGCGACCATCTACGCTAAATCCCTTAGAGTAATACCTCAGAATTTCTTTCTCTATCGCATTCCATTCGAGAAGAATATTTATTTGGTCAAAAAATTGACTTTTCAGTTTCCTTTTAGATAACGCTATAGCGGAAAAACTCAATTGTTGTCTGTTCTTTTGCATCCATCAAAGTTACAAAATATTA
>JBAXLU010000081.1:0-1055 GCA_037134695.1 Candidatus Nomurabacteria bacterium
GCAGGCTTCCAATTCAGCCTGTGCGTTGTTAATATGAGTGGGTTAGTACGTTGTTTTTTTGGTCTCTCAGGTAATACAAACATGTTCAAATAGTAGTCTTTATACTTAATATGGATTGTTCCATCAATTCGTTGTTCTACTATCACACGATCAGATTTATATACAGTAATAGGTTGAATTTCTTTTAACTGATACCATGTATTTTTGAATTGAATAGTATAATCAGGATTAACAGATCTTTGTGAATGTTTAGAAAAGATCTGTTCGAGGTTATTCTTAATTGGTTCTTGTGATCTGTGCATATTGTCATTACTCTTAGGTTGTTTGACATATCGTTTGTTAAACCATGGAATAAATATTGTTTGTAAAAATTCATTTGCTTCAGCTATTGTCTGAATCTTGTGTAATCGTAATTCTTTTACTAATCTATCTTGAAGTGTCTTAAATGTTCTCTCAACACGTCCCTTGGCCTGTGGACTATTTGCATGGATTATCTCTAAGTCTATGATTCCACAGGCTCGTTGAAATTGGGTCATTAACTCACTATTGTCTTCTGCACATTTATGATTGATTTTATATGTTGAAAATTTATCAAGATATATTGCTCCTGGGATTCCATGTTTTTTAATATATGTTATCCAAAATCTAAATACGGCATCTATTCCTTCATTTGACTCAAATACTGCATGGGTAATTTGTCCTGTTGCATCATCTACTGAGAGGAGTAAACATGCTTCTAAAATATCTAGATTTCTTCCTTCAAACCAATTGTGATATGATCCATCAAATTGTTGTAACTCTCCATATCTTTCCCTTGGATCTCGCCATGGATGATATTCATACTTTTTCTTTTTTCTTGGTATCCATATTTTATGGCGTATCATTATCTTTCGTATTGTTTCTGTATCATGGATTATTTTATGAATTTCTCTTAGTTTTTCACTTGCCATCAAGGGTCCAAAATCATGATACTTTGTACGTATTATTTCAACAATTTCTTGCTCTATTTTTTCATCTAGTTTTCTGTTTCCTTGTATTCCTCGTCTCTTATGTAT
>JBAXLU010000082.1:0-1018 GCA_037134695.1 Candidatus Nomurabacteria bacterium
GCAGTGGGAGGTTCATTCGAGATGGGAACTATAAAGCTAACGGAATCTCCTAAACACCTAAACCCCTCAACTCCTCAACTCCTCAACCAACCTTAAACGACTTAAACCCTTAAACGTTTTAAACGTTTTAAACGTCACCTCCTCCGCTATTCGTTAGATAATTGTTAAAACAAATTGTTCTTTTTCTTCAACTATTATTCGGTACATAATTTGCACCCAATTGCGCAATAAAAAAAACAATTTTATTTTAACATCTAACAAAAACATGAAAAGAACTTTGGTTTTATCAGTATTAACTAGCTTAATCCTGATCTCTTGTAACAACGCAGGTACTAATAATGAACCTGCAACAGACACAACAAAAAAAGCAGATACAGCTACGGTAACAAATGCTGCTGCAAATAAAATGGAAGACCCGGATCCTACTGACAGTATCCCTGCAGAAAGGTATCCCGAAAATTCGAGCAGCAAAGCTACCGCCGACATTATTAGGAATGCATTGGTGGGTACATTGCTTAAAAACGACCTGGCCAGTATGTCTGTTAATGACCGGAAATTCATTTTCTCTGAGCTCGACCTGAATGATGATGGTCAGAAGGAGATCTTTGTAGGCTTTAGCGGTACCTATTTCTGTGGAACTGGTGGATGTACCATCTACCTGTTAAATCATGATGGTAGCCTGATCAATGTATTCTCTGTGTCTGATTATCCGGTAGTTGTTGAAAAGCAAAAAACGAATGGATGGAAAGACCTCGTGATCACGAGTGCAGGTAAACCACATAGCATCAAATTTGATGGGAAAAAATATCCCGGAAATCCGTCTGTAGCACCTTTGTTCAAGATGATCCCAAGCGACGATTCACCAAGGGTATTGGATGATCAGCATTTCCCCTATCCCCATTTTAGTTTCTAGATCCAGCAATATTGTCATAAACCAAGCGGTAGTTATTTTAACTGCCGCTTTTTTTGTGTATCCCCTAATCCATATTATATATGGTAAACTCCTCAACTCCTCAAC